>NZ_JXXD01000383.1 GCF_000935215.1 Stutzerimonas stutzeri
GTGAAGGACGAGGACCAGGTTTGACCGCCATCGGTGCTGTACTCGACGGTCGCACCGGTCTCGGTTCCGCCAACGCTTAGCGCGCCATTGTTGGTAATGCCATCAGTGCCGCTGACGCCAGTGTCGGCCTGCAGCGAAACGGTCGGCGCAGCGACCTGAGTGTCGAGCACGAAACTGACGGTGGTCGCACCCGACGTATTACCAGCCACGTCGGTCTGACGGACGGAAACGGTGTTGCTGCCCTCGACCGGGGTGAAGGACGAGGACCAGGTTTGACCGCCATCGGTGC
>NZ_JXXD01000384.1 GCF_000935215.1 Stutzerimonas stutzeri
TGCATACCTCGCAGCGTAGGGCCGCGCCCATTTCATCAGAGGCATGTCCGCGTTTCCTGCTTAGAAATCTGGAACGGCCTGGGCGTGTCGGCGCATAGCGCCGCCGGGCTTTCGGGCTACGCCCCGTGCCGTCTTTGCCGTCACGGCCATTCGGCTTCAATCCCTCACGCCTTCGCGCCTGCGGCGCTGCGCGCTTCGCTTGCCTCCAGGGGAAAGCCCTGCGAGCTATCCCCGCCGCGCGATGCTTGGCGCCCCTCGATGCTGCCGAACCGGCTGCGCCGGATCGGCCCGCCCAACGTCCCGCCGCGATGGACGGGACGCTGGCGAACACGCTGGCGCTTGCTGCGGCAGGTTGTGCAGGTGCGTGCCGTCCTCAACGCTGGCGGTTCCTGCCCATCACGTCACGAAGGACGGTTCACGGACAACCCGCCCGGTATCGCTATGGAGCTTCCACGCCACGCCTCAAGACCGGCGCCGCAAGGTATGGCGGGGGCGTTCTCGCCTGTCGTTGCGGGGTTGACCTGGCCCGCGTCAGCGGGCGAGCCGGAGAAG
>NZ_JXXD01000048.1 GCF_000935215.1 Stutzerimonas stutzeri
GCTGCTGTCTATCCCAGCCACCGCCGAGCGCGGCGATCAGCAGCACACTGGCGGTCAGCCGATCGCCCAGCAGGGTCAGGTTGGTGCGCTCGTTGTTCAGCGCGGTGGTCTGCACCGTGGCAACGCTGAGGAAATCGACAGTGCCTGCCCGGTACTGGTTCTCGATCAGACGCAGAGACTCCTGTGCCGCCTCCAGCGCCTCGCGCTGCACAACCGCCTCCTCTTCCAGCACCCGCAGCTGCACCAGGTAATCCTCCACCTCGCGGAAGCTATCGAGCACGGTCTGCCGGTAAGTGGCCACGGTCTGGTCATAACTGGCTTCGGCACGCTCCAGTTCGGCGCGCCGGCTGCCGAAGTCCAACAGTGTCAGCGCGAGTTGCGGGCCGAGCGACCAGAAACGGTTGGGCACACTGAACAGGTCGCTGAAGCTGCTGTTACGGTAACCACCGCTCGCCGAAAGCGTCAGGTCCGGGTACCAGGCCGCTTCGGCAACGCCGATGTTGGCATTGGCCGCCATGACCTGGCGCTCGGCTGATGCAATGTCTGGACGACGCTCCAGCAATTGTGAAGGCACGGTTAGCGGCACGCCCGGCAGCGCCGGGATGTCCTCGCGCACCGCAATATCCAGCTCCGAGGGCGCAACGCCGATGAGCACGGCGATCGCATGTTCCATCTGCGCCCGCTGCCAGCGCAGGTCGATGGCCTGGGCCTGGGTGCTCTTGAGTTGCGTCTGCGCCTGGGCGACGTCGGATTTCGGCACGATGCCGGCCCGATACTGGTTCTCGGTCAGGCGCAGCGAGCGTGCGTAAGCCGCGACGGTCTGGTCGAGCAGGCGTTGATGTTCGTCGATCACCCGCAGCTGCAGGTAGGTCTGCACCAGCTCGGCCTGCAGGCTCAGCCGCACTGCGGCCAAATCTGCGGCGCTGGCCTGCATGCTGGCGCGGTTCGCTTCCAGATTGCGCCGCAGTCGGCCCCAGATATCCGCCTCCCAGGACGCACTCAGGCCCGCTTCGTAGCTTTCGCTGACGCCACTGCCGAACGAGCCGCCGCTGGTGTCCGAGCTACCACTGCCCTGCGCTGAACGGGTCACGCCGGCACTGCCGGAAAGGATCGGGAACAGCTGCGAGCGTGCACCGCGTACCAGTGCCCGGGCCTGACGGAACTGGGCCTCGGCCGCGGCCAGGTTCTGATTGTCGACATTCAGCCGGGCGACCAGGGCGTCCAGCTCGGCATCGCCATAAAGCCGCCACCACGCGCCACGCTCCAGCACATCGGCCGGCGCCGCGGCTTTCCAGCCTTCGGCCTGTTTGAATTCGGTAGCCACGGGCAGCTCCGGACGTTGATAGTCCGGGCCCAGGGTACAGGCGCCCAACGACAGGGCCAGCACGGCAGCCGCGAGGGGCCGCAGGGCATGCTTCAGCGATGAGGGGCTCAGCGACGACGGATTCATAGCGGGTTTTCCAGGGCGGCATCGGTGCGAACACCGCGCCAGCTGTTGAAACGATGACGCAGGCGGTCCAGGTACAGATAGACCACCGGCGTGGTGTAGAGGGTCAGGATCTGGCTCAGCAGCAGACCGCCGATGATGGTCAGACCCAACGGCTGGCGCATCTCGGCGCCCTCCGCGCCGCCGAGCAGCAGCGGCAGCGCGCCGAGAATGGCCGCCATGGTGGTCATCAGGATCGGCCGGAAACGCAGCAGGCAGGCGCGATGGATCGAATCGGCGGGCGACAGCCTGTCGTTGCGCTCGAACTGCAGCGCCAGGTCGATCATCAGGATCGCGTTCTTCTTCACCACGCCGATCAGCAGGAAGAGCCCGAGTAGCGAGATCAGGCTGAACTGGTCGCCGGTGAGGATGATCGCCAGCAGCGCGCCGACTCCGGCCGATGGCAGTGTCGAGAGAATGGTCAGCGGATGGATGTAGCTCTCGTAGAGGATGCCCAGCACGATGTAGACCAGCAGCAAGGCGCCGAGAATCATCAGTGGCTGGCCTTGCTGAGTGCTCTCGAAGGCGCTGCCGGTGCCGCCGAGGCGGCCCTGTACCTCACTCGGCATGCCGATGGCGGCGACGGCGCGCTCGATGGCCAGGGTCGCTTGATCGAGGCTGACGTCAGGCGCGAGGTCGAAATCGATGTTCTCCGCAGCGAACTGCCCGTCGTGGCTGACCCTATCCTCCTCCAGGCTGCGTTCGTAGCGGGCGAACACGGCAAGCGGCACGCGCCGGCCATCCTCTGTGATGATGTGGATCTGCTCCAGCACCTCGGGGTACTGCGCGTAGCTGGGGTCGATCTCCATCACGACCTGGTACTGGTTGAGCGATTCGTAGATGGTGGAAATCTGCCGCTGGCTGAAGGCGTTGTTGAGCAGCGTGGTCACCGTACTCATGTCTATGCCCAGACGCTTGGCCGCATCGCGATCGATCTTCAGGCTGATCTGCTGGGCCCCCTCGCCGTCATTGGCGTCGATGCTGGTCAGTTCCGGCAGCGCCGACAGTGCCTGGGTGACCCGCGGCACCCAGGTGCGCAGGTCGTTCAGGTCGCTCGCCAACAACGTGTAGGAATAGGCCGAACTGCTCTGCCGGCCACCGCCGAACTGCAGGTCCTGATCGGCCATGAGGAACATGCGCCCGCCAGGCACCTTCGGCTGGTTCTTGCGGATGCGCTCGATGACCTTCTGCGCCGAGATCTTCCGCTCGCTCAGCGGTTTGAGGCGCACGATCATGAAAGCATTGTTGATGCCGCCCTGCCCGCCGATGAAGCCCGCCACGCTCTCCACCGCCGGATCCGCCAGCACCGCCTTGCGGAAGACTTCCATCTTCGGCTGCATGACCTGGAAGGACAGGCCGTCATCACCGCGGATAAAGCCGGTCAGCTGGCCGGTGTCCTGCTGTGGCAGGAAGGTCTTTGGCACCTGCACGTAGAGCACAACGTTCAGCGCGATGGTCGCCAGCAAGCTCAGCAGCGTGATGCGACGGTGCCGCAGTGCCCAGCTCAGCGACCGGTCGTAGTGACGCAGCAACCACTGATGGGCCTGGTGGCTCCAGCGCTGCAGACGCCCTTCCTGCGCGGGATGATGCGGTTTGAGCCAGCGCGCGCAGAGCATCGGTGTCAGCGTCAGCGAAACCAGCAGCGAGACCAGGATCGCCGCCGCCAGGGTGATGGAAAACTCGCGGAACAGCCGCTCGACGATGCCTCCCATGTAGAGGATGGAGACGAATACCACCACCAGTGAGAGGTTCATCGACAGCAACGTGAAACCGACTTCGCGGGTGCCGACGTAGGCGGCCTTCAACGGCGGCATGCCGTCGTCGATATGCCGGGCGATGTTCTCCAGCACCACGATGGCATCGTCCACCACCAGGCCCGCGGCCAGGATCAGCGCCATCAGCGAGAGGATGTTCAGCGAGAAGCCGAACAGGTACATCACGGCAAAGGTACCGACCAGCGACACCGGCACCGCCAGCGCCGGGATCAATGCAGTACGCAGGCTGCCGAGGAACAGGAACACCAGCACGATGACCAGCGCCACCGCGATCAGCAGCGTGCGTTCGGCCTCGTGCAGCGTGGCGCGGATCACCGGCGAGCGGTCCATGGCGATGTTCAGATCGACGCTGCCGGGCATGATCGCCTGCAGCGCCGGCAGTTCGCGGCGGATGCCCTCGATGGTTTCGATGATGTTGGCGCCGGCCTGGCGATTGACGATCAGCAGCACGGCCTGCTCGTTGTTGAAGAAGCCGCTGTTGTAGCGGTCCTCCACCGAATCGCGCACCTTTGCGACATCGCCCAGGCGCAGCGCCGCACCGTCCTGGTAGCGGATGATCAGCGGTGTGTAGTCGGCCGCCTCGTGCAGCTGATCGTTGGCACGAACCTGCCAGTGGCGGTCCGCGTCCTCGACCATCCCCTTGGGTCGGCGCACGTTGCCGTTGGCGATGGTCTGGCGCACTTCGTCCAGCGACACGCCGTACTGCTCCAGCTGCTGCGGCTGCAGCTCGATGCGCACGGCGGGCAGCGAGCTGCCGCCGACCTGGATCTCGCCGACGCCGGACACCTGCGACAGCTTCTGCGCCAGGATGGTCGAGCCGATGTCGTACAGCTCGGCCTTGTCCAGCACGTCCGAGGTCAGCGAGAGCACCATGATCGGTGCCTGGGACGGATTGATCTTGCGGTAGGTGGGCATGCTGCGCATGCCGCTGGGCAGCAGGTTGCGCGCGGCGTTGATGGCCGCCTGCACGTCGCGGGCGGCGCCATTGATCTCGCGGTCCAGGTCGAACTGGATGATGATCCGCGTCGAGCCCTGGCTGCTGCGACTGGTCATCTGGCTGACGCCGGCGATGCTGCCCAGCGAGCGCTCCAGTGGGGTCGCGACGCTGGAGGCCATGATCTCGGGGCTCGCGCCGGGTAGGCTGGCCTGCACGGTGATTACCGGGAAATCCATGTTCGGCAGCGGCGATACCGGCAGCAGGCCGAAGCTGACACCACCCAGCAACAGGATCGCCAGACTGAGCAACATGGTCGCCACGGGACGGGCGATAAAGGGTGCGGAAAGGTTCATACCCGCCCCCGCACGATCGCAGGCCGGCTCACGCTTGAGCCTCCGCCAGCGGCTCGCGGCGACGCCCGAAGCGATGGCCGAGGCGGTCGAAGAACAGGTAGATCACCGGTGTGGTGAACAGCGTCAGCAGCTGGCTGAGCAGCAGACCGCCGACCAGCACCAGACCGAGCGGCTGGCGCAACTCGGCACCGGAGCCGGATGCCAGCATCAGTGGAATCGCACCGAACAGCGCCGCCAGCGTGGTCATCAGGATCGGACGGAAACGCAGCAGCGCCGCGCGATAGATCGCGTCCTGCGGACTCATGCCCTGCTGCCGTTCGGCCTCCAGGGCGAAGTCGATCATCATGATCGCGTTCTTCTTGACGATGCCGATCAGGAGGATGATGCCGATGATCGCGATCAGCCCGAGGTCGTTGCCGGTCAGCAGCAAGGCCAGCAGCGCGCCGACCGCCGCCGACGGCAAGGTGGAAAGAATGGTGACCGGGTGGATGTAGCTCTCGTAGAGCACGCCGAGCACGATGTACATGGTCACCACCGCGGCGAGGATCAGCAGCAGCGTGCTGGACAGCGAGGCGCGGAAAGCCTCGGCCGCACCCTGGAAGCGGGTCTGGATGCCGGCCGGCAGGCCGATCTGCTGCTCCACCGCCTCGATCACCTCCACCGCCTTGCCCAGCGACACGTCTTCGGCCAGGTTGAACGACAGGGTCACCGCCGGGAACTGGCCGATGTGGTTGATCAGCAGCGGCGCGTTGCGCTGTTCCAGCCGCGCCAGGCTCGACAGCCGCACCGGCGTGCCGCCCTCGCTCTGCACGAACAGTTGCTCCAGCGCCTGCGGACCGAGGCGGTTGCCCGCCTCTGCCTCCAGCACCACGCGGTACTGACTGGCCTGGGTGAAGATGGTGGAAATCTGCCGTTGGCCGAAGGCGTCGTACAGCGCATCGGTGATATCCGCGACCTGGATGCCCAGGCGCGCCGCGGCGTCGCGGTCGATGTCCAGATAGATCTGCAGGCCGCTGCTTTGCAGGTCGCTGGCCACATCGGTCAGCTCCGGCCGCTCGCGCAGCGCCTCGACCAGCCGCGGCGTCCACTCCTGCAGCAGCTCGCCGTCCGGCGTCTCGAGGCTGAACTGGAATTGCGTGCGGCTGATCCGATCCTCGATGGACAGATCCTGCACCGGCTGCAGGTACAGCTCGATACCTGGCACCTTGGCCAGCTCCGGTCGCAGCCGGTCGATGATCTGGCTGGCAGTCAGGTCTCGCTCGCCGTGGGGCTTGAGATTGATCAGCAGGCGGCCGCTGTTGAGCGTGACGTTGTCGCCATCCACGCCGATGTAGGACGACAGGCTGTCCACCGCCGGATCGGCAAGAATCACCCGCGCCAGTGCCTGCTGCCGTTCGCTCATGGCGCGGAAGGAGATCGACTGCGGCGCCTCGCTGATGCCCTGGATCACGCCGGTGTCCTGCACCGGGAAGAAGCCCTTGGGCACGGCGAGATAGAGCACGACGGTAAGGCCAAGCGTCGCAACCGCGACCAGAAGGGTCAGCGTCTGGTGGCGCAATACCCAGGTCAGCCAGCGCGAGTAACCGCCGATCAGGCGCTCGACCCAGTCAGGCTTGGCGTCGGCGGCCGTCTGCGGCTTGAGCAGCTTGGCGCACATCATCGGCGTCAGCGTCAGCGACACCACCAGCGAGATCAGAATCGCCACCGCCAGGGTGATGGCGAACTCGCGGAACAGCCGGCCGACGACATCCTGCATGAACAGCAGCGGGATCAGCACGGCGATCAGCGAGAAGGTCAGCGAGATCAGCGTAAAACCGATCTGCCGTGCGCCCTTGAGCGCGGCGTTGAGCGGTGTCTCGCCCTCCTCCAGGTGCCGCGCGATGTTCTCCAGCATGACGATTGCATCGTCCACCACGAAGCCGGTGGCAATCGTCAGCGCCATCAAGGTCAGGTTGTTCAGGGAGAAACCGCAGACGTACATCACCGCGAAGGTGCCGACCAGCGACAGCGGCACGGCAATTGACGGGATCACCGTGGCCGAGAGCTTCTTGAGAAAGACGAAGGTGACCATCACCACCAGGAAGGTGGCGAGCATCAGCTCATGCTGCACATCGGTGACGGCGGCGCGGATGGTCTGGGTACGGTCGGTGAGCACCACCACATCCAGGCCGGCCGGCATGCTGGCCGTCACTTCCGGCAGCAGCGCCTGGATGCGTTCGACCACGTCGATGACATTGGCACCGGGCTGGCGCTGGACGTTGAGCAGCACCGCCTGGCTCTCGTTGGCCCAGGCCGCGAGGCGCTCGTTCTCGGCGCCGTCGATGATGTCCGCGACATCCTTAAGCCGCAGCGCGGCGCCATCCTCGTAGGTGAGGATCAGCTCGGCATATTCCTCAGGCGTCTTCAGCTGGTCGTTGGCGTCGAGCATCGACACCCGGGTCGGGCCGTCGAAGTTGCCTTTGGGCTGGTTGACGTTGGAGCTGGTGATCAGCGAGCGCACGTCGGCCAGCGAAAGGCCGTACGCGGCAAGTGCTTCCGGGTTGGTGCGGATACGCACCGCCGGCCGCTGGCCACCGGCGATACTGACCATGCCGACGCCGTTGATCTGCGCCAGTTTCTGCGCCATGCGCGTGTCGACCAGATCATGCAGTTTGGGCAGCGGCAGCGATTCGGACGTCACGGCCAGGGTCAGCACCGGCGTGTCGGCCGGGTTAACCTTGTTGTACACCGGCGGCGCCGGCAGATCGTTGGGCAGCAGGTTGTTCGCCGCGTTGATCGCGGCCTGCACTTCCTGTTCCGCGACATCCAGCGCCACGTCCAGCGAAAAGCGCAGGGTAATCACCGAGGCGCCGCCGGAACTGGTGGATGACAGCTGCTCGAGCCCAGGCATCTGCCCGAACTGGCGCTCCAGCGGTGCGGTAACGGCGCTGGTCATGACTTCGGGGCTGGCACCGGGATACAGCGTCATCACACGGATCGTCGGGTAGTCCACCTGCGGCAATGCCGCCACTGGCAACAGCTTGTAGGCGATCAGTCCTGCCAGCAGGATTGCGATCATGCTCAGCGTGGTAGCAACCGGTCGCAGGATGAACAACCGCGAGATGTTCATCGCTCTTCGCGCTCCGCAGCCTCACCGCCCCCGAGCACCGGATTTTCCGCAGCCTGCTCGGCCATGCGCTGGCTGCCGACGACCTCCACTTCAGCGCCATCGCGCAGTCGGTCGGTACCTTCCATCACCACCCGCTCGCCCACCTTCAAGCCGTCGAGCACCACCGTGGTCGCGCCGTTGGTAGGCCCGGCCTGCAACGTCCGTAGCTCCACCTTGTTGTCGTCGCCGACGACATAGGCGAAGGTGCCGCGCGAACCGAACTGCAGCGCCGCAGACGGAATCAACACGGCGTCACGCAGGGTCTCCACCCGCAGGCGCACGTTGACGAACTGGTTGGGGATCAGCAGCTCCGCTTCATTGTCGAAACGCGCCTTCAGGCGCAGCGTGCCGGTAGTCGCATCAATCTGGTTATCGATGCTCTCCAGCACGCCCTCGCCAAACTGGATCTTTTCACCGCGATCCCAAATCTGCACTGCAAGCTCATCGCCCTGGCGATAGCGCGTCAGCACCGGCAGCAACTCGCCTTCGGGCAGGGTGAAGCTGATGGACATCGGCTGGGTCTGGGTGATCACCACCAGCGGCGTGGTGTCGTTGGCAGCTACCAGATTGCCCACATCGAGCTGGCGCAGGCCGACCCGACCATCGATGGGCGAGCGAATCTGGGTGAACTCGAGATTCAGGCGCGCCTCGTTGACCGACGCCTGATTGGCGGCCAGCGTGCCCTGGTACTGGCTGACCAGCGCTTCCTGAGTATCCAGGGTCTGCTTGGCGATGCTGTCATCGGCGTAGAGACCGCGATAACGCTCGAAATCCACTTGCGCGTTCTTCAGCTGCGCGCGGTTCTGCTGCAGGGTGCCCTCCGCCTGTTGCAGCGCGACCTTGTATGGGCGAGGGTCGATCACCGCCAGCAGATCGCCCTTCTTGACACGCTGCCCCTCTTCGAAACGCAGCTCGACCAGCTCGCCACCGACCCGGCTGCGCAGATTGACGGTATTCAACGGCGTCACGCTGCCGAGCGCCTTGTTGAAGACTTCGAACTCACCTTGCTCCACCTTGGCCACGCGCACGGGCACAGGCCCGCCAAACGCGCCGAAGCCCGGACGCCCGCCCGGCCGCTGAGGGTTTTCCTGAGGTGCAGGCCACAGCCACCAGACCAGCAGCCCGATGGCAGCTACGGCGAGGATGATGAGCAGCCAACGAAGGCTGGAACGCGCGGAAGAAGGATGAGCCACGGTCATGAACGGGGTTCGCTTGAAAAGGAGCGTGAACCATAAGCAGTCGCGAACCGCTCGCAAAGTGCCTTTACGGCATTTTTACGTATCGGCATGTATGAAGAGCCCCAGACAGGCCGGTGCGCGTCGGAACCATGTGCCGGGTCTTAAGTCTATTTAGCGTTCTTCTCGGGCACCGGGCTGCGAGGGGAAGAGCTGTAAGCAGGCCGTGTGGTCTGCCAGCACGTCGAATCGGACATTGTCGTGTCGCTAACGGGCCATCATCGATGGCCAGCAAGGATCAAGGAATGAATGTATCGCTGGTCATTCTGGCGTTGACCGTCGCCAGTTTTCTTCTCGGGTTTCTTCGCGATCTGTTCATCGCCCGCTCCTTCGGCCTCAGCTGGGAAGCGGACCTCATCTTCGTCGCTCTGATCCTGCCGCTGTTCTTCGAGAACTTTCTCGGCCTCGCCTTGCGCGACGCCATGATCCCTTACCTGCAGAAGCTGCGCAGCCAGTCGCAATCGCTGTTCGAGGCGGTCGCGCGCTGGCTTTACTGGCGCATCATGCTGCTCGGTGGCGCGGCCTGCCTGTTGATACTGCTGACCAGCTACTGGGTGCTGAACGCCCTGGCACCGGGCTGGACACCGGAACAGGTCGCCAACGGACAACTGGTCTTCTGCGTCGGCGCGCTGCTGATCGGCGTACAGGCCGCGCTGTACTGCCAGGGCGCGTTGCTCAACATGGACAACGTGTTCGTCATGCCGATGACACGAACCCTGCTGCTCAATGCCGGGGCCATCATCGGGATTCTGCTGTTCGAACCCAGCGGCATGGTGATCTTTCTCGGCATGCTTTTGCCGCAGTTGGCCCTGATCGTCGTGCAGCACCGCCGTATTCATTACCTGCGGGGAGAGGCGCAACCGCTGGAAAAAGGTCACGGCAGTCAGTTCGGCCTGGCATTCGCCCCGGTACTGATGGCCGCTGGCGCTCAGCAGGCGTGCATTTTGGCCGAGCGGATGTTCGCCTCATTCCTTGAGGAAGGCAGCATCACCATGCTGTCGTTCGCCTTCCGCATCGTCACCATCCCGCTGACGCTGTACGCGATGTCCGTGCTTTCCGTGCTCTTTCCGCAGTTCTCCTCCAGCTGGAACGAGCAGGATCACAGCGCTCATGCCGCGGTGATTCGCAAGGGGCTGCTGGCGACGTTGCTGTTCCTCGTGCCGGCCACCGTCGTGCTTTGCTCCTTCCCGGAAGCGGTGGTCGCGGTACTGCTCGAGCGCGGCGAGTTCGGCGCCACGCAAACCCAGGCAACGGCTTCGCTGATGGTCATCTACGCGCTTGGTCTGCCGTCGATGGGGCTCGCCCTGCTCTGGGGCCGCGCCCTGCTCGCCCAGCACCAGGTTCGCCTGTTTCTGGTGATCACGCTGATCAGCTCGGCCATGACCATCGGCCTGGATGCCGCGCTTTACAAGCACTATGGCGCCGCCGGTCTGGCACTGGCCTTCTCCAGCGGTGTCACGCTGCAGGCGCTGTTCATGGGGTTGTTCGTCTATCGCGCCTCGCCCAAGGGCGCCGGTGTGGCTGTGCTCGCGCGCTGGGCCGCGACAGCAGCGGTGTTGGCCGCCGCGCTGCACTTCGTGCCTCAGCCACAAGGTTTTATCGAACTCTGCGTCTATATCGGCCTGGTGCTGATCGGTTTCGCCGCCGGCGTGACCTTGCTCGGCGAGCGCGACCTGTTCAAGCCACGCTACTGGTCCATGCGCAAGGCTTGACGGCAACGCGGCGGTCCCTGAATCGCCGCTCTTTCGATCATCACCGACAACAGAAACAAAAAGGCCGCTGACGTCAGACAGCGGCCTCTTTGTTTGAGCGTCGTTCAACCACCGAAGGCGAGCATTCCCATGGTGCTGATGCCAGGTGTGGTCCAGTCCGACCCTTTGCTCTCGACCTGGGTCATGCGCGGCTTGCGCTGCTCCAGCACGATATCCAGCGCGCGACTCGGCAAAATGTCGATGTCGTCGAAGGTGATGATCTGGCCAGGCTCGACGGCGCGTTTGAGCGCAGTCTTGCGCAGCAGACCGATCGGCACGTGATCCGGGTGCTCGGCCAGCTTGATCGCCTCGCCACGGAACTGGAAACCGCCGATGCCGCGCTCGATCAGCTCACCCGGCTTCATGGCGCGCTTGGCGATGGCCGCAACGCCAAGGGTCGGTTCGGTCGAGTTGTTGAGCAGCACACCACCGCCATTCAGCACGCGGCGCACGGTCTTGCCCACTTCCAGCGAGCAGAGGTGGAACGGACGCACCAGCGTGTAGAACGGCCCGCGGCCCAGCTTGAAGTACTCGATTGCCTGCGCCTGATCCTCGTCGTGCCTGCCCACCAGGAACACGCCGCCGGCCGGGTAGCCGGAAGGAATGACGTAGTCGACGATTGGCTGCCCTGCTCGCTCGGCCATCATGCCGAGCAGGCTGGCGCTGTCGTCCAGGTTGGTCGAGGCCAGCCCCTCCATGCCCTGACGGGTAATGGTGGCGCCCAGGCCGTTACCGATGATCACCTGCTCGATCTGCACCTTGGTGCCGTCGGTGAAGGACGTGGTCTGATCGACGCTGATCCCCTGTCGATTGGCCCAGTAGGCCATGTCTTCCGGCGACGGATCATGGTTCAGATAGCCCTTCATGTTGCCGTACACCAGCGGCTGAAAGCCCATCTGCAGCGCGTCTTCATGCAGGGCCGCAAGCGAACCTGGCTGGTCGCCTTCGGCTTCGGTGAGGAAACCCCTGCCAGCCAGGAAGGAGCCCGTGGTCACCTGCAGTTCGGCGTTGACCGTCACCACCTGCAAGCCCGCTTCGAAAGCGCGTTCAATGACTGAAGTCCCATGGAACACGTCACCGCTGCACTCGACAATCAGATCGGAATGATCGATCAGCTCATCCAGCGAGTTGGTGAGGACGTCTGCCAACGGGAAGTCAGCCATCGTTGAGAGCGGCCGGCGTGTCAGGACGCGCGAGATTTCCATGTCCGGATAGTGTTTCTTGATTAACCGCACGAAGCCGCGGGCGATCATTCCGGTTCCGGAAACACCGATTTTCTTGATCTCTGAGGTAGGCATAAACTGAATCCATTCAATGGGCATCAGCGCTATGACAGCAGCTGAGCGAAAAGATTTTTGAAAAGCTGCCTATTTGCCACTTTTGCAGACTTCTCCACACCCGCGACGCTGAAGCCGGGCGGCATGCCTGAAAGTAGTTGTCTCGGAGGGTTCACGCTAATTGACGACGACGGGCGGTTTCGCACCAACCGATGGATTTCTGTCGCCAGAAAACAAAACGGCGAGTGCTATTAAAAGCCACTCGCCGTTTCGTCGTAGCAAGGCAGATCAGCCAAGCGAGGCGATGGCTGCCTCGTAGTTCGGTTCACTGCCGATCTCGTTGACCAGCTCGCTGTGCAGGACACGATTCTGTTCGTCGAGCACGACTACCGCGCGAGCCGCGACCCCGGCCAGCGGACCGCTGGCAATCGCTACGCCGTAATCCTTGAGGAACTCGACGCCGCGCATGGTGGACAGGTTGATGACATTCTCCAGCCCCTCGGCGCCACAGAAGCGCTTCTGCGCGAACGGCAGGTCGGCGGAGATGCACAGCACCACGGTGTTTTCCAGGGCATTGGCCTGAGCATTGAACTTGCGCACCGAGGTGGCGCAGGTCGGTGTATCGATGCTCGGGAAGATGTTGAGAATCTTGCGCTTGCCGGCAAGGCTCGACAGCTCGACATCGGAAAGGTCAGCGCCCACCAGGCGGAACGCCTTGGCCTGCTGGCCGGCCTGGGGGAAGTCACCGGCCACTTGGATCGGTGTGCCTTTCAGGGTGATTTCAGTCATTTGCTTCGCTCCTCGATATGAATAGGCAATAAAAAAGGTCGTGGAACGCGCAGCTCCACGACCTGGATGGTCGACACGGGCTTGTTCCTGTTGCACGACCGATGCAGCGCTGGCTGGCCTGCACCGGTCGCTATCGGACATCAGCTACGTGCGAAATATTCCTTGGTCAGCTTGACCACTACCGGACTCAGCAGCAACAGCGAAACCAGGTTGGGGATCGCCATCAGGCCGTTGAGGGTATCGGCCAACAACCAGGCGAAGTCGAGCTGGGCAATGGCGCCGAACGGCACTGCCAGAACCCAGATCACGCGGAACGGCCAGATGGCTCGCGTGCCGACCAGGAACTCCCAGCACTTCTCGCCGAAATAGCTCCAGCCAAGGATTGTGGTAAAGGCGAAGACCACCAGCGCGATAGTCAGGATGATGCCACCGATACCCGGCATGGCCGACTCGAAGGCTGCCGCGGACAGCGCCGCACCGCTTTCGCCGCTGGTCCAGACCCCGGTGCAGATGATCGCCAGGCCGGTCATCGAGCAGACGATGATGGTGTCGATGAATGTACCCAGCATGCCGATCATGCCCGAGCGCACCGAGCTGGTGGTGGTTCCGGCCGCCTGAGCGATACCAGCGGTACCAAGGCCCGCCTCGTTGGAGAAGATGCCGCGGGCAACACCGAAGCGAATCGCCGCCATGACCGCCGCGCCGGCGAAGCCACCGGTTGCGGCGATCGGCGTGAAGGCGTGGGTAAAGATCAGGTCGAATGCCGCTGGAATGGCCGAGGCATTGACGACCAGCACCACGGCCGCGGCGATCAGGTACGCCAGGCACATGAACGGTACGAGCGACGCGGCGACCACACCGATACGGCGAATACCGCCGAGAATCACCAGGCCGACGATCACCATTGTGATCAGGCCGGTCGCCCACAGCGGTACCGAGAAGGTGGTTTCCAACGCGTGGGCCATGCTGTTGACCTGCACCATGTTGCCGATGCCGAAGCCGGCCAGGCCACCGAAAATGGCGAAGGCGGTACCCAGCCAGATCCACTTCTTGCCCAGACCGTTCTTGATCGCGTACATCGGGCCGCCAACGTGCTCGCCGCGGTCGTCCTTCTCACGGTAGTGGACCGCCAGTACGACTTCGCAGTACTTGGTGGCCATACCCACCAGCGCGGTGCACCACATCCAGAACAGCGCACCCGGCCCGCCGAGGAAGATGGCCGTGGCCACGCCTGCGATGTTGCCGGTACCCACGGTCGCCGCCAGCGAGGTCATCAGCGCCTGGAAAGGGCTGATTTCGCCAGTGGCTTCGTCACCCTTGGTGCGTCCGCGCCACATCAGCGCAAAGCCGGTCGGGATGCGGGTCAGCGGCATGAACTTGAGGAAGATCATCAGGAACAGACCGGTACCAAGGATCAGCACCAGCATGGGTGGGCCCCAGACGAGGCCGTTGACGCTATTGACGAGGTTATTCAGAAATTCCATTCGAGCACCTTATTTCTTATAGGCGAGTTCCCTCGCGTTAGGGTCGCGCTACCGTGGAGCCGTTGAAAAACATGACGCTTGTGGCGGTGGTTTTTCAGCGACCAGGTAACGGCGATTCCGATACGCCTCTGGAGCTTGCGCTGCGCTGAGGTCCGCGAGCGCTTTGCAAGACTCGTGCTAGAGCGTTGCGCGGTTATGACCGCGACGTTCGGAAGCGTGGATGCTACCACTGCATTCGCCCATTGGGCTCGGGGCAATCGCGCCAGATTCGATGATCGAATCGACGCGAAAACCAGACCGAACGGTCAGACCCCGACAGCTCGACTCAGTCGAGCCAGGAATGGCATGGAAAGCGAAATCAGCGTAGTCCAGTCTGGTGCGCCCGCCAGTGTGGATTGATGCAGTTTGGTGCGCCCGACCGATGAGAGCGCGAATGCTTCATCATGCCTCTGCGCCTCCTCGATCACGGCGCACCAGCGGTGTTCCGGCGCCGCGCAATCGATCAGAAGTCGCGGCGATAGAACAGGTCCAACGAGCTGGCCAATCCGCTGGCGGCTTCGAGGAAGATTCGCCGCGTCAGCTGATAGCGCAGCGCAATGGTATTCGACGGCTCGAACACGCCGACGCCATAGCGCAATGCCAGCCGTTCCGTCAGCCGCCCGGTAGCGACCACGCTGGTGCCAACGCCGGTGCCTTCGGTGTCCAGCTGGAAGTCTTGTATGCCCAGGCGCTGCGCCAGACCACCGGTGATGGACGAGCTACCCGCCAGGCCAAGGCCCAGCGCCGCCTGTGCCAGCAGGTTGCTGTCCTCGGTATCGGCACCCAGCGGCCGCCCCAGTACCAGATACGCCAGTGCCTGCTCCTGACTCATGGCAGGCTCGGAAAACACGTCGATGCGTGGCTGCTCGGCGCTGCCGGTGATGCGCAGGCCGGCGATTACATTCTCCGCATCGATACGGCGAATCGCCTCGATGTTGAGGAACGGCTGGCTGATCACGCCAGTGAACAGCAACTCGGCGCGGCGGATGGTCAGTCGCTGGCCGTAGGCTCGGTATCGGCCGTTCTTCAGCTGCAGCTCGCCACGTGCATCCAGGTTGTCGCCAATGTGCAGATAGCCGGCGAGATCGGCGGTCAGGCCGAAGCCGGAGAAGCGCAGGCGGTCCTGGCCCACCTCGACATCAATGTCCATCTTCACTGCCAGCGGGGTCGCCGGCTCCTCGGCTTCGCGACCGATGATCACCGTGTCCTCGGAGACCTTGACTGTCGCCGGCGGTAGCTCGCGAACCGTGATCGCTCCTCGCGGTACTTCGACCCGACCGCTGACCGCCAGGTCTTGCCCGCTAAGCACGATGCGCAGGTCGGGCTCGACTTCCAGGTCGGCGTAAGGCTCGACCACCACCGGCAGGCGACTGCCCTTGATCGCCAGATCCAGATCCAGTTCGTTCCGCCAGTCCAGCGAGCCGGCCAGACTGCCGCGTCCCTGCTCGCCGGCACGCCAGTTGCCGTCGATGTCCAGCCGCTCACCCTCGATCAGCATGCGCACCCGCAGGTCTTCGAACGTCGTCGGCAACTCGCTGCCGGCGATCTCACCGTCACTCAACAGCAGTTGGCCGTTGAGTGACGGCTGCTGCAGGGTGCCGGCCAACTGGCCACTGCCGTTCAGTTCGCCGCGCAAACGCTCGACCATCGGCACGAACGGGCGCGCCACCGACAGATCGAGACCACTCAGGCGAAACTCGCCATCGATCGGCTTGGCCGCAGGCCGCGGATCGATCTGCAGCTGCACGTCAAGCTCGCCCAGCTCACCGCCCTGGAAACGCAGCTGGCTGTCGATCCGCTCCGGCAGCAGTCGGCTGTTCAGCGCCAAGGTCTGATAGGGAAAGTCGTGCCACTCGTCCGCATCACGAATGCGCAGCACGCCGGGGCCGGCGTCGACCCGAACCCGGCCATTGGGCCCGCCAGCGGGAAGATCCAGTTCGATATCGGCATTCAATTCGCCCTGCCAGCGGAAATCTTCTGGCAGATACTCGGCCAGGGTCTGCAGCGAGAAATCGCGCAGGCGATAGCGAATCTGCGGTTCCGGCAGCAGACGCTGGTTCTCCGCGCAGAGGCTGGCGGGCCCGGAACGCCAGCAATGCGCACCGAACTCCAGTCGGCCATCGGCGAAACGCTGCAGTGTCGCGGGCCGTTGCAGGACCCAGTCCTGCTGCTGCGCGCTGAGTTCGCCGCGCGTCAGCCGGCCAAACCAGTCCTCACCGCGCAACCCGCCATCGAAGGCCAGCGCCAGGTCGAGCAACGGACCTTGCAGCTGCAGCTCGGCCTGATGCCGTTCCGCAGTGCCTTCGGCATCGATCCGCAGTGCGCCGAGGTCCGTCTCGCCTGCGCGGATTCGCTCGGCGTTCAGCGCCAGCCGACCACGTTCCCCATCGGATAGCTGACCCTGCACGCTGAGGCGACGCAGCCGATTGTCCTGATAAGCGAGGTTGCGACCGTTCAGCTCGATCTGCGCGTTCGGCGCCGCTGCGGTTCCCGCCAGCGTGACCTCACCGTTCACTCGCCCCCTGAGACCGGGCCACAGCTGCGCCAGGCGGCCCAGTTCCAGTTGCAGTCGACCATCCAGCGTCTGTGCCCAGGTGCCGTTGCCCTGTACGCGGTTATCGCCCATACGCAGGTTGATGACCGGCAGATCCCAGCGCTCGCCCTCGCCGTTGGCTTGCAGCTGCAGACGAGTGTTCTGACCGCGCAGGCGCCCGGCGAGGTCGAGGCTCGCCTCGGCCTCCAGCTGCTCGTCACGCAAGGCGCCCTGGCTTTTCAGCGAACCGCCGAGATTGCCCGGCAGTTCGGCCAGCCAGTACGCCGGATCGAGTTCGCTCAGCGTCAGGTCGGTTTTCCAGTCAATGCCCGAGGCGAAGCCGACGCTCAACGAACCCGTCGCACTGCCCTGCCCGGCTTGCAGCTGCAGTTGCGGCAGATGCACCGCTTCGAGATTGCCGCTGACCGGGCTGTTCAGTGTGAAATCCCCGGCCGGGCCGGTCATGGCCGATTCGAAATTGCCGAGATAGCTGCCGTCGTCGTACTGAATCTGCGCCTGGAGCTCGCGCAGCGTCACCGGCGGCTCTTCGATCGCCGGGTAGAGCCGTCGCCAGGGAAAATCGCGCCAGAGCAGATCGGCATTCGCTGTCAGGCCGTCCTGCCAGTCGACATCGCCACTCAGCCGCACATCGCGCTGCTGCCCCGCATCCAGCTCGAGCATCTCGATCTGCGCTCCGCTCGGACTGACGACGCCCTCCAGCGCCAGCCGCACTGCGCCGCCCTCGCCCGGCAGTTCGGTGGTACCGAGCAGCCGGTAGCCGTCCTGCAGGTTGCCACTCGCTGCCAGCTCCAGATCGTTCAGGCGCAGGGTGTCCGGCAGATCGGGCACTGGCTTGAACCCGTCGGCGTTCAGCCGGAGCGTCGCCGGCAATTGCTCATCGAGGGCTCGCAGCTGCCCGCTGAGGGTGCCGTCGAGATAGCCCTGGCTTTGCACCTGCACCTGCAGCTGCTCGCGCAGGGCGCCATCCACGGCGATCATCAGCGCCCACGGTTGTTCGTCCGGCGACTGCAACGCTGCCTGCCCGTCCAGCGTCAACAGCCAATCACCGCTGGGATGCAGCCGGCCAGTCACTGACAGGTCCACATCCGCCCTGCGCAGGTCGAGGCGCTGGATATCCAGGCCATCCGCACGCCAATTTGCCTGCAGATGCAGGTTTCGCACCTGCTCGCTTTCATTAAGCGTCACCCGGCCGATTTCGATGCGTTCGACTTGCAGCGCCAGCGGTAGATCGAGCTCAGGCAAGCTGAAGGGGTCCGCCGCCGGGTCAGGCTCGCTGGGCGGGAAGCTGAGGTCGATGTCGCCAGTGACCAACTCGTCGATGCACAGCGTGCGCTTTAGCAGGCACGCCGGTGACCAGGCAAGACGGGGCTGTTGCACTTCGACACGACTGCCGTCCTGCTCCCAGATCAGCCGCTCGGCCTGCCAGCGCTGGCCGAGTCGGCCCTCGAACGCTTCGACCGTCAGCCCCGGCACCTGCCCCAGCAGCCAGCGGCTGCCGCTGGCGGTGCCGAGCAGCACGGCGGTGACGATGAGCACGAGCAATATCAGCCCAAGCAGCGTCCAGCCAAGCCCACGCAGTACCCGCATCACAGCTCCGGCCCCATGGAGAAATGCAGGCGGACGCCACCGTCGCCGTCCAGCGGATGAGCGAGATCGACGCGAATCGGCCCAACCGGCGATACCCAGCGCACACCGACGCCAACGGCACTTTTCAGCGTGGGAATTTCCAGTGAGTTGAAGGCGTTGCCCTGATCGACGAAGGTCGCGACACGCCATTTCTCGGCAATCGAATACTGATACTCGGCGCTGACCGCGAACTGATAGCGGCCGCCGATCTTGTCGCCATCGGAGTTGGTCGGTGACAGGCTCTGGTAATCGTAGCCACGCACGCTCTGATCACCACCGGCGAAATAGCGCAGTGACGGCGGCACGTTGACGTATTCATCGGTCCAGTTGCCGCCAAGCTGCACGCGACCGAGAAAGCGATGCCGCTGGGCCAGGGTGGTCAGCCCCCGCAGCTGCACGTTGGCGTGGACCAGGTCGGCATCGGAAAGCACCCCGGCCTTCGCCGCGGCCACTTCGAACTGCAGGCGATAGCCGCGGCTCGGATCGATACGGTTGTCGCTACGCAGGTAGCTGTAGGCGACGCCGGGCATGAGCAAGGTGCTGGTTCCGGAATCGTCCCCGAGGCGATATTCCTCGTGCTGCCACTTCAGCGACAGCACGCGCAACCAGCCGCTGGGCAGCTGGCTGTGCCATTCCGGCCCGACCTTGAGCAGGCGGCTGAGGCTGTCGGTGCCGGCGATCTCTTCATACTGGTAGCCGCCGACGAAGCGCAGCTTGTCGGTCAGTGGCGGGTCCAGCGGGATGTCGTACCAGAACCCGACGTTCTGCCGCGGCGCCGACAGTTCCGCCTCGGCCCCGTAGCTATGGCCTTGCAGGTTGACCCAGTGGCGTGTCCAGTCCAGTCGGACCCGCGGGCCGACGTCGGTGGAATAACCAAGGCCGAAGCCAAAGGTGCGCGGCTTGCGCGTGGTGAGCGCGACCGAAACCGGGATGCGCTGCTGGTTGGCGCCGCTCGGGTTGGCATCGACGCGCACGCCCTCGAAATAGCCGCTCGACTGCAGCGCCTGGCTGAGTTCGGCGATCAGTTCGGAGTCGTACGGTGTATCCGTCTCGAACGGCACCATGCGCGCGAGCAGGTCGTCATCGAATGGCGAATCCCCCTCGAAGCGCACGTCGCCCAGGCGGTAGCGCGGCCCGCTGTCGAACACCAGCTCGACGTCGGCGACGTTCTCCCGCGGATCGACGGCCAGCCGCTGCTGGGTGAAGCGGCCATCGAAATAGCCGAAGCGCGAGGCCTGGTTGAGAAACTGCTGCTTCACCTCTTCGTACCGTCCGTGGTTCAGCACATCGCCCTGACGCAGGGTGCGTTCGGCGACGCGAAAGCCGGAGAACTCAGCGGCAGGCCCGTCCAGCCGGACGGTGATGTTGCGCAGCTTCACCGGCTCACCGGTTCGCACACGCAACACCAGCGCGGGTTCCTCGCCCTCACGCACATCGGTGCGGATGCGGCTGCGGTAGTAACCCAGCGCTTGCAACGCCTTTTCCGCCTGACTCTGCGCGACCCGGCTGTAGCGCAGCAGCTCGCGCGCGTCACGGTCGCCCAAGTCGCCAATGTAGTTCTCGATATTTTCCCGGAGCGCCCGGTTCTCGGGCTCGATGCGAACGTCGAGTTCAGCGGCGCTGGCATGGATGCCGCTCAACATCACGAGTGCGGCTACCAGCGGGCCGATTCGGTTCGATTTGCACATGGCCAGCGATGCTAGCACGTGTTTCCGAGCAAGCCCGAACGTGCGGGCTAGACAGTGTGTAAGGCGATCTTGCGGCGGGGCGGGCATCGGCTGACATCGCGTGGCTTCAGACCAGTCAGACTGGCCCGCCCGGATAAAATTCGGCCACACCTAACGCGCCGCTTCCATCCGCCTGGGCGCCGGATGAAAGAAGATGTGTTCGACCACCGGGCCGACGGCGATCTGGCCGATCTCCTCGTAGCCCTGCCGCTGGTAGAAGTTCAGGTAGCGTGGGTTGCCGGTATCGATCACCAGCCCCTGGGAGGTTTCATCCTCGGCGCACCACTCGTGCACCGCCTGCAGCAGCTGCTCACCATATTGCTGCCCCTGAAACTGCGGATGCACACCGAGCAACGGCAGCAGATGCACGGCACCGGTCGGCAGACACGCCAGTACCGCCGCGTGGTAGTCCAGATAGCGCCTGGTGCAGCGGAACCCGGCGGTCAGCAGCATGCGCGCGCGCCAGGCCCAGCTTTCGGTGACATCCAGCCGCCGTTGCGGCGGCGCGATCAGCGCGACGGCTATCAGGCGGTCGTCCAGCAACAGCCCGAGTGCTGGTTGCTGCTGCAGGAAATGCTGGTTTACCAGCTCCCGCACGGTCGCGCGCACGCGCTGCTGATAGCCGGGCCGGTCCGCCTCGAACAGGTAGGCAAAGGTCGGTTCGTGACGGTACGCGTGATACAGCAGCGAACGGGTTTCGCGGTCATAACCACCATCGAGCGTGCGAACCTCGGCAGACATCGGCATGGCAACTCTCGGCTTTTTCCAGAGGGATGCTTGCAACTTAGCAGCGCTTCGCCCGCCCCGCCACGCCGCCGGAGCACCTGCCGTTCACGCTGCTCCAAAGACAATGCCGTTGCTGTCTGTTTCAGCGCGAAACTTGGTATGCACGGCGCCGCGGCTCTAGAATCGGCATTCTTTGCCCACGACAGATCGGCATCGGCAGCGCCGCGCCGGGTGTCCTTCCCCCTTGAGCCTCAGCCAGCCTTCACGGAATCCCATGAAAATCGTTTCCTTCAATATCAATGGATTACGCGCAAGACCTCACCAGCTTTCTGCGATCATTGAAAAGCATCAGCCGGACGTCATCGGCCTTCAGGAAACCAAGGTTTCTGACGAACAGTTTCCCCAGGCGGAGATCGAGGCGCTCGGCTACCACGTCCACTATCACGGGCAGAAAGGCCACTACGGCGTCGCCCTGCTCTCGCGCCAGGCACCACTGGAGATCCACAAGGGCTTTCCCAGCGATGGCGAGGAGTCGCAGAAGCGCTTCATCTGGGGCCGCTTCGCCGATGCCGGTGGCCAGCAGGTAACCGTGATGAACGGCTACTTCCCCCAGGGCGAAAGCCGCGCCCATCCGGTGAAGTTTCCCGCCAAGACCAAGTTCTACGCTGACCTGCAGGCGTTGCTCGAACAGCAGTTCCGCCCCGAGGAATCGCTCGCGCTGATGGGCGACTTCAATATCTCCCCGCAGGACTGCGACATCGGCATCGGCGAAGTGAACGCCAAGCGCTGGCTGCGCACCGGCAAATGCAGCTTCCTCCCCGAGGAGCGCGAGTGGCTCGAGCGCCTGAAGGGCTGGGGACTGCAGGACAGCTTCCGCACCCTCAACCCGGAAGTGGTCGATCGCTTCAGCTGGTTCGACTATCGCAGCCGCGGTTTCGAGGACGACCCGCGCCGCGGCCTGCGCATCGACTACATCCTGACCACCGCAGCGCTGCACCAACGCGTGATCGAGTGCGGCGTCGACTACGACATCCGCGCGATGGAGAAACCTTCCGACCACTGCCCGGTGTGGATCGAGCTGCGCTGACGACCGCTGCGCAATTCCGGCAGCGCCGCCCGCGCTGTCATTTATTGGTAACCGAACCGTCTTAATCTCGCGACCTTCTACAAGGAGGTCGCGAGATGACGCCACGTGTGTTTGGACGGTTCTGGAATCGGGCACTGCCCCTGCTGCTGGTCACGCTGGGCAGCGCCTCCAGCGAAAGTTTCGCCGCCCCACCCACCCCGCCAGACGGATCGGCCGTACTGCGCATTCACGGCTCCAACACCGTGGGTGCCAAGCTGGCACCGATGCTGGTGGCGGGCCTGTTCGAGGCCAAGAGCCTGCAGTCGGTCCGCATCGCCCCGGCCGGCAAGGAAAACGAGCAGCGCATCACTGCCCTCGACGAGCGCGGTCGGACTGTGCAGGCACTGGTCGCCGCGCATGGCACCGGTACCGGATTCGCTGGGCTAAAAGACGGTACTGCCGATCTCGCCGCTGCTTCGCGTTCGATCAAACAGAGCGAAGCGCAGAGCCTCTCCGCCCTGGGCGACATGCGCAGCGCCGAGAGCGAACAGGTCATCGCTATCGATGGCCTGGCGGTGATCGTCCACCCCGATAACCCGGTGCAAGCCCTCAGCGTGGAGCAGGTAGCCCGCCTGTTCGCCGGCAAGATCACCAGCTGGCGTGAGCTGGGCGGTGCGGATGTTGCCGTCGAGCTGCACGCGCGTGATGACCAGTCCGGCACCTACGACACCTTCAAGGAGCTGGTGCTGAACAGTCAGGGGCAGGCATTGGCCACCAGCGCCGTGCGCTATGAATCCAACGACGCCCTGTCCCAGGCGGTCAGCCGCCGTAGCGGCGCCATCGGCTTCGTCGGTCTCGCCTCCGTCGGCAAGTCGAAAGCGCTGGCAATCACCGACGGCGATTCCCAGCCCATGCCGCCGAGCCAGGCGCTGGTCGCCACCGAGGACTACCCGTTGTCACGCCGGCTGTTCCTCTATGCCGATCCCCAGAAGCAGTCCGCATGGACCCGCGAGTTCCTGAGCTTTGTGCACAGCCCGGAAGGACAGGCCATCGTCGAGAAATCCGGTTACGTGGCCCAGGCCATCGCGCCGATCCGGCTGCCGCTACAAACGACGATGCCCGAGGCCTATCAGCAGCTGGCCAAGGAGGCACAGCGACTGACCGTCAACTTCCGCTTCGCCGAAGGCAGCGCGCAACTGGACAACAAGGCCCAACGCGACGTGCAGCGTTTGATCGACTATCTCAACAGCCACGACAAGCAGATGAACGCTGCGGTGCTGGTCGGCTTCGGCGACGCCCGCAACGATCCCGCGCGGACTGCATTGCTGTCCAAACTGCGCGCCATGGCGGTGCGTCGCGAACTGGCGCGTGGTGGCATACTTGTAAAGGAAATCAATGGCTTGGGCGATCAACTTCCAGTGGCATCTAACAGCGAAGCTGGCCGTATCAAGAATCGCCGCGTCGAAGTCTGGGTGTACTGAAACGAGTGCAAGATCGTATCGGCCGCCAGCCGCGGGCGTACTGTCCCGGTGCAGGCGTCGGGTTTAAGCTCGGGCGATTTCCGCCAGCAGGAATCGTCCATGTACCTCGTCTGTGGTGAAGCGCTTTTCGATGTGTTCGCGGCCTCGACCGACAGCCGCAGTCGTCTGCATCTGGAAGCCGTTGCAGGTGGCTCGCCGTTCAACGTTGCCGTCGGGCTGGCCCGGTTGGGCACGCAAGTCGCGCTGCTCGGTGGGCTCTCGCGCGATCATTTCGGTCAGCGCCTGCTAGAGCTGCTGCAGGAAGAAGGCGTTGCCACCGAACATCTCGCCATCTTCGATGCGCCGACCACCCTGGCGATGGTCGCCATCGGCGCCGATGGCAGTCCGGTCTACAGCTTTCGCGGCGAAGGCTGTGCCGATCGCCTGTTGCATACCGAACAGCTGCAGCCGCTGCCTGCTGGGATTCGCGGCATCCATTTCGGCTCCTATTCGCTGGTGACGCCGCCGATTGCCGATACGCTGCTGGCCTTGCTGCATCGCGAGCATGCCCAGCGCCTGATTTCACTCGATCCGAACATTCGCCTCAACGTCGAACCCAGCCTCGAACGTTGGCGCGAGCGGGTCGAGGCGTTCGCCGAACGCGCACACCTGATCAAGGTCAGCGACGAGGATCTGGCCCTGCTCTATCCAGGCGTTGCGCCAGCGAGCATCGCCCAGCGCTGGCTGGACCATCACGCAGAGCTGGTGGTGCTCACCCGCGGTGCCGACGGCGCACAGCTCTTCAGCCGCAAGCACGGGCAGCTGGATGTGGCCGCGCATGCGGTGACGGTGCGTGACACCGTGGGAGCCGGCGACACCTTCCAGGCCGCGTTGCTCGCCTACCTGGCCGAACAGCAGCTTGACTCGCCGCACGGGCTCGCACAAATGGGATCTGCGCAACTGCAGGCCATGCTCGCCTTCGCCAGCAGCGCCGCCGCCATCACCTGTTCCCGGCGTGGTCCGGACCTGCCCTACCGATACGAAATTGTCTGACCGGTTTGGCCGTTGCGCCCTCAGCAGCTATAACCCTTCGTGGCCTTTCACGACAACGGACCCTGCATGAGAGCGTTGAAGATTACCGACCCGTCCTACGAGCTGATGGACGACCACCACGGCAACTCGCTGATTTATCGCGAGCACGGGTTCCCCTGCCCGCTGGTGCGCTGGCACAACCACAAGGAATACGAGCTGCATCTGATCGTCGCCAGCTCCGGCAAGGTGTTCGTCGGCGACTACGTAGGCAATTTCGGCCCGGACAGCCTGTTCCTCACCGGCCCGCACCTGCCGCACAACTGGATCAGCCAGGTCGAGGACGGCGAGGTCGTGGCCAAACGCGACATGCTGGTCAACTTCACGGACGAGATGCTCGAAGCGGGCCACGCTGTCTTCTCCGAGCTGCGGACCTTCACGCCGATGCTCGAGCGCTCGCGCTACGGAATCGAGTTTCGCTGTCCGCAGACCATCGCCCAGGCACGCCAACTGATGCAGCAGATCGCCGACAGCCGCGGCGCCACCCGCCTCGGCTATTTCCTGATCATGCTCGAGCTGCTTGCCAGATGCGACGACTACCAGCTGCTCTCCGGCGCCACTTCGGCACAGTTGAGCGACGAGCAGCAAGCCGACCGGACCAACATGGCGGTCAACTACATCTTCGAACACTACATGCGCGAGCTGCCCCTGGAGGAAGTCGCCAGCCATCTCGGCATGAAACCCACCTACTTCTCGCGCTTCTTCAAGCGCGCCACCGGGCGTTGCTACGTCGAGTTCGTCAACAGCCTGCGCATCAGCAAATCCTGCGAACTGCTGCTCGATCAAGACAAGCCGGTCACGGATGTCTGCTTCGAATCGGGTTTCAACAACCTGTCCAATTTCAATCGCCGCTTCCAGCAGCTCAAGGGCATGACCCCATCGTGCTATCGACGCCTCGTCGAACAACGCCTGACCGAGCAGAACCTGGCCAGCTGATACGCTTCCGGCCGGCCGGCTCCAGCGCCCTGTTCCTCGCCCGCTGCTCTACTCGCGTCTTTATGATCGTGGCAAAGACTCGTTCTTGAGCCCCTGCGACAGGTCTGGACGGTGCCGCTGCGGGCAGCCCACTGCGGTCAAGCGAGTGCAAAAAAGTATCGAAGCGAGTGCAGTCACGGCTTTGTCGTGCGGCCACTGCCGGCGTTGTAATGCCTGCCAGACGCTCGTAGCGCAGTACGCGGGTAACAACAAAAACAATAAGTGCTTCCAGGCCCTGATCTGGAAGAGGAGTCCACGAATGAAAGCATTCAACTTGCTGCTCGGTACCGCCTGCATGGCCTCGATTGCGCTGGCCCAGGCCGCCGAAACCCTCACCGTTGCCACCGTCAATAACGCGGATATGATCCGCATGCAGCGCCTCTCCAAGACCTTCGAACAGCAGAATCCCGACATCAAGCTCAACTGGGTGGTGCTCGAAGAGAACGTGCTGCGCCAACGCCTGACCACCGATATCGCCACCCAGGGCGGCCAGTTCGACGTACTGACCATCGGCATGTACGAAGCCTCGCTCTGGGGCGATAAGGGTTGGCTGGCGCCGATGAAGGACCTTCCCGAAGACTACGATCTGGATGATGTCTTCCCTTCGGTACGTGAGGGCCTTTCGGTCGACGGGACGCTCTACGCCCTGCCGTTCTATGCCGAAAGCTCGATGACCTACTACCGTACCGACCTGTTCGAACAGGCCGGTCTGGACATGCCCGAGCACCCGACCTGGACTCAGATCGCCGAGTTTGCCGAAAAGCTGCACAAGCCTGGCGAGGACCAGTACGGCATCTGCCTGCGCGGCAAGGCCGGCTGGGGCGAGAACATGGCGCTGGTCACGACGGTCGCCAATTCCTTCGGTGCGCGCTGGTTCGATGAGAAGTGGCAGCCGGAGTTCGACGGCCCTGAATGGACCAAGGCCGCCAACTTTTATGTGGATCTGCTGAGTAAATACGGCCCACCGGGCGCCTCAAGCAACGGCTTCAACGAAAACCTGGCCCTGTTCAACAGCGGCAAGTGCGCCATGTGGGTCGATGCAACGGTCGCCGGTTCCTTCGTGACTGACGAATCTCAAAGCAAGGTCGCCGACAAGGTGGGCTTCACCTTTGCCCCGCAGGAAGACACCGACAAGGGTTCCGCCTGGCTGTACTCCTGGGCGCTGGCAATCCCGACCAGCTCGCAACAAAAGGACACCGCCAAGCAGTTCACCGCCTGGGCAACCTCCAAGGACTACGCCAAGCTCGTTGCCGAAACCGATGGCGTCACCAACGTGCCGCCGGGTACGCGCGAATCGACCTACAACGACGAGTACATGGCCGCAGCGCCGTTCGCCAAGATCACCCTGGAGTCGCTGAAACAGGCTGATCCCGCCTCGCCGTCGGCCAAGCCGGTTCCCTATGTCGGCATCCAGCTGGTGACCATTCCGGAGTTCCAGGCAATCGGTACCCAGGTCGGCAAGATGTTCTCCGCGGCGCTAACAGGGCAGATGCCGGTCGAGCAGATGCTGACTGCAGTGCAGCAATCCACCACGCGGGAAATGAAGCGCGCCGGCTATCCCAAGTGAGCATCCCAAGTAGGTAACCCCTTCAACCGAAGGTGAACACCGGACAGGGCTCGCCCGAGCCCTTAAGGCCTTCTTACAGCCGGAGCACCCCCATGGCCACCTCATCCGCAGCCTTGCCCAAGGCACCTGTCACCGAAACGGCAAGCGAGCCGAGCGCGCGCAAACCACGCCGCTTCGGCCCCAGCTGGTTCCTCGTCAGCCCGTCCGTTGCACTGTTGCTGCTGTGGATGCTGGTTCCGCTGTCGATGACCGTCTACTTTTCGGTGATCCGCTACAACCTGCTCTATCCCGGCGACAATGAGTTCGTCGGGCTGGAGAACTTTCACTACTTCCTGACCGACGCCGGCTTCATGCCTGGCATGACCAACACGCTGATCCTGGTGGGCAGCGTGTTGCTGATCAGCGTTGTACTTGGCGTACTGATTTCCGCGCTGCTTGAGGCGGCGGACTTCACCGGGCGCGGGATCGTCCGCGTCATGCTGATCTCGCCGTTCTTCATCATGCCGACGGTCAGTGCGCTGGTCTGGAAGAATCTGATCTATCACCCCGTCTCCGGCATTCTCGCCGCGGTCTGGAAATTCTTCGGTGCCCAGCCGATCGACTGGCTTGCCCAGCACCCGCTCGCCTCGATCGTGATCATCGTGTCCTGGCAATGGTTGCCCTTTGCGATCCTGATCCTGATGACCGCCATGCAGTCCCTCGACCAGGAACAGAAGGAAGCCGCTCGTTTGGACGGCGCAGGCCCCATCGCGATCTTCTGGCATCTGACCTTGCCCCACCTGGCCCGGCCCATCGCCGTGGTGGTGATGATAGAGACCATTTTCCTGCTTTCGGTATTCGCCGAGATCTTCACCACCACCAGCGGTGGTCCCGGCTACGCATCCACCAACCTCGCCTACCTGATCTACAACCAGGCGCTGCTGCAGTTCGATGTCGGCATGGCCTCGGCCGGCGGCCTGATTGCGGTGGTGATCGCCAACATCGCGGCGATCATCCTGGTGCGGATGCTCGGCAAGAATCTCACCGAAAAATATTGAGGACAGACCGATGCTGACGCTCAAACAAAGTCGCCGCCTCAACACCCTGGTGGTCGGGCTGTTCGCCTGGGCCGTGGCGCTGCTGCTGTTCTTCCCCATCTTCTGGATGCTGATGACCAGCCTGAAGACCGAAATCGACGCTTTCGCCACGCCGCCGCAGTTCATCTTCACGCCTACCCTGGAAAATTACCTGCAGATCCAGGACCGCAGCGGCTACTTCAAGTACGCCTGGAACTCGGTGACCATCTCCTTCGGTGCCACAGCCCTGGGCATGCTGATTGCGATTCCTGCGGCCTACTCGATGGCCTTCTACGAGACGAAGCGCACCAAGGGCACGCTGTTGTGGATGCTCTCGACCAAGATGCTGCCGCCGGTGGGCGTACTGGTGCCGATCTACCTGCTGGCCAAGCAGTTCGGCATGCTGGACAGCCGCGCAGTGCTGATCATCATCTACACGCTGATCAACCTGCCGATTCTGGTGTGGATGATCTACACCTACTTCAAGGACATCCCGCGCGACATCCTCGAAGCGGCGCGTATGGACGGCGCCACGCTGATGCAGGAAATGGTTCGCGTGCTGCTGCCAATCAGCAAGGGCGGGCTGGCCTCGACCATGCTGCTGTCGCTGATCCTGTGCTGGAACGAAGCCTTCTGGTCATTGAACCTGACGTCCTCCAATGCAGCCCCGCTGACCGCGCTGATCGCCTCCTACTCCAGTCCCGAAGGCCTGTTCTGGGCCAAGCTCTCGGCCGTCTCCACCCTCGCCTGCGCCCCCATCCTGATCTTCGGCTGGATCAGCCAGAAGCAGCTGGTGCGCGGCCTGTCGTTCGGCGCCGTGAAATGAGCGCCGCCTGACAACCAAGTACAACTGAGGATTCGAACATGGCAGACCTGAAGATCCACAACCTGAAGAAAGGCTTCGACGGCAACGACATCATCAAGGGCATAGACCTCGACATCCGCGACCGCGAATTCGTGGTCTTCGTCGGGCCCTCCGGCTGTGGCAAGTCCACTCTGCTGCGCCTGATCGCCGGGCTCGAGGAGGTCAGCAGCGGGCGGATCGAACTGGACGGGCGCGACATCACCGATGTCAGCCCGGCCAAGCGCGACCTGGCCATGGTGTTCCAGACCTACGCGCTGTATCCGCACATGACGGTGCGCAAGAACATGTCGTTCGCCCTGGATCTCGCCGGGGCGGACAAGCAGGAGGTGGCGCGCAAGATCGAAGCCGCCGCGCGCACCCTGGAGCTGGAACCGCTGCTCGAACGCAAGCCGCGACAACTGTCCGGCGGCCAGCGCCAGCGCGTCGCCATTGGCCGCGCCATCGTGCGCAACCCCAAGGTCTTCCTGTTCGATGAGCCCCTGTCGAACCTCGATGCCGCGCTGCGCGTGCAGATGCGTCTGGAGCTGTCGCGCCTGCACCAGGAACTGCAGGCGACGATGATCTACGTGACCCATGACCAGGTCGAGGCCATAACCCTGGCCGACAAGGTGGTCGTGCTCAACGGCGGGCGAATCGAGCAGGTCGGCTCGCCCATGGAGCTTTATCACCAGCCGGCCAACCTCTTCGTCGCCGGCTTTCTCGGCACACCGAAGATGGGCTTTCTCAAGGGCCGCGCAAGCCGTGTCGAAGCCAGCGGCTGCGAAGTCGAGCTCGACGCCGGTTGCCGTCTGTTCCTGCCGGTGAGCGGCGCCACGCTGAAGACCGGCGATCCGGTCACCCTCGGCATCCGCCCGGAACACCTCAACCGTGGCAGCGAAGGCAACTGCCAGTTGACCGTGAAGGCCGACGTCAGCGAGCGGCTGGGCAGCGACACCTACTGCCACGTGGTCACCGGCAACGACGAGCAGCTGACCATGCGCATCCGCGGCGACTTCACCCCGCGCTATGGCGAGTCGCTGTCGCTGACATTGGAAGCCGACCATTGCCACCTCTTCGACAGCAATGGCGTTGCAGTCGGCCAGTCGCTGCAAAAGGCGGCCTGACCGACCCACAGCCACCCGATCCCTGACTTACCGGCAGATCGCTGCGCCCGCAATGGCAGCGATCCGGCCCCGGCTTTTCCACATTCAAGCCCAGCGAGGCCCGAGATGAAGTTGAACGAAGCGAATCTGCCACAGCTGCCGGGCCCTATCGCGCGCCCCGACTACCACCTGGCAGAGATCACCACCGGCATCGCCCACATCGGCGTGGGCGGTTTTCACCGCGCCCACCAGGCGGCCTACACCGATGCACTGATGAACACCGGCGAGGGGCTGGAGTGGGGCATCTGCGGCATCGGCACACGCGCCGAGGAGCGCGCGATGCGCGATGCACTGGCCGCGCAGGACTACCTCTACACCCTGGTCAAGCTCGACGACCGGCCTGACACCGAGGTCAGGGTGATCGGCAGCATTCGCGACATGCTGCTGGTGGGCGAGGATGGTTCCGAGGCGGTGGTTGCCCGCCTGGCCGATCCGGCGATTCGCATCGTCTCGCTGACCATCACCGAGGGCGGCTATTGCCTGGACGACAGCACCGGCCAATTCAATGCGCAACTGCCGCAAATCCAACATGACCTGCAGCACCCGCGCAGCCCGGTTAGCGTGTTTGGCCTGCTCTGCGCGGCCCTGGCCAAGCGCCGCGGCGGCGGCGTCGGGCCCTTCACGGTGATGTCCTGCGACAACCTCCCCCACAACGGCGACGTAACCCGCAAGGCTACGCTGGCCTTCGCCAGCCTGGTCGACCCCGACCTAGCCGGCTGGATCGAGCGCAACGTCAGCTTCCCCAACGCCATGGTCGACCGCATCACGCCCATGACCAGCGCGGCCCATCGCCAGGACCTGGAGCGTCAGCACGGCCTCGATGACGCCTGGCCGGTGGTCTGCGAACCCTTCGTGCAATGGGTACTGGAAGACCGCTTCGTCGCCGGCCGTCCGGCCTGGGAAAAGGTCGGCGTGCAGTTCACCAACGACGTTTCGCCCTACGAGGAGATGAAGATCAAGCTGCTCAACGGCAGCCACCTCGCGCTGACCTACCTCGGCTTCCTGCGCGGTTATCGCTTCGTCCACGAAACCATGGCCGATCCGCTGTTCGTCGAGTACATCCGACGCTACATGGACGAGGACGTCACCCCACAACTGGCTCCCGTGCCCGGCATCGATCTCGCTCGCTACAAGCAGACGCTGATCGAGCGCTTCTCCAACCGTGCCATCGCCGATCAGCTGGAACGGGTGTGCTCCGATGGCTCGTCGAAGTTTCCCAAGTTCAGCGTGCCGACCATCGACCGCCTGATCGCCGATAACGCTGGCCTGGACCGGGCCGCCTTGGTGGTCGCCGCCTGGGCGCTGTATCTGCGGGGCGTCGATGAAAACGGCGAGCAGTACCGCATCCCCGATCCGCGCGCGGATTTCTGCCAGTCCCTTGTTGCGGAGGACGACGGTCTCGCCGAACGACTGCTCGGGCGCGAGGAGATCTTCGGCACGCAGATTCCGAGTTCGCTCGCCTTCCGCGAAGCCTTCGAGCGCAACCTGCTGCGGCTGCGCACGCTGGGGGTCAGCGGCACCCTCGACCAGCTGTTGACGCAGTGACGGAGTGCGGCATGTTTCTCGGGATCGATTGCGGCACCCAGGGCACCAAGGCGCTGTTGCTCGACGCCAGCAACGGGCGCGTGCTCGGCCAAGGCTCGGCCGGTCACGATCTCATCAGCGGGCCCAATGGCCGGCGCGAGCAGGACACCGAGCAGTGGACCGCCGCCTTCGCCAGCGCCACCGCCGCGGCACTGGCCGAAGCCGGGGTCGACGGCGATGCCGTGCTGGGCATTGGTGTGTCTGGACAGCAGCATGGCTTGGTTACGCTCGATGCCGCGGGCCGCGTGTTGCGCCCGGCCAAGCTCTGGTGCGACACGGAGTCGACTACGGAGAATCAGCGCCTGCTCGACTGGCTGGGCGGTGAACAGGGTTCGCTGCAGCGCCTCGGTATCGTCATCGCACCGGGCTACACGGTGTCCAAGCTGCTGTGGATGAAGGAGCAGCATCCCGCGCTGTTCGCACGGATCGCCCATATCCTGCTGCCCCACGACTACCTCAATTACTGGCTGACCGGGCGTTGCGTAAGCGAATACGGCGACGCCTCCGGCACCGGCTATCTCGATGTGCGCAACCGGCAGTGGGCGTTCGACATCCTGCGGTATGTCGATCCCAGCGGCCGTCTGGAGGCGGCGCTGCCCGAGCTGATTGAACCCCATCAGCCGGTCGGCCGGCTACGCCCCGAACTTGCCGTCCGGCTGGGCCTGAACTCCCAGGCCATCGTGGCGAGCGGCGGTGGCGACAACATGATGGGCGCCATCGGCACCGACAACATCCGCCCCGGCGCGATCACCATGAGCCTGGGAACCTCCGGCACACTCTACGCGTTCTCCGGGGAACCTCGGATCAGTCCGCAGCCATCAGTTGCGACGTTCTGCTCGTCCAGCGGGGGCTGGCTGCCGCTGATATGCACCATGAACCTGACCAACGCCAACGCGGCGATACGCGAACTGCTGGAGCTGGACCTTGATGCGTTCAACGCGCTGGTGGCGCAGGCGCCGATCGGCTGCGAAGGCGTCACGATGCTGCCGTTTCTCAACGGCGAGCGCGTCCCCGCCCTGCCCCAGGCCAGCGCCAGCCTGCACGGCCTGACCGCCGACAACCTGAGCCGCGCCAACCTCTGCCGCGCCGTGCTCGAAGGCGTGACCTTCGGCCTGCGCTATGGGCTGGATCTGCTACGCGAAAGCGGCATTCGCGGCGAGCGGATTCAGCTCATCGGCGGCGGCGCGAAGAACCCGCTGTGGCGGCAGATCGTAGCCGACATGATGGCGACGCCGGTGGTCTGCGCCCGCCACAGCGAAGCCGCGGCGCTGGGTGGCGCGATCCAGGCGGCGTGGTGCCATGCCAGGCAGCGCGACCCCGCGGCGAGCCTCGCTGAGCTGTGCCAGCGCTGTGTCAGCCTCGACGAGACCACGGCGGTCGCGCCTGACACCGCCGCGGTTCTGGCCTACGGGCAGGCCTATCGGCGTTATCGGCAACTGGTAGCCAGCATCTACGGTCAGCAGACAGCACCGGACCTGACGCCGGTCACCTCTTGATGCGCAGCGCTCGGTCGGCAGGCAAATAGCTCATAAAAAAAGGCAAAGCCACGGCGTGTGGCTTTGCCTTTGGTCCTGCGCCTGGGACGACGCCTCAGCGGCTGCGCAGCGCCTCGCGCGGCACGTACTTGCCCAGCTCGTGACGGGCGATGGCCACCCGATGCACCTCGTCCGGGCCATCGGCCAGGCGCAGCGTGCGCTGCATCGCCCACCAGTGCGCCAGCGGGAAGTCCTCGGAAACACCAGCGCCGCCGTGAATCTGGATGGCGCGATCGATGACCTTCAGCGCCACGTTGGGTGCGACCACCTTGATCTGTGCGATCTCGCTGGCGGCGATCTTGTTGCCTACGGTATCCATCATGTACGCCGCGTTCAGCGTCAGCAGGCGCGCCATGTTGATCTCGATGCGGCACTCGGCGATGTAATCGAAGTTGGCACCCAGCCGGGCCAGCGGCTTGCCGAAGGCGGTGCGGCTGACGGCGCGTTCGCACATCAGCTTCAGTGCACGTTCAGCAACGCCGATAGAGCGCATGCAGTGGTGAATGCGACCTGGGCCAAGACGGCCCTGGGCGATCTCGAAGCCGCGGCCTTCACCGAGAATGACGTTCTCGTAGGGCACTCGCACGTTTTCCAGCAGCACTTCCGCGTGGCCGTGCGGGGCGTCGTCGTAGCCGAACACCGGCAGCGGGCGCAGCACCTTCACGCCGGGGGTATCCATCGGCACCAGGATCATCGAGTGCTGGGCATGGCGCGGCGCGTCAGGGTTGGTCAGGCCCATGAAGATCATGATCTTGCAGCGCGGGTCGCAGGCACCGGAGGTCCACCATTTGCGACCGTTGATGACCCACTCGTCGCCCTCGCGCACCGCGCGGGCTTCCATGTTGGTCGCGTCGGACGAGGCCACGCCCGGCTCGGTCATGCCGAAGGCCGAACGGATTTCGCCGCGCAGCAACGGTTCCAGCCACTCGCGCTTCTGCGCCTCGCTGCCGTAGCGCACCAGCACTTCCATATTCCCGGTGTCCGGTGCTGAGCAGTTGAACGCCTCCGGGCCAAGCCCCGAGCTACCCATGATTTCCGCCAGCGGTGCGTATTCGGTGTTGGTCAGGCCGGCGCCCAGTTCCGATTCCGGCAGAAACAGGTTCCACAACCCTTCTGCCTTGGCCTTGGCCTTGAGCTCCTCGACGATAGCGGTCGGCTGCCAGCGGTCACCTTCGGCGACCTGCTGGTAGAACACCTTTTCGGCGGGATAGACGTGAGCATCCATGAACGCTTGCACGCGCTCTCTCAGCTCTTGAACCTTCGGGGAGTAGGCGAAATTCATGGGCGACAACCTTCTGGCAGGTAATGTTTTGTAGTTTTGAATGCTAGAGGAGGCCTAGTGATTTATCTAAGCTATTTTCCTCGTGTATAAACATTCATCACCGATATATGATCGGCGAATTCCGATACACGCCGGAGAGCACAACAATGAACCTGAACAAGGTCGATCTGAATCTATTCATCGTCTTCGATGCCATCTACACCGAAGCGAATCTGACACGCGCCGGGCAGATCGTCGGCATCACCCAGCCCGCCGTTTCCAACGCCCTTGCCCGCCTGCGCGAGACCTTCAACGACCCGCTGTTCGTGCGCACCGCGCAGGGCATGGTGCCGACGCCAATGGCGCAGAACATCATCGGCGCGGTGCGCAATGCGCTGCAGCTGCTGCGGGTGTCGGTGCAGGAAAGCCGGACCTTCAGCCCGGCGCAGGCGAACAAGACCTTCCGCATCAGCATGACCGACCTCACCGAGGCGGTGATGCTGCCGCCGCTGTTCCAGCGCCTGCGCCGTCTGGCACCGAACGTGAAGATCGAGAGCATGCTGGCCAAGCGTCGCGAGACGACCAAGGAACTGGCTGCCGGCCGCCTGGATTTCGCCATGGATGCACCGCTCAATACCGACCCGCAGGTGCGCCACGTCAAGCTGCTGGAAGATCGCTACATCTGCGCCATGCGCCGCGGCCACCCGCTAGCCAAGGACAAGCTGACCCTGGAGCAGTACCTGTCGCTGTCGCACATCCATATTTCCAGCCGCCGCAGCGGGCTCGGTCTGGTGGATCTGGCGTTGGGCAAGATGGGTCTGCAGCGCAAGATCGCCCTGCGCTCACAGCACTACCTGATGGCGACCCAGGTGATCGACCAGACTGACATGGCGGTGACCGTTCCCGAGCGTTTCGCCCGGCGCCACAACCTGCACCAGGTCGATCTGCCGGTGGACATCATGCCGCTGGAAACCCACATCTACTGGCATGAAAGCACCGATCAGGACCCGGCCAACCGCTGGATGCGCGAGCAGATGATCGAGATCGCGCAGCAGGTCACCGCGCAGCAGGATCTCTGACGCGCTGGCGGGTGAAAGCCCGCCTCAGGCGCTGTCGCGCATCACCACTTCGAAGCCCACATCGATACAACGCTCGGCAGGCTGCTGACCTCGCATCAGACTCAGCAGCATCTGCGCCGCCAGCTCGCCGATTTCGCCACGCCGGGTGCGCACGGTGCTCAGCGCCGGATGCATCCAGGCCGCCGCCGGCAGGTCGTTGAAACCGGCAATCGCCAGCCGCCCCGGCACGTCGAGCCCCAGCTGATGGGCACGAAACAGCGCCCCGAGGGCCAGGTCATCGTTGTTGAAGAACACCGCGTCGATCTGCGAATGCTGCGCCAGCAGCCGATCCAGCAGCTCCGCACCAAGCCCAATGGACGACAGCTGCGGCGTCAGCAGCTCCAGCGTCGGCTCATAGCGACCGGCCTGGCGCATGGCCTGACGGTAGCCTTCGGCGCGTTGCAGGGTCCGAGGGTCGAGCTGCGCCGCGGCGAAGGCGACGTGACGGTAGCCGCGCTCAAGCAGCGTGCGGGTCATGGCCACGCCGGCTTCCAGCTGCGAGAAGCCTACGCAGTAGTCATCCGGCCGCTCGCTCAGCTCCATCAGGGTAACCATCGGTGCGGTGTAGTTGGCCAGCACTGCACGGGCGGCATCGCTGCGCTCGAACCCGGTGATCAGCAAGCCGGCCGGCTGATGCGCCAGATAGGCACGCAGCAGTCGTTCGTCCTCTTCGGGGCGATAGTGGCTGACGCCGATCATCATTTCGTAGCCCGCCGGCATCAGCACGCGCTGGATGGCCTCGACCGTGTCGACGAACACCGCGTTGGACAGCGAAGGAATGATCACCGCGACCAGATTGGAACGCGAACTGGCCAGGCTGCGCGCCGCCGGATGCGGCACGTAGCCGAGCGCCTTGACCGCCTGCTCGACACGCTCGCGCAGCGCGTCGGAAACCAGTTCCGGTTGCGACAGCGCGCGGGATGCCGACATCAGCGAGCAGCCGGCGCTACGTGCGACATCCGAGAGGGTTACCCGCTCGGCAGAGCGGCGTCGGCGTGTGGTCATGCGCGTTCCATTGGTCGAAAGCGGCGGATTCTAGCAGCGGGCATTCTGGGGGCGCCTCCTAAGGTGCGGCCTTTTCCACTTCGGCCTGCACCTGATCGAACAGGTCCTGGCCGACCGCATCGATCACCGTCTGGATCGCCGGCTGCGCCTGTTCGCGCATGCGCTGGATCTCCTCGGGACTGACCTCGTTGATCTGCATGCCGCGCTCCTTCAGCGCCGCCAACGCCTGACTGGCCTCGCGACGGGTGTCCTCGCGCTCGGCATCGCGTGCCTTTTCCGCGGCATCCATGAGGATGCCCTGCTCGGTCGCGGACAGCCCGTCCCACCAGCGCTTGGAAACCGTGACGATCCAGGGGCTGTAGACGTGATTGGTCACGCTCAGGTACTTCTGCACCTCATAGAACTTGGACGAGAGGATGGTGTTGTAGGGGTTTTCCTGGCCGTCGACCGCCTTGGTTTCCAGCGCGGTGAACAGCTCGGAGAACGGCAGCGGCACCGCATTGGCGCCCATGCGCTTGAAGGTGTCGATGAAAACCGGATTTGGCATCACGCGCAGCTTGATGCCCTCGAAGTCCTCGAGCTTCTCGATCGGCCGCGCACTGTTGGTCACGTTACGAAAACCGTTCTCCCAGTACACCAGCCCGACCAGGCCCTTCTCTTCGAGTTTGTCCATCACCTGCCTGCCTACCGGGCCGTCCAGTACCTGATCGGCCTGGCGCGGATCGGTGAACAGGAACGGCGTATCCCACACCGCCATCTCCTTGCTGATGCCGACCAGCGTCGCGGTCGAGCCGACCATCATTTCCTGCGCGCCGCCGATCAGTGCGTTCTGCATCTGGTCGTCCGAGCCGAGGCTGGCCGAACCAAAGGTACGCACTTTCAGCTTGCCGTCCGAAGCCTTGGCCACCTCTTCGGCGAGCAGTTTCACTGCCCTGCCCTGGTTACTGTCTTCGTTGAGGCCGTAGCCGAAGCGGATCATGCGCGGGCGGATGTCGTCGGCGGCGTGGACCTGACCGAGGCCGAGTGTGCTGCCGAGCAATGCGGCAGTCAGGGTGCTGATGATGAGTCGTTTCATGGAGCGGTACCTTTTTTGTTGTTGGGCTGTTGGTGTGTCGTTGGGGTTGCACGACCGGCGTTACCGCAGCCAGGCCAGGGGTACGGTGATGATCGAGGGCACGGCTATGAGCAGCCCGACGATCACCAGGTAGACGAGGAAGAACGGCATCACGCCGCGCACCAGGGTTTCCATGCGCAACCGGCCGATGCCGCCGACCACGTTGAGCACGGTGCCTACCGGCGGGGTGATCAGCCCGATGGAACCGATCAGCACGAACATCACGCCGAAATACACCGGATCGATGCCGGCCTTGATCGCGATCGGCGCCAGCACCGGACCGAGGATCAGAATGGTCGGGGTCAGGTCCAGCACCATGCCGACGGCGATCATCAGCAGCATGATGGCGACCATCAGCAGCTTGGGGTCCTGCGCCAGCGGACCGAGCATCGCCGCGATCTCGTCGGGCAGCTGGGCCAGGGTGATCATGTACGCCGATACCGTCGCCGCGGCGCAGAGAAACATCACCGACGCCGTGGTGCGGCTGGCACGCGTGAGCACCTCGACCAGCCCGGCCCAGGTCAGTTCGCGATACAGCAGGGTCGACACCGCCAGCGCGTAGACGGCGGCGACCACCGCCGCTTCGGTCGGGGTGAACAGGCCGCCACGCAGCCCGCCAACGATGATCACCGGCAGCATCAGCGCGGCGGCGCCGTCGACCAGCACGCGACGGCGTTCGGCCGCTCTGGCCTTTTCCTGTTTCGGTTCATCGATCCGCCGGGCGATCAGCGTCCAGGCGACGATCAGGCCCATGCCCATGATCAGCCCCGGCACCATGCCGGCGAGAAACAGCTGGCTGATCGACGTGCCGGTCACCACGCCGTAGATCACGAACGGCATCGACGGCGGAATGATCGGCGCGATAATCCCGCCCGCCGCCACCAGGCCCGACGACGAACTCAACGGGTAGCCGCGCTCGCGCATCATCGGCAGCAGCAGCGTCGCCAGCGCGGCGGTATCGGCCAACGCCGAGCCGGACATGCTGGCCAGCAGCACCGAAGCGGCAATCGCCACGTAACCCAGGCCGCCACGCTTGTGACCGAAATAGGCCTGCGCCATGGCGATGATGCGCCGCGAGATGCCTCCGGCATTCATCAGTTCGCCAGCAAGGATGAAGAACGGCACCGCCAGCAGCGGGAAGCTGTCAGCGCCGGCCTGAAGATTCTGAGCCAGCAGCTGCACGTCCCAGAAATCCAGGTACCACATCAGCACCGAGCCGGTGAGCAGCAGCGCGAAGGCGATGGGCATGCCAAGGGTCATGAAGCCCAGCAGCGATGAAAGGAAGACGACGACGGTCATACAAGGTCCTCGGTTGGGCAGTGCCCGTATTGTTCTGAATGCGGCGTCGCTTCAGTCCGCGGTGACATTCGCAGCGGCGGTGGCCGATGGCTGATCACGCCGCCAGACATTGACCAGCTGCACCAGCGCCAATACCGCCAGCGCGACCATGCTGGCGGCCACGGGCAACATCGCCAGGCCCAGCGGATACCCGACTACCGGGCTGTTGATGGTCCAGCCGAACTGCATCTGGTTCCAGCCGCCCCAGGCCGCCAGGCAGCTCGCAGCTGCCACCAGCAGCCAGCTGAGGGAGTCGACGACGCGGCGGAACAGCCGCGGGAAGCGGTCGCGCAGCATGGAAAAGCTCATCAGCTCGCCGCGGCGCATGCTCGAAGCGACACCGACGAACACCAGCCAGACGAACGCCAGCCGCGACAGCTCCTCAGCGCCGGTCCAGCCAGTGCCGAAGGCATAGCGCAGCACCACGCTGGAAAACACCACGATGACCATGAAGGCCATCAACGCGGCCATCAGCCAGTCGGTCAGGCGGTCGAAGTGCTGGGCGACCGTGCCGCTGTAGATCGGCTCGTTGGTCAAAGGTGGCGCCGTGGTAGCGCTATCAAACGGACGCGAGGAAAGATCGACCCGGGTTTCAATAAGCTCATCCAGACCGGCGCCCTGCATCCAATCGACGATGTGGCGCAGAACGTCTTCGCGGGGCTGGCTGGCATCCACGGTCAATACGCCGGGTTCGCCCTCGGGTGATTCGAGGGTGGCGAACTGGCTGTCGACCAGGGAAATAGGCATGAAATGTCCCGGCCTGCCGCCGACGCGCTGCACGGCGGTTTCGTAATCGATGGCTAGATGGGCGAAACGCAGCTCCGGAACCGCACTGCGCAGCAACTCCCGGTAGCTGCGCTTGAGCGCCGAGCAAGCCAGCACGAAGCCGCTGCCTGCCGCTAAAGTGCGCTGCATTTCAGCGATCAGCGCGTGCAGCCACTCCACGCGGTCGGCATCGGACAGCGGCGTGCCGGCACGCATGCGCGCCACGTTCTCTGCCGGGTGAAAGTTGTCCGCTTCGATGTGCGGCAGGCCGAGCGCGTCGGCTACGGCGTGGCTGGTCTCGGTCTTGCCGGAACCGCTGACGCCCATGACGACCAGCACCGGAAGCGCGGAAGCCTTTGAGGTATGCACTGAAGGCATGCGAGGAATCCATTATTTTGCTTGTTTGGCTGGATGTTAGCGCTATCACAGGACACGATAAAACTACCGCTCGTCGACCAATAAGTCACAAAACGGCTGCATCGAAGCGCGATCCCGTTCGACATTCGCCGTGGCACGACTACAATCGCGCCCCAGTGCAATCAAGGACACCGAGCATGCCCAAAGCCATGTGCCGCCACATTCTGGTCAAGACCGAGGCCGAAGCCGCGCAGCTGAAAAAGCGCATCGCCAATGGCGAGGCGTTCGACGTGCTGGCGCGCAAGTACTCGACCTGCCCGTCCGGCAAGAAAGGTGGCGATCTCGGCGAAGTGCGCCCCGGGCAGATGGTGCGCAGCATCGATCAGGTGATCTTCAAGAAGCCGCTGCGCGAGGTGCACGGTCCGGTGAAAAGCCAGTTCGGCTACCACCTGGTGCAGGTGTTCTACCGCGACTGAGTTGGCGCTTAGCCAAAGCGCTGCAGCTGCATTTCCCGCAGACGACTGAGCGTGCGGCGGAACGGGAATGCCAGATAGCCCTCGGTATACAGCTCGTCCAGTGCCACCTCGGCTTCGATATAGAGCGGAATACGCCGGTCGTAGCACTCGTCCACCAGCGCGATGAGCCGGCGCACGGCATCATCCCGTGCGGCGAGCCTGGGCAGTTGGCGGTCACCCGCCTCGACCCGCGCAGCTCCATCCTCGGTGCCGCGGGCAATCCGCCCATCGCGCTGCGTACCGCCCAGCCTGGGCACGTCACTAATCAGGATCGCTGCGAAACGATCGCACAACTCGATGAAGTCCAGCGCCGAAAACGGCTGTTCGCAGAGATCGGCGAAGCGGCACCAGAGCACCGATTCGCTACGCCGGACCACGTCGAGCAGGCGGCGGCTGAGAACCAAAGGCTCGGTGCTGACTGATCCAGCAGCAAGCGCCTCGAACGTCGCGACCAGTGCGCTGCCGCTGTCGGACTGAGCGATCCAGTAGCGCTGTAGCGCAGCGCCGGGACGCAGGCGGTGATCGGCGCCACCATCCACATCCACCACATGCATGTGTTGCAGGATGGCGTCGATGGCCGGCAGAAAACGCTCGCGATTGAAGCCGTCGGCGTACAGCTGCTCCGGCGGCTGGTTGGAGGTGGCGACGATCACCACGCCGTGCTCGAAGAGCACCTGGAACAGGCGCCCCAGGATGATTGCGTCACCGATGTCACCGACGAACAGCTCGTCGAAGCAGAGCGCACGAATCTCTTGCGAAAGTTCTCTGGCCAGGGCCTGCAACGGATCGGCCGTACCGTTGAGCTGGAACAGCCGGATATGCACCCAGCGCATGAAATGGTGGAAATGCTGCCGCCGCGACGGAACCGCCAGGCTTGCGTGAAACAGGTCCATCAGCCAGGTCTTGCCACGCCCGACCGGGCCCCAGAGATAGACACCAAGCGGCAGGTCCGCACCTGAAACCAGTGCCTCATGACAGGCTTGGAGCCGCGCGACAGCGCGCTGTTGAGCTGCATCGGGTACGAACCCGTCTTGCGCAATGGCCAGCTGATAACGTTCAAGGGGCGAGTCGACGTGCATGATCGTCCGGCGCAAAAGCCGCCATGGTAGCGCACGCCTGCGCGACCGCTCAGCTGTGCCCGTCCTGCAGCAGTCGCTCAGCCTGGGCGCCGAGCTGCTCAAGCAGCATCGCCTGCGCCGGCAGCGGCTGCTCGTGAACACGAGTCACTGCGTAGACCGGCACGCTGATGGCCGGCTCGAGCAGACGGGTCTGCACCTCGCCGCCAGTAGCCGCCAGCGCGGTGAACGGATCGACCAGCGCCACGCCCTGTCCCGACGACACCAGCTGTCGCGCCAACTGATAAGTCTGCACCCAGGTAACCACGCGCGGCGGCGGATCGAGTTCCTCAATGTGGCCGCGCAACAGGCTGCCCAGGGCATCGCGGGCGTCGATGCCGATCAGCGCTTTACCCGCTAAGGCCTGCAGCCGCAGCGGGCTGTGCAGTTCATCCAGCGGCCACCAGCCAGGCGGCGCGATCACGCGCATGCGTCCCTCGGCCAATAGCTGGCTGCTCAGTCCCGGATGCTCCACCGCCTGTGACGTCAGCCCCAGATCGGCTTCACGCAGCAACAGCGCCTCGACGACTTCCGCCGTGTGCTGCGTCGCGAGCTGACAGACCGTACGTGGAAATCGCTCGCGCCAGGCGCACAGCGCCTGTGGCAGCAGCGCCTGAGCCAAGGCCGGTGTGCAGACCAGCCGCAGTGCGCACTCCTCGCCCCGACCGAGGCTGTCTGCAAGGCGCCGCAGACTCTGCAGGTCGATGGCTAGGCGTTCGGTCTGCTGCTGCAACACGCGTGCCTCGGCGGTGGGCTGCAGCTTGCCGCGCACCCGGTCGAATAGCGCAAAACCCAGTTGCTGCTCGGCATGCTTGAGAATCTTGCTCGCAGCTGGCTGGGAGATATGCAGCAGCTCGGCGGCGGCGGTCAGGCTGCCGGTTTGCAGGATCGCCTGGAACAGTTCGATATGACGCAGCCGCATGCATGTCCCTCCTTCAGTCGATCGAGCATAACCGCAGGTTATGGGAGCGCTCCATCCTTTCATTGGCTGCCCCGCTGGCCCGCTGGCCCGCGGCCTAGGCTGGGCTGATCGAGTCGGAGGAGCGGTTGCATGCGGGTAGCAGTCATCGGCGCAGGCGTCATCGGGCTTGCCACGGCCTATTCATTGGTGCGCCAGGGGCACAGCGTGGAGCTGATCGAACGGCGCGACGATGTTGCCCTGGAAACCAGCTTCGCCAATGGCGGGCAGCTCAGCTATCGCTACGTTTCGCCCCTGGCCGATGCCGGCGTGCCGCTGCAGGCGATTGGCTGGATGCTGCGCGGAGCCGATGCCCCGTTGCGTTTCCGACCGCAGGCGAGCCTGCATCAGTGGCGCTGGTGCCTGCAGTTCCTGCTGGCATGCCGGCGCTCGGTCAATCGGCGCAACGCGGCTCATCTGCTGCGTCTGGCCCTGCACAGTCAGCAGATCCTGCACAGCTGGCGCGAGCAGGACCGGCTGGACGGCTTCGCCTGGCGCGCCAACGGCAAGCTGGTGATCTATCGCGATCAACACAGCCTGCACAAAGGCGCGGCGGCCATCGACGACGATTCCGGGCAGCGGCTGCTGGACGCCGCGCAATGCGTCGACGTCGAGCCGGCGCTGGCGCCGTTGGCGGCATCGCTGCACGGCGGCATCTATTCGCCCGGCGACGAGGTTGCCGACTGCCATCTGTTCTGCACCGAACTGCTGCGGCGACTGCGGGCATCACCTGCGTTTCATCTGCATACCGGCCAATCGGTGAGCGCATTGCGCAGCGAAGGCAAGCGCGTCCGCGCGTTCGTGCTCGGGCGCGATGAAATCGCCGTCGACCATCTGGTAGTCGCGGCCGGCACCGGCAGCGTCGGGCTGCTTCGGCCACTGGGTATCGACCTGCCGATTTACCCGCTCAAGGGCTACAGCCTGACCGTTGGGCTGGCCGACCAGAACCGCGTGCCGCAAACCAACGTCACCGACTACGACAACAAGGTCGTCTACGCCCGCCTCGATGACCAGCTGCGCGTCGCGGCGATGGTGGATATCGCCGGCTGGGACGCCGGGCTCGACCAGCAGCGCATCGCCACCCTGCAACGTCTGGCTCGTGCGACCTTCCCCGGCGCCGGCGACTACCAACGCGCGCGGCAATGGGCGGGGCTGCGCCCGGCGACGCCCCAGGGCACGCCTCTGCTTGGCCGCAGCGGCTTCGACAATCTCTGGCTCAACGTCGGCCACGGCAGCCTCGGTTTCACCCTGGCCTGTGGCAGCGCCGACCTGCTCACCAGCGTAATCGGCGGATCGCCACCCGCTGTTTCTCTGGACGGCTTGAGCCTGCCCGCCTGACCACTCAAAGAGGAAACCGATATGACCTTGCAACGCATCGTGAGCAATCCACGCATGTCCGCCGCAGTCGTTCATGCAGACGTTGTGTTCCTCGCCGGCCAGGTCCCGGACGACCGCGGCCTGGGTGCCGCCGGGACAGACCCGCGAGGTGCTGGCGAAGATCGACCGGTTGCTGGCTGCCGCTGGCTCTAGTCGCGAGCACCTGCTCAGCGCGCAGATCTGGCTGAAGGACATCAATGCCGACTTCGCCGCCATGAACGAGGTATGGATCGACTGGCTGCCAGCAGGCTGCGCACCGGCGCGGGCGACGGTGCAGGCGCGTCTGGCCTCACCCGAGGTGCTGGTCGAGATCATGGTGATCGCCGCGCGCACCTGACCACAGCGGTCTATCGTTCCTGCGCCGGCGACACCGCAGTGCAACTACCCAAAATACGAACAAAAGAGGGAACCGCAATGAACCATCAGATCCGTACCGGCCTGCTGGGCATCACCCTGGCCGGCGCACTCGCCGGCGCTTTGGCAAGCACCAGCGTGCTGGCGCAGGAGCGCTTCGTCACCATCGGCACCGGAGGGCAGACCGGCGTGTATTACACCGCCGGCCAGTCGGTGTGCCGCTTCCTCAATCGTGTCGAGGTGAAGCCCGCCATCAAATGCAACGCACCCTCGACCGCGGGCAGCGTGACCAACATCGTGTCGTTGCACAAAGGCGAGTACGACTTCGGCTTCATCCAGTCCGACCATCAGCACAAGGCGCTGCAGGGCCTGGCGCCCTTCGACAAGGAAGGCGCGGTCGAACTGCGCGCAGTGTTCTCATTGCAGTCGGAGATTCTCACCGTGGTCGTTCGCAACGACAGCGGCATCACCGATCTGGCCGGGCTCGAAGGCAAGCGGGTAAACATCGGCGTGCCCGGCTCGGGCAGTCGCGACACCTTCGAGGAAGTCATGCAGGCCAAGGGCTGGACGAATGCCAGCTTCGCCCTGGCCGCGGAACTCAAACCGGCGGAAATGGCTTCCGCCTTGGGTGACAACAACCTTGACGCCATCACCTATGTAGTCGGCCATCCGAGCGGTGCGATCCAGGAAGCCTTGACCAATGTAAAGGCCAGGATCATTTCGGTGCAGGGCGCAGAGATCGACAGCCTGCTGGCCAAGGCCGATTACTACAGCGCAGTGGAAATCCCCGCCGGACTCTACCCGGGCGTGGACGGCGCCATTCCGTCGATCGGCGGCAAGGCCGTGCTGGCGACCACCAGCAAGACCGACCCGGAGGTCGTCTACCAGCTGGTCAAGTCGGTGTTCGACAACCTCGACAGGTTCAAGCGCCTGCATCCGGCCTTTGCCGACCTCAAGGCCGAAGACATGATTCGCGTCGGCCTGACTGCGCCGCTGCACGAGGGCGCCGAGCGCTATTACAAGGAGAAGGGTTGGCTGTAGGACAACGAGATCAGCGGGCGTCACCGCCCGCTGAGTACAGGCTCAGAGATCCACGGACAGGCTAACGCTCAGGTTGCGCGGCTCACCCGGCATGACCCAGACATTGCTGTAGGAACGCTCGTAGTAGGTCCGGTCGAAGGCGTTGTTCAGGTTCACGCCGAGGGTCAGCTTTTCCGTCGCCTTGTAGCGCGCCAGCAGGTCCACGGTCGTGTACGACGGCAACTCGAAGTCGCTATCGGCCTGCCCTGCCCGATCACCCACGTAGTTCACCGCGCCGCCAAGGGAGAGCCCGCTGAGATCGCCATCGAGGAATTCGTAGGTAGTCAGCAGGTGCCGCTGTGGCGTGGCACGTTGAGCAGCCGGCTGCCGCTGGCCAGGGTGTTATCGCGAGTCACCTTGGCATCCACGTAGGCATAGCCACCGATCACGCGAATCGCGTCGGTCAGCTGCCCGGCCAGCTGCAGGTCAATCCCGCGGCTGCGCACCTCGCCGGCGGCAATCTGAAAACCGTCGTTCGCCGGATCGCTGGTCAGCACGTTTTCCTTGGTCAGATGGAAGGCTGCGGCGGTGAGCCCCAAACGGCCATCGAACAGATCAAGTTTGACCCCTGCCTCATAACCCACGCCTTCTTCCGGATCGAAAGTGGCGCCGCTGACGTCCGCACCGTTGTTCGGTTTGAATGACTGCGAGGCGTTGGCGAACAGCCCGACCTCCGGCATCAGCTGATAGAGCGCACCAACACGCGGCGTGACCTTTTCGTGGGTCTGCTCGGTGCGCCGGCCAGCAACCTCATTGTCCAGGCCTTGTTCGTAATGATCATAGCGGGCGCCGATGACGCCAAAGAGCTTGTCGGTAAAGCGAATCTGGTCCTGCAGATTCAGTGCGCGGCTATGCACCAGCTCATTGCGGTTAACCGTACGCGCGGGATTGAACGCCGGACGCGACGCACCGTAGACCGGGTTGTAGAGATCGATGTTGCGCAGATTGTTGGAGCGCAGCATGAATTCGCTCAAGGCGTAACGCTCGTACTCGGTGCCGATCAACAGCTGATGCTCGATCGAGCCGGTATCGAAACGCCCGCGCAGCTCCAGCTGGGTGATCGCGTCCTGCCAGTCGTAGTCGCGATAGCGCAGGTTGCGGGTCAGCGTGCGGCCGTCTGCTGCGACCTCTGCCGCTTCGGTGGCGTAGCCATCCATCCGGCCCTGCTTGTAGTGGCTGGCCAGGCGCAGCGTCCAGACTTCGTTGAGGTCGTGTTCGAGTTCGGCCTGCAGCGTTTCGTTGTCGTTGCTGATCGGCCCATCCGAGGGTTCGCCATAGAACGCTGAGCGGGACACCTTGCCCAGGTCGCCGCCGGGTGCAACCACGCCGCGATCGAAGATCTGGCGGTTGCGCACCACTTCTGCCTGCACCAGCAGCCGCGTATCAGGGCTCAGCTCCCAGCTGAAGGACGGCGCGACGAACTGGCGCTCAGCCTCGCGGTGGTCGCGAAAACTGTTGTTGTCTTCGATGGCGATGTTCATGCGATAGAGCATGTTGCCGTCTTCATCGAGCGGCGTGTTCACATCCAGCGTAGTGCGATAGCGATCCCAGCGACCGGCGCTGAGATCGAGACGGGCAAAGCTGTCCAGCTGCGGCCGCTTGCTGACGATATTGATGGTGCCGCCCGGATCACCGCGTCCGTAAAGGCTGGCCGAAGGCCCCTTGAGCACTTCGACCCGCTCGATATTGGAAGCGTCCGGTGGGTTCATGAAGCCGCGGTTGACGCTGAAACCGTCCTTGTAGAACTCTCCGGTGGTCAGCCCGCGCACGCTGTATTCGTACATGGTCAGGCCGCCGAAATCGTTCTGCCTAGCGACGCCGCCGGCGAAATCCAGCGCCTTTTCGACGCGTGGGCTGTCCAGATCCTGCAGCACGGATGCTGGAACGACGCTGATCGACTGAGGTATTTCCTCGATGGGCGTGTCGGTTTTCGTCGCGCTGCGCGAGCGGTTGGCACGGTAGCCCTGCACCGGTCCATCGGCGCGTTCCTGATCGGCCGTGATGATGACCGAATCCAGTACCGCCGCGTCCTCTGCCACAGCCAGCGGCGCACCCGCCAGCATCAATGCCGCTCCGCAACCCGCCCATTTCACTACCGCACTTGCGTTATTCATGCTTTAACTCAGACACCGATGTTATATCGTAACAATGCTCTCTGTTTGGCATCCGGGTGTCAATGAAACGATTCGCATCCGCTCGAGCTCGAAGACCGCTACCGGGCGATTCCGGGTTGCCTCGTCAGCCTGTCCTTACGCCGGCCAGTGCAGCTATGCGACAATGCGCGGCTGAAGTTCGGTAGCCACCCCGCATTCATCCGGCAGCAGGCGCAAACGCCCACCGTTGTCATTCACCTCAAGAATCGCTGGATCGACCAGCTCCCTGTCGGAGCGAGCTGGACCGCTGAGTATTGGTATCGGATCGGTATCAGCCTGATTCACGCAGCCACACGTCATTGATAGGTACGCCCTTGATCTCCACCGCCAACATCACCATGCAGTTCGGTGCCAAGCCGCTGTTCGAAAACGTTTCCGTCAAATTCGGCGGTGGCAACCGCTACGGCCTGATCGGCGCCAATGGCTGCGGCAAGTCGACCTTCATGAAGATTCTCGGTGGCGATCTGGAACCGTCCGCCGGCCAGGTGATGCTCGAGCCGAACGTGCGCCTGGGCAAGCTGCGCCAGGATCAGTTCGCCTACGAAGAATTCAACGTGATCGACACGGTGATCATGGGCCACGAGGAACTGTGGAAGGTCAAGGCTGAGCGCGATCGCATCTATTCGCTACCGGAAATGAGCGAAGAGGATGGTATGAAAGTCGGCGAACTCGAAGGTGAGTTCGCCGAAATGGACGGCTACACCGCAGAATCCCGTGCCGGAGAACTGCTGCTTGGCCTGGGTATTCCGCTGGAACAGCACTTCGGCCCGATGAGCGAAGTCGCTCCCGGCTGGAAGCTGCGTGTGCTGCTGGCCCAGGCGCTGTTTTCCGATCCGGATGTGCTGCTGCTGGATGAACCGACCAACCACCTGGATATCAACACCATCCGCTGGCTGGAAACGATCCTCACGGCGCGTAACAGCACCATGATCATCATTTCCCACGACCGCCACTTTCTGAACTCGGTCTGCACCCACATGGCGGACCTGGATTACGGCGAGCTGCGCCTGTTCCCGGGCAACTACGACGAGTACATGACCGCGGCGACCCAGTCGCGCGAGCAGCTGCTGTCGGACAACGCCAAGAAGAAGGCTCAGATCGCCGAACTGCAGACCTTCGTCAGCCGCTTCTCGGCCAACGCCTCCAAGGCCAAGCAGGCCACCAGCCGCGCCAAGCAGATCGACAAGATCCAGCTGGCCGAGGTCAAGCCGTCCAGCCGTATCAGCCCGTTCATTCGCTTCGAGCAGACCAAGAAGCTGCACCGCCAGGCAGTGACTGTCGAGCGCCTGTCCAAGAGCTTCGACGACAAGGAACTGTTCAAGAACTTCAGCTTCACCGTCGAGGCCGGCGAGCGCGTGGCGATCATCGGTCCGAACGGTATCGGCAAGACCACCCTGCTGCGCACCCTGGTTGGCGAACTGACCCCGGACAGCGGCAGCGTCAAATGGACCGAAAGCGCCGACTACGGCTATTACGCCCAGGACCATGCCCATGACTTCGAGGATGACGTCAGTCTGTTCGACTGGATGAGCCAGTGGACTCAAGGCGGCGAGCAGCTGGTGCGTGGCACCCTCGGCCGCATGCTGTTCTCCAACGACGAGATCCTCAAGTCGGTCAAGGTCATCTCGGGTGGCGAACAGGGCCGCATGCTGTTCGGCAAGCTGATCCTGCAGAAGCCCAACGTGCTGGTGATGGACGAACCGACCAACCACCTCGACATGGAATCCATCGAGGCACTGAACCTGGCGCTGGAGAACTACCCGGGCACGCTGATCTTCGTCAGCCACGACCGTGAATTCGTCAGCTCGCTGGCGACCCGCATCATCGAGCTGTCGGAGAACGGCGTGACCGACTTCAGCGGCAGCTACGACGACTACCTGCGCAGCCAGGGCGTAATCGTCTGATCCTCACCCTGCCCGCGTATCGCAGCGCCTTCATCGAGGGCGCTGCAGATTCATAGGCAACTCCCGGTAACGCGCGGCGCGGTGCTTCAGCTAGGTAAAGCGCCTGCCGAGAAAGTCCAGCAGCAGCGCGTTCACCCTCCCCGCCTGCTCGTTCTGAATCCAGTGGCCGCACGGCGCCAGTTCGTGCCGTTCCAGATCCGGCACCCATTCCGGCATCTTCTTCAGCGTGTAGGCCTCGAGCTCACCAACCGGGTCATGATCGCCGATCAAAAACATGGTCGGCTGCGTGATCTTGCGCCCCTGCAGCGGCTCGGTAACCTGCCAGTTGCGTTCGAAGTTGCGATACCAGTTCAGCGCACCGCGAAAACCGTGCTCGGCGAACGTCTGCCGATACACCGCCAGATCGTCTTCTGAGCACCAGTCGGGCAACGGTCCCGGTTGCATGTCGTCCTCGAACAAGGTGCCGTCGGCAGGCTTGTTCTGCAGCAACAGGTTCCTTTCCTGGTAATACATCAACAGGCGCAGGGTACGATCAATGTCGGCATCCAGTTCACGCTCGGCGCGACCGGGCTGCTGGAAATAGAGGATGTAGTTGAATCGATCACCGCTGGCTTCGCGCATAATTTCGGTCGCGGGCCGCCGCGGTCTTCCGGCGAAGGGCACCGACATGGTCACCAGCGCGGTGACCCGCTCCGGCTCCAGCAACGCGAGATACCAGGCGACCATTGCGCCCCAGTCGTGCCCGATTAGCGCCACCTGCCGGTGACCGAAATGATCCATGGCCGCACGAACGTCCTCACACAGCGTCAGCACATCGTAGGCCGAGACGTCCACTGGCGCGCTGCTGAGCCCGTAGCCACGCATCTCGGGAACGAACACGCGATAACCAGCCGCCACCAGTGAATCGATCTGATTGCGCCAGGAATACCAACACTCGGGGAAGCCATGCAGCAGCCAAACAGGCCTGCCCTCTTCTGGTCCGGCGCTATAAAGACTGAGCGATATACCGTTCAGGTCGAGCTGGAAATGGTCCGCAGTACTGTTCATGAGGCCTCCTGACTGGAGGCCTCACTATGGCAAAGCCAGGCGCGCGCGTGCGCTGTATCAGCAGGGCGAAGGCCGCGACATCCCGCCGATGGATCAGCCCTGCGCGCTGGCCCAGTCGATCAGCCCGAACTGCCAGGTAGCCAGAATCAGCAGGCCGAAGCCGATCCGGTACCAGGCGAACGCCGCGTAGCTGTGATTGCCGATGAACTTGAGCAGCGCCCGCACTGCAAGCATCGCGAAGATGAACGAGGTGACGAATCCGACCGCGAACACGGCGAAATCGCCTGGCTGAAAGAGCTCGCGGTACTTGTAGCCGGAGTACACCGCCGCGCCGACCATGGTCGGCATGGCCAGAAAGAACGAGAACTCGGTAGCCGCCTTGCGCGACAGGCCGAACAGCAGGCCGCCAATGATGGTCGACCCCGACCGCGAGGTGCCGGGCACCAGTGCCAGGCACTGGGCGAAGCCGACTTTCAGTGCCAGTGCCCAGTTCATGTCGTCGACGGTTTCGGCACGAATGATGTGATCACGCCGTTCGGCCCAGAGCATCACGACACCGCCGATCACCAGCGCGGTGGCTACGGTGATGGGGTTAAAAAGGTATTCGTGGATCAGGTCGGCAAAAGCGACACCGAGGACAACTGCAGGCATGAAGGCAATCAGCAGGTTCAAGGTGAACTTCTGCGCCTGAGACTCCTTGGGCAGGCCAATCACTACGTCCAGGATCTTGCGCCGATACTCCCAGATCACCGCGAGAATTGCCCCGAGCTGAATGATGATGTTGAAGGCCAGCGCCCGCTCGCCACCAAAACCGATCAGGTCCGCAACAATGATCTGGTGACCGGTACTGGATACCGGCAGAAACTCGGTTACACCCTCGACCACGCCCAGAATCAACGCCTGAATCGCAACCCAAAGATCCATCTATTCCCCTAAAGCGATGCAGCCCATCGCGACTCAATGCAACCAAGGTATATGTCAGAAAGCCATCTGGCCGGCTGTTCTGACTCGTTCGAGAGAACTAAATTCCTCTGCAAACGAAACGGGGCTCATTTTTAGCCACGGGCGGCCGAAAAGCTATACAGGGTGCCGCGAAACGACCGCAACCAGAAGGTCGACCGCGGCGCGACAGACCCACCGATCAGCCAGAACAAAACGATAAGAAAGTCCATCAGGAGCCCTATTCATGAATCTGCTGCGCAACGTTCCCATTAGCAAGCGCCTCTGGCTGATCCCCGTGGTCGCCGTCGTCATGCTGTTCATCCTCGGCATGCTGATGATTCAGCAGGTCCGGTCCGACTTGTATCGTGGCAAGCAGGAGGCAACTCGGAACATAGTCGAGGCTGCATCCGGCGTGCTCGAGTACCACCGGGCACAGGAGACCAGTGGCGCCATGACCACGAGCGAAGCACAAAAGGCGGCCATGGAGCAGATCCGCCTGCTGCGCTACGACGGTCAGGACTATTACTGGATCAACGACCTCGGCCCGACCATGATCATGCATCCGATGCAGCCGAAGCTGGACGGCCAGGATCTGTCGAAGATCAAGGATCCGGAAGGCAAGGAACTGTTCAACGAGATGGTCAAGATCGCCCAGCGCGAAGGTGCTGGCCTGGTCGACTACATGTGGGCCAAGCCAGGCGAAGCAGATCCGGTACCGAAGATCTCCTACGTGCAGTTGTTCAAGCCCTGGGGCTGGATCATCGGCTCGGGCATCTACGTGGACGATGTCGAACAGGAATTCTGGAACTATCTGACTCGTTTCTCCCTGATCGGCCTGTTTATCTCGGCAATCATGGCCGTGCTGGTGGCGATCCTGATCCGCAGCATCGTGCGTCCCCTGCGCCACACCATGTCGGCGATGGCGAATATCGCCAGTGGCGAAGCCGATCTGACGCGTACTCTGGACGTATCCGGCAACGACGAGCTGAGCATCCTTGGTCGTGACTTCAACCGCTTCACCCAGAAACTGCGTACCGTGGTCGGTCAGCTGTTCGAGACAGCCGGCGCGCTGGATCAATCCTCCCGTTCGCTGAGCCAGCTTTCCGGTCAGGCCCATGAGCAGAGCCAGCAGCAGATGCTGCAAATGGAGCAGGTCGCCACCGCCGTCAACGAAGTCACCTACGCCGTACAGGAAGTCGCGAAGAACGCCGAGCATGCCTCCAGCGAAGTCGGCAACGCCGAAAATCAGGCGGGCCAGGGTCAGCGCAATATCGAAACGAGCCTGCAGCAGATCGACGAGCTTTCCGCGACCATCGGCCAGGCCGTCGACGTGATTCAGTCGCTAGCTGATGAAACAACCAAGATCGGTTCGGTACTGGAAGTGATCGGCTCGATCGCCGAGCAGACCAACCTGCTCGCGCTCAATGCGGCGATCGAAGCTGCCCGAGCCGGTGAACAGGGCCGCGGTTTCGCCGTGGTGGCCGACGAAGTTCGTCTGCTGGCGCAGCGTACGCAGCAATCGACTGCCGAGATACATAGCATGATCGAACGCCTGCAGAAGAACTCCGGCGCTGCGGTAAACGTGATCATGGAAAGCAATCGCGCCTCCCAGCTCACCGTAGAGCAAGCCAGCCAGGCCGGCGAGAGCCTTGGCGAAATTGCCCAGGCGCTGCGCAACCTCTCAGGCCTGAACGCATCCATCGCCAGTGCCACGCTGCAACAGTCCCACGTGGTCGAGGACATCAACCAGAACGTGACCCAGGCGGCCGGGCTGGCGCAGGAAAGCACCCTGGCTGCCGAGCAGTCCAGTGAAGCTGGTAAGCGCCTTGGCGAACTCGCCGATCAGCTGAATCGTCTGCTGAGCCAGTTCAAGGTCTGATAAACCCTTTGCCTGCGGCCCGCCAGATGAGCAGGCCGCAGGCACTTCGACGAAGCAGGCGCCCCGCCCCATGCTCCATCGCGGAGCACGCCCTTAGAGATTCGATACATTTCCCGTCGCGACAGGTTGTCGCACGGGATTTTTTTTGCGTCCCGCGCCGATTCCCTCACGCTGCGCATGGCGTCGCGAAGTTTTTCAATATTTACAGGGAGTTAGCTCAAACGTACTAAGCCGGCTTGGCCAGGCGTCAACGTTATACTTTTGGCTAATTGCAAAGCCCTTCAAATTTTTTCGAACTCGCATGTGACTCGTCAGTCCTCTGGGTACATCAACTGCAATGTAAGGCCAACGCCAACGAGCTTGGCTGCAGGTATTTTGGGTATCACACAGAGAGACATGCCCCATGCACACCCCGCTGCGTATCAATGAAGCCCTTTTGATCACCGACCGCGCGTTTAAGCCCTTCCAGTGCGTTGCCTGGACGCTGCCCGAAGGCAACGGTGAAGTCAGCATCACCGTCGTAGACCGCGACGAGGCCCGTCTGCTAGGCCGCTGCAAGATGTCCAGCAGCGTGTTCACCGATCCCGTGAAGCTCGGCGAAACCCTGGAACAGACTCGCGCGCAGCTGAGCCGCGACGGCGCGCATCTGTCGCCCTGGCACATGCCAGAGTAACCATGGCTTGCAACGAACAAAGGCCTGCGGCGGTGCCCCAGGCCTTTTTTCATGTCCCGAATTCGGCTACGCCAACTGCTCTACTGATCCATTCGCGTGTTTGACGGTCTTAACAGCAACACGTGAAACAGGAGAAGCTCATGAAAGGTGCAGAAGCGTACGTCAACGATCAATGGCAAAGCTGCGGCCTCGCCGACCTTCCGCAAGACCCCGGCGCCCATACCGTCATACTGCACTTCATCGTGCCGCGAGATGCCCAGATGCCGGGCCTGATCACGCACATAGGCGAAATCGCACAGCGGCACCTGAGCGACTTCTATGACGGTCGAGCCGTCAGCCGCAAGCCCGCAACCGGCTCGGTGGTGGGCGACGGCAGCGGTGACGGAATTAACCTGGAATTCGAGATAGCGGCCGCGCGCTGACCCTGGTGGACGTCGGCGTCAGCCAAAGCCGAGCTTGAAGAAATCGCACCGAGCGCCTGGAAGGACGATTCAAGATGACCCCCTTTGACATGCAGCGCATGCTTCTGCACGAATTTCCCTTGATGTTCGTCGCCGAAGTGGCGTTGCGGGCATTGCTGGCCTTCGTCGCCGTGTTCGTCTTTCTCAAGGTCAGCGGCCGTCGCGGCATTCGCCAGCTTTCGGTGTTCGAGCTGGTGATTATCCTGACCCTCGGCTCCGCCGCGGGCGACGTTTCATTCTACGAAGACGTGCCGTTGCTGCCGGTCGCAGCGGTGTTCGCCACCCTGCTGGCGCTGTACCGCCTCACGGTGTTCTTCATGAATCGCAGCCCGCGATTCGAAGCCTGGCTCGAAGGCCGTCCCGTCACCATCATTCGCGATGGCATCTATGAGCTGCGCAGCCTCGACAGCCTGAACATTTCTGCCGATGAATTCTTCATGGAGCTGCGCCAGCAAGGGGTCGAGCACCTCGGCCAGGTAAGGCTCGGCATTCTCGAGAACGATGGCAACGTCAGCCTGTTCTTCCATGAAGACCATGCGGTACGCCCTGGATTGTCCGTCCTCCCGCCGGAATACCGGCCGGTCTTCCGCCAGGTGCCGGCGGCCGGCATGTACGCCTGCAGCCGCTGCGGTTTTCCTCAGGCGCTGGAGAGCCAGCAAAGCCAACAATGCCCGCGGTGTTCCAATCCAACCTGGTCGAAGGCGCTTTCCACACAGAGATCGCGCTGATACACGGTCAGAACCGCCATCCTGCTGGCCGGTCAGTTGTTAGAGGCGCCGGAATTCGCTTCCTGGATACGCCTTCTCTACTCACTGCAGCAGGAGCACACCATGCTTGGCGACTATTCATCGATCAACGACCACCTCGACACCGCGCGCAAACATGCCGATCAGGCTGAAACCGAAGCCAAACCCGAGCTCTATCGCGAAGCCATCGACGAGCTGGTCGCAGCCATTCGATTGCTGATGCGCAACAGCAACGAAAAGGATAGTTGAGCCCATCCAAAAGCCTCGCCGGTAGCTACTCCGGCGAGGCCATAGCGGGAACGGTCATACATGCGCAACGACACCCTGATGGACGACCCGGTGCCCCTGGCCGAGGGCACTCGCCCTGTTCCTGCCGATGAGACCGGCGACATCGGTACGCTGCTGTGCCCAACACTGCCGCCGGACCTGCATTACGTCGATGATTCCCAGCCAGGCATCCGCCGCAGGCGACTGCGCGGCAAGTTCGTCTACTTCGAGCCGAACGGCGAGCGCATTCGCGACGAGGAGGAAATTCGTCGCATCAACAAGCTGGCGATTCCACCCGCTTATCGTGACGTATGGATATGCCCGGATGCTCAAGGGCATCTTCAGGCGACCGGGCGCGACGCCCGTGGACGCAAGCAATACCGCTATCACACGCGTTGGAGAGAGATTCGCGACAGCGACAAGTACGAACGAATGCTCGAGTTCGGTGAAGCCTTGCCGAAACTGCGCCGCGATCTGGAAAAACACCTGGCTAGACCCGGCATGGCGCGTGAGAAGGTCATGGCCCTGGTGGTCATGTTGCTGGAGTCGACCCTGATCCGGATCGGCAACTCGCGCTATGCGAGGGACAACCGATCCTACGGGCTGACGACCCTGCGTACGCGTCACGTGGATGTCAAAGGAACATCGATCCGCTTCCACTTTCGAGGCAAGAGCGGCGTGGAGCACGAAGTCACCCTGCGCGACCGTCGGTTGGCCAGGCTGATGCGCAGCTGCATGGAGCTGCCGGGCCAGCAGCTGTTTCAGTACCTGGATGAAGATGGTCAGCGCCGCGCGGTCAGCTCCAACGACGTGAACCTATATCTTCGCGAAATGACCGGTCGCGACTTCACCGCCAAGGACTATCGCACCTGGGCCGGAAGCGCGCTGGCACTGGAACGGCTACGCAAGCTGGACGCATCCACGGAATCCGTCGCCAAGCAGAATCTGGTCGAGACGGTGAAGCAGGTCGCCAGCCAGCTGGGCAACACCCCTGCGGTCTGCCGCCAGTGCTACATCCACCCGGCGATTCTGCAAGCCTTCAGCGCAGGCGAGCTGGCTGATGTGCGCGCCGCGCGCAAACGCAAGTGGCTCAGCGCCGAAGAGGTTGCGTTGCTGGCTTTTCTCCGCAAAGCGGCGGGCTGAAGCGCTAGTGCTGATGCAGGGTGACGCGATTGCGACCGGCCGCCTTCGAGGCATAGAGCGCCGAATCGGCCCATTCGATCAGTTGCGCATGACTGTGGGTGGGGACGCTGAGGTCCGCAACACCCAGACTGATGGTGAAGCGAATGCGGTGCTGCTCGTGCTGAACCTCGCGGCTCTCTACCGCATGCCGCAAGCGTTCCGCAAAGGTCATCGCACCCTGTTTGTCGGTATCCGGTAGCAGTACCACGAACTCTTCACCGCCGTAGCGGCCAGCCACGTCCGAATCACGCAGATTCTCGCGAATCAGCTCCGCGACCTGTTGAATCACGGTATCGCCTACCTGATGTCCATAGGTATCGTTGATCGCCTTGAAGTGGTCGATATCGAACATGACCAAAGCCGCCTGGCTGTCATAGCGGCGATGACGGGCGTAATCCAGGCGGAGCATCTCTTCCCAGTGTCCGCGGTTGTAGAGCCCAGTCAGCCGGTCAGTGCTGGACAGGCGCTGCAACTCGGCATTCGCCGCCTGCAACTGGCGGCGGTTCACGGCGACATCGGTGACGTCATAGATGATCAGGCACACCTGGTCGATGCTGCCGTTGACGCCCTTGAGAGGCAGCAGCGTGGTGTTCTGGTACATGAAGTCTTCCAGCCCGGTGATCGGCTGGTAGTTCTTGAAGCGCAGCAGATAAGGGCGCTGCTCCCAGATGGTGAAAGATGGCGTACCGAGGGTCATCACGCTTTCCACCTTCCGGCGGAACCAGTCTTCATCGACTTCGGGAAACAGCGTGAAGAACGACCGATTGCGCGCATTCTCCGGCTGCAAGCCGGAACGGTTTTCCATGAAGGTGTTCCAGACCTCGACACGGTAGTCGCGGTCCAGCACGACGACGCCCACGTCGATGCTCTGGACGATCGCCAGCAACCAGTGAAGCTCGTTCAACTCGGCGGAATTGCTCATGCTCAATCCATCAGGTGGGCAAGCTTGCGGGTCAGCAGCTCGACCGAATCTTCCGTGAACAACAGCAGCAGGTCAAAGTGGATATCGTGCCCTTCCAGGCTGTAGCTGATCTCCACCGCCAGGGTCTTCTTCCATCGGGCGCTATTGAGCCGGATCAGCTCGTCGATCGAAGCGTGCTGCCCCAGCACCTGCGGGTGCCCCTGGGAAAACACCACTTCGATCTGCTCGGCGATTCCGCTGAGGCATGCGCTGATCAGCAGGCTCGACAGATCCAGGAGCATCTCCATCTCCAGGTAGTCCTGCCGCCGCATCAGCCGCGCCATGTCGGCCACTTCGGAGTCATGGAACAGCAGCAGCGCCTCGCCTGCGATACCGCCGCCGATGTAGCCCTGGCAGACGGCGGTCAACTTCTCGCCGCGCGCGGCATCGGCCAGCGCCATATGCAGCTCGCCGACTTCGAGAATATTTACATTGGGAATCGGCAACTGGATGAAGACACCCAGCACTCGCGCCAGGAGTGCGGCAGCCCGCCCCATGGCGATGTTAACCACCTCACGAAAGGTATCGCGAAAACCGATCTTTTCCCCGGCGACCCTAGCGATCAGAGGCGAGACATCATCCAGCAGGCCAAGGCTCGCCAGCGTCTGATGCAGGTGCACCGGATCGGCGGGCTTCTTGATGAAAGCCAGCGCGCCGAGGGCCAGGACACGGCGCACGGCCTCATCCTGAATGTCGGCGGATATCACGATGGTCTTGCACTGCAGCCGTTCTTCGCGCAGCTGCGCGAGGACCTGATAACCATCCAGCTCGGGCATGGTGAGGTCGAGCAAGAGGACGTCGACGCCACCCTCGCGAACCTGCTCCAACGCTTCGAGGCCGGTGGCCGCCTGACTGACGTCGACCGGCCAACTGGCAGGCAGCGCTTGCAGAAGCTGCTTGCGCGCCAGCGCGGAGTCATCGCAGATCAAGAGGGAAATGGCAGACATGTGGTACGAGCTCTCGTTGCCCGATTAACCTTGGCACGAGAGCTTATCGCAGGAAAGGCGCGCTGTGCGCACCATGAAGGCAAAATAGTGGCATTTCACCTTAAAAACTGCCGAACGGCCCGGCGGTGCTGCTCCGTCGGGCTGTCTCGGCTCAGTAGTAGGCGTTCTCGCGATTGGTGTGGTCGGTCACGTCGCGCACACCCTTGAGCTCCGGAATCCGGGCCAGCAGAGTCTTCTCGATGCCTTCCTTGAGGGTGACGTCCGCCTGTCCGCAGCCCTGACAACCACCGCCGAACTGCAGCACTGCGATGCCCTCCTCGACCACATCGATCAGCGTGACCTGCCCGCCATGGCTGGCCAGGCCCGGATTGATCTCGGTCTGCAGGTAATAGTTGATGCGCTCGTTCATCGGGCTGTCTTCATTGACCATCGGCACCTTGGCATTCGGCGCCTTGATGGTCAGCTGGCCACCCATCCGATCGGTCGCGTAGTCGACCAGTGCATCCTCGAGGAAGGGTTCGCTGGTGCCATCGATCCAGGCCGTGAAGCTCTTCAGCGCCAGTGCAATGTCGTCAGGCTTCTCCTCGCCCGGTTTGCAGTAGGCGATGCAGGTTTCAGCATACGGGGTGCCCGGCTGGGTAATGAAGATGCGAATGCCGATGCCGGTGGTGTTCTGCTTCTCGAGCAGGTCGGCCAGATAATCGTGTGCAGCTTCGGTAATGGTGATCGCGCTCATGGGAACTCCTCGCAGGCATGCGCCGCAGTGTACGCCAAACCACTGCCGCGGTTAAGTCCTAGTATTTTAGTCGGGTTAACCGTGGTCGAGTTCCGACCGCAGCTGCCGCTCGCGACGAATCAGAGATTTTCGTAGCGATTCATATCCAGTACGCCCGCTTCCAGTGGCTCGGTTTCTTCGAGATAGCGGGTCAGATCGTTGAAGTAATCCCAGAAACGCGGATGGCTGCGCCGCACGCCCCAGCGGTCGACCAGGCGCTCCAGCTGATCACTCGCCCTGACCTCCTCCAGTGCTGCGACAAATGCCGGCACCTCGGCGGCAGGCACATTGAAGAGGAAATTCGGATAGCTGCTGAGAACCCCTGGATACACCGTCAGGGTGTCCAACCTCGGCTGCCAGCGCAGCGACTCGCCGTACATGAAGGCGACGTTGCTGTGGGCGCGGTTGCGCAGCAGGCTGTATATCTCACGCCGATCGCCGTCGTACTCGATGCGCAGCAGCGTGGCTTCCGGCAGATGCTGGATCGCCGGCAAGCCTCCGGCGAGTCGGTTGGTCAGACGACTGAGCGCCTGCTCGGCGCCTTGCAGGCTCGCGGGCTGCCCTGCGCGGTAGCACTGGGTACCCTGGCAACGGTTGATCGGATCGGGGGCTGCGTTGATGCCGGCGTACCTTGCCAGCATCTCTCGAGCGAACGCGCGCTTCGGATCAGCCCTGTTCAGCGTCAGCAGCGAGGGTGTCGAATCGTCGATGGAGGTGTAGGCCAAGAGCAGCTTCAGCTGCCCACCCTGCTCGTACCAGCCATCGAGGATGGCCTGGCGTGAGGCGGCCGGTAGCAGCCGAAGGAAGTTCAGCTCCGCGCCGTTGCGAATCAGGTCGAAGTAAAGCCGTGTCTGGCCCTGATGGGAGACGTTGCCGAACACGTCGAAATTGACCACGAGTTGGTAGTAGGTGCGCTCGAGCAGCGGATAGTCCATCCACCAGAGCGTCTGCGGAATCTCGCCGATCAGCCCTTTGCGCACCGAGGCGCTGTCATGCTGGCGGAAGATGCTCAGCAAGGCATTGTCATTGCCGGACCAGATCTGCTTCCACTGCGCGGGCTTGCCCGCATAGGCATTCATGCGCAGCTGTTCGTAGTGGTTGCGCTTGACCCGGTAGCTCTTCCAGAACGCAAGCAGGTCGCCCATTTCATCGAACTGCCCGGGCATCGCCAGCAGCGGCGTGGTCTGTTCGCGATAGCGCCGGTCGGTAATGTACAGATCGTGCTGCGGGTCCTGGAAGAACACCCAGAAGTTGTCGCGAATCACGTCCGTGGCGATCTGCCCGCGGCACACCGGCCCGCGGATAAAGGTGCGGACGAAATACTCGGCGTTATCCAGCATGAACTGGTACCGCGCCTCGGCAGGAATAGCCTGGAAAGTCTTGAACGGATTGGCTCTGTGATCTGCGCCGTAACCGGGGATGGCATCCACCGTCGAGTCACCGCTGAAGAACAGCGAACGGACCCGCGCCAGCTTCGCAGCGCTGAGTGGATAGGTGATGTGCGTCTTGTGCACGATCACGTCGGTAATCGGTCGCAGGCGATAGCTGAACCGGGTACCCGGATCATCGTTCGGCCGTCGCGTCGCAATGGCGTCGACCGGCTCGCCACTGGGCGTGCGCGAACGCACCAGCTGATAGAAACGACCGCCTCCCTCCCCTTCGAAGTACAGATGCGCGATGAAAAGGTGCTCATACAACCAGCGGCCAACCAGATTGCCGCGTGCACCGGGCGTGTTGAGCAAGCGTTCCCACTCGTCGATCTGCAAGGACTCGGTCGCCGAAGGCTCGGGCGGCGAACTCGCTTCGACTGCCGCGCCCTGCTCCAGCCACCGCTGCAGGAGTGCGTACTCCGTATCGCTCAGCCCGGTTACGGCGAAAGGCATGCCACCATGCATGTTGCGCCGGGCGTAGCGGTCGAACTCATCCGGCAGCGGGCAGGTGTTTTCCCGGCCGATGCCGATCTCCAGCGCCGACGGCAGCTTGGCATTGGGCGTCAACGGCTGGCTGCGACCGAGCTCGAGCATTCGTGCCATCAGCGCAGCCTGGTTGCTCCCGCCATCGAGTACCGAATTGAAGCCCTTGCGCCGCCACGCGGCGTCGTGATCGGCGTCGAGAAACAGGCGCGTGGGCTCCTGGGCCTTTACCCGTACGCCGTTGTAGACCGGCAGCTTGTTCGCGCCGCGGGATGCACCCTCACCACTGCCGAGATTGAGCTGGCAGGGCGAGTCATAACAGGCGTGGCAAGCGACGCACTTGGCGGTGAATATCGGCTGGATATCACGCTGATAAGAGAGGGCTTCGGCGCGCGCAGCGGTGAACGAGAGGAATAGAAGGCAAGCGAGCCAGAAACGAAATGACATGCATCGAACGCCTTGAGATAAGTGCGCATTCTATTCGCCTCTGCCGGTTACGGCCAACGCCTGCCAACCTGAATAATCTTCATGCAAAAGCGCGAAGGCTAAAAAAGCATGCAGCTTTGCTATCATTCGCGCTCTTTTGTCCCAGCTTTTCAGGTAGTCCCCATGTCCACTCGCAGCTCCCGTCTTCAGGCCCTTCAGCAAGCGCTCAAAGAGCGCATCCTGATTCTCGACGGCGGCATGGGAACCATGATCCAGAGCTACAAGCTGGAAGAGGAAGACTACCGCGGCGCGCGCTTCGCCGACTGGCCGCAAGACGTCAAAGGCAACAATGACCTCTTGCTGCTGAGCCGCCCCGATATCATCCAGGCCATTGAAAAGGCCTACCTCGACGCCGGCGCCGACATCCTCGAAACCAACACCTTCAACGCTACCCAGGTTTCTCAGGCCGACTACGGCATGGAATCGCTGGTGTATGAGCTGAACGTCGAAGGCGCACGCCTGGCGCGTGAAATGGCCGACGCCAAGACCGCCGAAACGCCGGACCGTCCGCGCTTCGTCGCAGGCGTACTCGGCCCGACCAGCCGCACCTGCTCGATCTCCCCGGACGTCAACAACCCCGGCTATCGCAACGTCACCTTCGACCTGCTGGTGGAGAACTACGTCGAGGCCACGCGCGGCCTGATCGAGGGCGGCGCCGACCTGATCCTGATCGAAACCATCTTCGACACGCTCAATGCCAAGGCGGCCATCTTCGCCGTGCAGCAGGTGTTCGAAGACGAAGGCGTCGAACTGCCGATCATGATCTCCGGCACCATCACCGATGCCTCCGGCCGCACCCTGTCCGGGCAGACCACCGAGGCATTCTGGAACTCGGTGCGTCACGCCAAGCCGATCTCCGTGGGCCTGAACTGCGCTCTGGGCGCCAAGGACCTGCGCCCATACCTGGAAGAGCTCTCCAGCAAGGCCGAAACCTTCGTTTCCGCGCATCCCAACGCCGGCCTGCCGAACGCCTTCGGCGAATACGATGAAAGCCCGGCGGAAATGGCCGCGGTGGTCGAGGAATTCGCCTCCTCCGGCTTTCTCAACATCATCGGCGGCTGCTGCGGTACCACGCCTGCTCACATCCAGGCGATTGCCGAGGCTGTCAGCAAATACCCGCCGCGAGCAATTCCAGACATCCCCAAGGCCTGCCGCCTGTCCGGCCTGGAGCCGTTCACCATCGACCGCAGCTCGCTGTTCGTCAACGTCGGTGAGCGCACCAACATCACCGGTTCCGCCAAGTTTGCCCGTCTGATCCGCGAGGAAAACTACACCGAGGCTTTGGAAGTCGCCCTGCAGCAGGTGGAAGCCGGCGCCCAGGTGATCGACATCAACATGGACGAGGGCATGCTGGATTCGAAGGCGGCCATGGTCACCTTCCTCAACCTGATCGCCGGCGAGCCGGACATCTCCCGCGTGCCGATCATGATCGACTCCTCCAAGTGGGAAGTGATCGAGGCGGGTCTGAAGTGCATTCAGGGCAAGGGCATCGTCAACTCGATCTCCATGAAGGAAGGCGTCGAGCAGTTCAAGCAGCAGGCCCACCTGTGCAAGCGCTACGGTGCCGCCGTGGTCGTAATGGCCTTCGACGAAGCCGGTCAGGCCGATACCGCCGCACGCAAGCGCGAGATCTGCCAGCGCAGCTACGACATTCTGGTCAATGAAGTCGGCTTTCCGCCGGAAGACATCATCTTCGACCCGAACATCTTTGCCATCGCCACCGGCATCGAGGAACACAACAACTACGCAGTCGACTTCATCGAGGCCTGCGCTTTCATTCGCGACAACCTGCCCTACGCGCTGACCTCCGGCGGCGTATCCAACGTGTCGTTCTCCTTCCGCGGCAACAACCCGGTGCGCGAAGCGATCCACTCGGTATTCCTGTTCCATGCGATCAAGGCGGGCCTGACCATGGGCATCGTCAACGCTGGTCAGCTGGAGATCTACGACGAGATTCCCAAGGAGCTGCGCGACGCGGTCGAGGACGTGGTACTCAACCGCAGCGCCAACGGCACCGAAGGCTTGCTGGAGCTTGCTGACAAATACAAGGGCGACGGCTCCGTGAAGGAGGCTGAAACCGAAGAGTGGCGCAGCCTGCCGGTGGACAAGCGCCTCGAGCATGCACTGGTCAAGGGCATCACCGCCTTTATCGTCGAAGACACCGAGGAATGCCGCCAGCAGTGCAAGCGCCCCATCGAAGTCATCGAAGGCCCGCTGATGAGCGGTATGAACGTGGTTGGCGACCTGTTCGGCGCCGGCAAGATGTTCCTGCCACAGGTGGTCAAATCCGCCCGTGTGATGAAGCAGGCCGTCGCCCATCTGATTCCCTTCATCGAAGCGGAAAAAGGCGACAAGCCGGAAGCCAAGGGCAAGATCCTCATGGCCACAGTGAAAGGCGACGTGCACGACATCGGCAAGAACATCGTCGGCGTGGTGCTCGGCTGTAACGGTTACGACGTGGTCGACATGGGCGTGATGGTGCCGGCGGAGAAGATTCTGCAGACCGCCATCGCCGAGAAGTGCGACATCATCGGCCTCTCCGGCCTGATCACGCCTTCGTTGGACGAGATGGTCCACGTCGCCAAGGAAATGCAGCGCCAAGGCTTCAGCCTGCCGCTGATGATCGGCGGCGCCACCACCTCCAAGGCGCACACCGCGGTGAAGATCGACCCGCAGTACCACAACGATGCAGTGGTCTACGTCACCGACGCCTCGCGCGCGGTGGGTGTCGCCACTACTTTGCTGTCCAAGGAACTCAAGCCGGCGTTCGTCGACAAGACCCGCGAAGAGTACGCCATGATCCGCGAGCGCACCGCCAACCGCAGTGCGCGCACCGAGCGCCTGAGCTATGCCCAGGCCGTCGCCAATAAGCCGCAGTTCGACTGGGCCAGCTACACGCCGGTCAAGCCGAGCTTCACCGGCCGCCAGTTGCTGGAAGATATCGACCTGCGCACGCTGGCCGAGTACATCGACTGGACGCCGTTCTTCATCGCCTGGGACCTGGCCGGCAAATACCCGCGCATTCTCGAGGACGAAGTGGTCGGCGAAGCGGCCACCGCGCTGTTCAGCGATGCCCAGGCCATGCTGAACAAGCTGATCGACGAGAAGCTGATTCGTGCCCGTGCCGTGTTCGGCTTCTGGCCAGCCAACCAGGTGCAGGACGATGACCTGGAAGTGTACGGCGACGGCGGCGAAAAGCTGGCCACCCTGCACCACCTGCGCCAGCAGAACATCAAGCCGGACGCCAAGCCGAACCTGTCCCTGGCCGACTTCGTCGCGCCGAAAGACAGCGGCATCACCGACTATGTAGGCGGCTTCATCTGTACCGCCGGCATTGGCGCCGAGGAGCTGGCCAAGGCCTATCAGGACAAGGGCGACGACTACAACTCGATCATGGTCAAGGCGCTCGCCGATCGTCTCGCCGAGGCCTGCGCCGAATGGCTGCACGAACAGGTGCGCAAGCAGTACTGGGGCTACGCCAAGGATGAGCAACTGAGCAACGAGGAGCTGATCCGTGAGCAGTACAAGGGCATCCGCCCTGCCCCGGGCTATCCGGCCTGCCCGGACCATACCGAGAAAGGCACGCTGTTCCAGCTGCTGGATGCCGACGGCATCAGCCAGGTCACCCTCACCGAGCACTACGCCATGCTGCCGACCGCAGCGGTCAGCGGCTGGTACTTCGCCCATCCGGAGGCGCAATACTTTGCCGTCGGCAAGATCGACAAGGATCAGGTGGAAAGCTACAGCCAGCGTAAAGGCGAAGACATCGCCGTCAGCGAACGCTGGCTGATGCCGAACCTGGGTTACGACAACTGATCCCGCGGCGGGCGCCGCGAGCGCCCGCCGTCGTTCCGCTCAATGGAGCTTGCACCATGTCATCCGAAACACCGCTGCTGATCGACGAACTCGAAACCGCCGACATGCTGATCATCGACGACCTGCATGCCTGGCAATTCGCGCTGAACGAGGCGCTGCTCGACGATGCCGACGCCGCGGCTGAAGCCAATCAGCCATTCGCCAGCGAAGACATCCTGCTGACGATCGATCTGGTCGACGGCCGCACACGCCGCCAGTGGCAGTTCAGCTACAACCAGATCATGGAAGCCCAGCGCCAGCCCGATGGCGAAAGCTGGCTACTGGAAGGCCCACATCGACTGCAGTGCCTCAGTGCCATCGGCGGCGAGGACGAGTAACGCACCTCTAGCCGCCTCGCCCTGCGCGGGCGACGGCTATTGAACTCGCAGTCGTCCCCTCTCCGGCGGCTGCCACTGTTCGCACCCTCCATCAGCGGCCGTTCGATATAGCAAGCACCATCAGGATCGCCAGCCCACGGAGAAATTGAATATTGCGATTCTTGCCGTGCCGCGCTCCGGCATCACTCATAAGCAGTCCGATATTCGCAAGCCACCACGACTACCAGCCATTGCCTGGGTCACTCAGGATCGATTCCATTACCTCGGGGCATTGTTCAACACCTGGCCAGCCTCCCGCTGCGCCCTCGCCTCAACCATGAGCAGCCGATACCGGCGTCGTTCAATCCTGGCGCGCCTCACAACATGCAGCCATTGGCGGAGACGTCCGCTATGATCGCGCCCCTCGTCTGCAAGCCCGGTTGCACACCATGTCGTCTCTCGAACTGATCGCCTCGCTGCTTGGCGTAATCGCCGTATGGCTGACGGTGCGCCAGAACCCATGGTGCTGGCCGATCGGGCTGGGCATGGTGTCGCTGTACGCCTGGTTTTTCCTCGACGCCAGGCTGTATTCACAGGTGTTGCTGCATAGTGTTTTCGCCGCAATGCAGCTCTACGGCTGGTGGGCCTGGACGCGAGGTGCCGCAGGCGAACACGGTAGGCCCGTGACCGGCGCCAGCCCGCGTGAGGTGGCCATAGGCATTGCCTGTGCAGCGCTCGGCAGCCTGCTGCTCGGCAGCGCCATGGCGAGCTTCACCGAGGCCGCCTTTCCCTGGATCGACGCCACCCTCACCGCATTCAGCCTGCTCGCACAGCTGTGGATGGCCCTCAAGCGCCTGCAGTGCTGGCTCCTGTGGATCGTCGTGGATGTGCTGTTCATTGGCTTCTTCAGCTATCAGGGCTACTGGCTGACGGCCGGCCTCTACGCGCTTTTCACCGGGCTCGCGATCATGGGGCTGCGAGAGTGGCGCACTGCACTGGTGGCGACGCGATGAAGGTGCTGGTGCTCACCGGTCCGGAGTCCAGCGGCAAAAGCTGGTTTGCACAGCGGCTGCTGACTACGTTTGGCGGAGCCATGGTGGGCGAGTACGTACGCTATTACATCGAGCATACGCAACGCGACACGACGCTTGCCGACATTCCTGCGATTGCCCGTGGCCAGCTGGACTGGGAAGACGCCGCGAGAATTCAGGCACCGCATCTGCTGATTCTCGACACCCATCTGCTAAGCAACATGCTCTGGAGCCGCACGCTCTTTGGCGACTGCCCGACCTGGCTCGAGGATGAACTGCTGGGGCGGGATTACCACCAACATCTGTTGCTCTCGCCCGAGGGAATCGAGTGGCATGGCGACGGTCAGCGCTGTCAGCCTGATCTCAGCGAACGGATGGACTTCTTCCAGGCATGTCGCAGCTGGTTGGTGCAGCGGGACCAGCCCTTCGTCGAGGTCAGCGGCTGCTGGACCGAGCGCGAGCGGCAGGCGATCGCCCACACACGTGCTCTGCTAAACGAATGACTGGCCGCAAGCCCTATGGCTGGCGGTCACGACGTAACAACAGGCCGATGGCAAGCACGACCAACAGGCTACCCGGCAACCAGTGCACACCCATGCGCGCCGGCTGATCGAAGAACAGCAGCAGCATCGAAACGAAGGGCACCAGGTAGCTGTAGGCCGTGACCGCACCGGGCGTGAGAACGGATGTCGCTCGCTGCTGCAGGAAGAAGGTCATGGCGCTGGAAAAAACGCCGAGGTAGGTCACCAGCAGCAGATCCAGCAGGTTCATGCGCAGCAGCGACGCCGGTTGCTCCCAGATAAAGCCCATCAGGCCGATCAGCAGCGCGCCGGCGATCAGGCTCCAGAAGGTGCGTAAACCCGCCTGCCGCGGCAACGTGCCGTTCGCCAGCCCCCATTTGCTGAGCACCGGGTACAACGCCGAAGCGACGCAGCCAAAGAAGAAGCCCAGCTCGTCCAGGCCGAGCTGCATGCCGGAGAAATCGCCGCCGTTCTCGGCCCATGCCAACCCAAGCGCCCCGCTCGCACCAAGCGCCAGGATAGCCAACAGACGGCCGGCTGGCTGCTCGACACCAAGCCCGCGGCCCAGGCAATACGCCAGTAGCGGCACGCTGACGAACAACGTCGCCATCGACAGCGCGCTGACCCGATGGGCCGCCCAGAACATGGTGCCGAAAAAGCCCGCCAGGCATAGCCCCATGGCGGCGTATAGCAACAGCGTGCGCCAACTCGGTCGCCCTTCGCTCTGGCTCCAGGCCAGCGGCGCCAGGACCAATGCCGCAATGCTGAAACGCATGGCTGTCAGCAGCAGAGGCGGCAAGCCGTCAGTGAGCAAACCCACCGCGGGGAACGACAACCCGACAAATAGCGCCCAGAGCAGCATGCCCAGATGCGCGCGGGTGGTTCCGCCACGGCTATCGCTCATGCGCGTCTCCGGCGTGTGGTTGTCAAGGCTGGTGTTGATGGCATGCGGATGGTGGCTGCGGTTCAAAAGCTCGCTCCCTGTGAATTGTCTCGCAGCCCATGGGACGATTACAGACGCGAGGGGGACCGTCGAATGACCCTGATCGAGTGACTGAGGTTCGGTTTGCGCGTCACGCTGATGGGGCGCCGGGTGACCGTATCGATGGTGATGTTCCAGAAGCCGGTACTCGGCACGACGATTTTCGCCGGGAATTTATCGAACGCCCCACCATGGTAGGTGTGCCGACCGCCGTTCTTGAAACTGCGGAAATTGGCATCGTTCATCAGGCGGATGTTGCAGGTCTGCGAGCATTCGATGACGACGATGTCGTCCTCGTTGAGATGCTCGCGCTGGTGTATGAACTTCATCGACTGCTCCGACAGCGCACGTGGCGGCAAAGCGGCCAACGATAGCATGCGCACCCGTCGAATCGGACCGGTTGTGAACCACGCGGGAGGCGCACCATCGTGCCAGGCCTGCGCGCGGGTTGTTCAGTAGCGCGGGTTGTGTATCCTCTGTGTACCTATCCAACAGCTACCCTCCTTCCATGTCCAGCACGTCACTCCCCTGCTCTTCAAGCCTGCCCGCGGGAAGCCGACTGCTGTTTCTCTTCGATACCGGATTGCTGGCCCTGTGGTGAAACGCGGTTCGCCGCGCACTCAACCCATCGCCAACCCAGTTCATCGAGGAATACCGCCCATGCTTGCGGTCCGTAACACCGTTCAGATCGACGCCACTATCGTGCGCAACGCAACCCGTTGCGGTTTTTTCATGGCCGGCTTCGGCCTGTCCGTCTGGGCGCCGCTGGTGCCCTATGTACGCGAACGCATAGAGATGACAGATGCAGTGTTCGGCCTTTTGCTGCTCTGCATCGGCGTCGGCTCGCTGACCTGGATGCCACTGTCCGGCGTGCTGGTAAGCCGCTGGGGCATTCGCCCGGTGCAGCTGTGCAGCGTCGTGCTTCTGGCGTTGGCGCTGGCCGGCATGGCCCTGACCGACTCGATGCTGTTGCTGGCTCTGGCGCTGTTCTGCTTCGGCGGCAGCCTGGGCGTCATCGACGTGATCATGAACATTCAGGCGGTGCTGGTGGAGACTGCGGTCGGCCGTCGACTGATGTCGAACTTCCACGGCATGTACAGCCTTGGCGCCATCAGCGGCGCACTGATGCTCACCGGCCTGCTGACCCTCGGCCTGGCGCCGGAGATCGGCAGCTTTCTGATGATCGGGCTGATCGTTGCGGCGAACCTCGGCCTGGCCCGCGGCTTTCTGCCGAATCGTGCGCCGGGCGGCGGCTTTGCCTTCGTGCGGCCCACAGGCGTGGTGCTGCTCGTAGGCCTGATGTGCTTTGTCGTCTATCTGGCCGAAGGCGCCGTGCTGGACTGGAGCGCGCTTTACCTGACCGGTGAGAAAGGCCTCGAAGTGGCCAAAGGCGGCCTAGGTTACGCAGCCTTCGCCCTCATGGTGACCATCGCACGCTTCGCTGGTGGCCCGCTGGTCAATGCACTTGGCACGGCCCGCGTCATCGCCTTTGGCGGGTTGCTCGCGGCGTTCGGCATCGGCCTGAGCCTGGCCGCCGAACACTGGGCCGTGGCGCTGATCGGCTACGGATTGTGCGGGTTGGGCTGCGCGAACGTCTCGCCGGTGCTGATTTCGTCCCTGAGCCGGCAGGACGGCATGCCGGTGCAACTGGCCGTCACCGTGGCGACCACCATCGGTTTCGCCGGAGTCCTCGCCGGCCCTGCCATGATGGGCGTGGTCGCGCATTTCAGCTCGCTGGGCATGGCCTTCGCGCTACTCGCCGTCCTGCTGGTCGGCATCGTGCCGTTCTGCCGTCGCTTCACCGCGTGACCCCGGATAGAATGCGCGCCCTATGCGAATCCCAGACCTGCAGCAACGCCTCGCCGATATCGGCGCCAAGCCCCGTCATATCGGGCGAATGACACGTGCCTGGCTCAGGGGCCTGCCGCTCAATGTCGGCCGGCGCCAACAACAGGCCGAGGACTTCCTGCCGCTGAGCGTGCGCGCAGGGCTGCCGGCGCTGAGCGCCGAGATCGACGGTCTGGCGCGGCTGCGTTCCGAACATCCGGCGGCCGACGGTTCGGCGCGCCTGCTGGTGGAGCTGACCGATGGGCAGATGGTGGAAAGCGTCCTGCTGCCGCGCGACGGGCTGTGCGTGTCCAGCCAGGTCGGCTGCGCGGTGGGCTGCGTGTTCTGCATGACCGGCAAGAGCGGACTGCTGCGCCAGCTGGGCAGTGCCGAAATCGTCGCCCAGGTTGCCCTCGCCCGACGCTTCCGCCCGGTGAAGAAGGTGGTGTTCATGGGCATGGGCGAGCCCGCGCACAATCTCGACAACGTCCTTGAGGCCATCGACCTGCTTGGCACGGACGGCGGCATCGGCCACAAGAATCTGGTGTTCTCCACCGTCGGCGACATGCGCGTGTTCGAGCGCCTGCCGCAGCAGCGGGTCAAGCCGGCGCTGGCCCTGTCCCTGCACAGCACCGATGCGGCGCTGCGTCAGGCCCTGCTGCCGCGGGCGCCACAGATCGCACCAGACGAACTGGTCGACCTCGGCGAAACCTACGCCCGCGCGACCGGATTCCCGATCCAGTACCAGTGGACACTGCTCAAGGGCATCAACGACAACCAGGATGAGATGGATGGCATCCTGCGCTTGCTCAAGGGCAAGTACGCGGTGATGAATCTGATCCCCTACAACAGTCTGGAAGATGACGAATATCAGCGTCCCGATGGCGAGCGCATCGTGCAGATCGTGCGTTATCTGCACAGCCGCGGCGTGTTGACCAAGGTACGCAACTCGGCCGGCCAGGACATCGATGGCGGTTGCGGCCAGCTCCGCGCCCGGGCCGAGCAGGTGCTCGATCGCAAGCGACGCGTTGATCGCGGGGCCTGAACCCGCAAGCAGCAGTCACTGTCCCAGCGCAATACGATTGATGGCCCGCCCGGCCTCATACAGCAAGGAAAGCGCAAGCCGCATGCATACATTGGAACAACTGGAACGTGGTGAACTGACAGGAATCCGCCGTCTCGATCTCTCGGTCGACCTGCAGCATTTTCCGGAGGCGATCTTCGCTCTCGCCGATACGCTGGAAGTACTGAATCTCTCCGGCAACCGACTCAACAGCCTGCCGTCCGACCTGTCCCGCCTGCGCAAGCTGCGCATTCTATTCTGCTCGGACAACCTCTTCACCGAGGTGCCGGGCTGCCTCGGCGACTGCGAGCAGCTGGAGATGATCGGCTTCAAGGCCAACCAGATCCGCCATCTGCCTGGCGCCGCGTTGCCGCCGGCGTTGCGCTGGCTGATCCTCACCGACAACCAGCTGCAGGCATTGCCTGACGAGATTGGCAATTGCCGCCACTTGCAGAAACTGATGCTCGCTGGCAACCAGCTGTCTTCGTTGCCGGATACGCTGGCCAATTGCGTCAACCTGGAATTGCTGCGCATCGCCGCCAACCGCCTGCCAGCGCTGCCCGACTGGCTGCTGACACTGCCGCGACTCAGCTGGCTGGCCGCTGCCGGCAACCCCTTCAGCGACGCCAGCGAAGCGATGAGCCTCGCTCGTCATTCGCTACCGGCGATTCCGCGCGAACAGGTCGTCCTGCACGAGCAACTGGGCCAGGGTGCGTCGGGCATCATCTACCGTGCCGCATGGCAGCCGAGCGGACAGTCGCCCAAGCAAATGGCCGCCAAGCTATTCAAGGGCCATGTCACCAGCGACGGCCTGCCCCACAGCGAGATGGCAGCCTGCGTGTCCGCTGGCGCCCATCCGAACCTGATCGATGTTGCCGGGCCGCTGGCCGATCAGCCGGGTCAAACGCCGGGTCTGCTGATGAATCTGGTCGAGCCGGCCTTCCAGCCACTGGCTGGTCCGCCGTCGCTGGTCAGTTGCACACGCGATTGCTACGCCGAGGATCGAACCTTTACCGTGGAGCAGGCGCTGCGGATTGCCCGTGGCACCGCCTCGGCGGTCGCTCACCTGCATCAGCGCGGCATCCTGCATGGCGATCTGTACGCCCATAATCTGCTGGTCGACCCAACGGGCGAATGCCTGCTCAGCGATTTCGGCGCTGCCTCGTTCTTCGAGCCGGACAGTGCCACTGGCCAAGCGCTGCAACGCATCGAATCGCGCGCTTTCGGTTGTCTGCTGGAAGAGTTGCTGCAACGCTGCCCAGACCTCGAAAACGATTCGCATCGGCACACTCTGTTCGAGCTACAGAATCAGTGCATGTCAGAGCAGCCAGAAGGCCGTCCAAACTTCAGTCAGTTGCACACCACTCTCGCCGCGCTCTGACGCGCTTTCCGGAGCGACCCCGCAATGAACTCACCCAAAGCAGACGAAGAACATACGCCCTACCCTAAACCCTACTCGGATGCGGTGGTCGATCAGGACCCGTTCATCCGTGGTTTGAAACAGCGCCTGCCCGAGCACTTGCGTGAATCCTTCAGCGAAGAGCAGCTCGATGCCCTGCGTGGGGTGTTCGGCGCACGGTCATGGGTCAAGCACCGCGTCGATCTGCGCGGTACGGTAAAGGTGTGGCGCGACCGCTATTACTTCGCAATCGTCGCCGGTCGCAACAAGCGAAACCTGACCCGTCCCCAGCAAAATCTCTCGCTGATGGCCAAGGCTGCATTGGCGACCTTGTTCCTGCTGTTTTCTGCATTGGTAGGGCTGGTGATCCTGTACGTGCTCAAGTCAGCGCTGGGGATCAATCTTTTCCCGGGCTTCTCGCTAGGGCTTTGGGATTGGCTGAAGGAGAGCATCTGAGTGTCTCCAAACGCTCCATCTGACCGTGCGCAGACCAGAGCCCTGCACTACTCTAAATGACGCACAGATAACGGGGTATTGGTTGATCCGCTTCAATCCGCAGTCCTGCAGCTGGCAGAGCAAAGTCCTTCTTTGAACTTCCCTAGCTAATGAGGAGCTTGCGAAATGAACGATACTTCGAAAAAGCCTTCAGTCAGTACGAACGAGAAAAACGTGCCTTCGGCGTCTCAGGAGCCCTGGCGACCCTTCGACACCCTGCGCCGACAGGTGGATCGGCTCTTCGACGACTTTGAACGTCCCTGGCATCTACCCTTCAGCCGCCATGGTCTGGAAACCTCGCCCCTGTGGCAGGGTGGCCCCAATCGGATGCAGGCGATGGACGTTGTAGAGAAGGAAAACTCGTTCGAGATCACAGCCGAACTGCCCGGACTGGATGAGAAGGATGTGGAGGTAAAGCTGGCTGGCAACAGCCTGATCATCAAGGGTGAAAAACGCCAGGATCATAAGGAGGAACGCGACGGCTACCACCTATCCGAAAGATCCTACGGCAGCTTCCAACGCAGTTTCGCGCTGCCCGAAGGCGTAGACCGCGACAAGATCGACGCCACGTTCGGCAAGGGTGTATTGCGTCTGTCATTGCCCAAGCAGCCGGGCACCGCCGACAACACGAAGAAAATCTCCATCAAGGCAGAGTAATGCGACGGACCGGTTTGTCGTACAGCCGGTCCTGTCTTTCAAAAATAGCCTGTGCGCTCGCCTCGCTCGGCTCTCTTTACCGCATCAAGTCTTTGCGCTGGCAATGCCTTTGTACGACTAGACTCCGGAGAAACCGCGATTGGAGGCAGTCATGTCCGAGACACCAATGAAAGACGACCAGGAAAAGACTCTGACGCTTCGCGAAATGCTGAGCAGCGTTCTGGCTGCGGCACTGGGCGTACAGAGCGGCAAGAACAGGGCCCGGGATTTCAGCCATGGAAAACCCAGCCACTTCATCATTCTCGGCGTGGGTTTCACCGTTCTGTTCGTGCTGGTGATCCTGGGGTTGGTGAAACTGGTGCTCTATCTGGTAGGGAGCTGAGCTTTTACTACTGATGGCTGACCCAGAAGATCGCGGTGCCCACCGCGAGCATGATCAGACTGAAGATAGCCGCGGCGTCCACCACACTGTCGCGCTGTTCGTTTCTCACGGAAGTTCTCCTCTAGCGGTTCGATGATATCGACAGCTTCTTTGAGGCAGTTAAGACCACAGTTGTGCGTTGCTCAAGGGCAGCGGGTTATAAGTCCATTTCGCTTGGTTTGGTTCTAAACATATTCCCAAACATCACTTTTGCGTATAACCACGAGCTGGTATCGTGCCGCCCTCCCTTAATGGGTGCGCGGCCGTGCGCGCGAATGCTGTAGACAGCCTGAAAACAGGACATTTATGTACGTTTACGATCAGTACGACCAACACATCATCGAGGATCGGGTCCGGCAGTTCCGCGACCAGACTCGCCGCTTCCTGGCTGGCGAACTCGCTGATGAAGAATTCCGCCCGCTGCGTCTGCAGAATGGCCTGTACATCCAGCGCTACGCGCCGATGCTGCGCGTAGCCGTGCCTTACGGGCTACTGTCCTCCACCCAGGTACGCAAGCTGGCCGAGATCGCACGTCATTACGACAAGGGATACGCGCACATCAGTACCCGGACCAACGTGCAGTTCAATTGGCCCGAGTTGGAAGACGTGCCGGAAATTCTTGCCGAGCTGGCCACCGTGCAGATGCACGCCATCCAGACCAGCGGCAATTGCATCCGCAACACCACCACCGACCAGTTCGCCGGTGTCGCCAAGGACGAGCTGATCGATCCCCGCCCGTGGTGCGAGATCATTCGCCAGTGGTCGACCTTCCACCCCGAATTCGCCTTCCTGCCGCGCAAGTTCAAGATCGCCGTCAACGGCGCGGTCAGCGACCGGGCCGCCATCGAGGTGCACGATATCGGCCTGGAAGCGGTGAAGAACGAGGCCGGCGACCTGGGCTTCCGTGTTTCGGTCGGCGGCGGCCTCGGGCGGACCCCCATCGTCGGCAGCTTCATCAACGAATTTCTGCCTTGGCAGCACCTGTTGAGCTATCTCGACGCCATCCTGCGGGTTTACAACCGCTATGGCCGTCGTGACAACAAGTTCAAGGCCCGTATCAAGATCCTGGTCAAGGCACTGACGCCGGAAGTGTTCGCCGAGCGCGTCGAGGCCGAATGGGCCCACCTGAAGGACGGCCCGACGACACTGACCGAAACTGAAGTTCAACGCGTCAGCAAGTTCTTCGTCGATCCCGAGTACAAAACCCTGGAAGACCAGGACGCCGCCCTCGCCCAATTGGACGCCGAGCATCCGGGCTTCGCCCGCTGGCGCCAACGCAACGTCGTCGCACACAAGAAACCCGGTTACGCGGCAGTCACCCTCTCACTGAAGAGCACTGGCGTGGCCCCCGGGGACGTCACCGACAAGCAGCTCGAGGCCATCGCCGATCTGGCAGATCGCTATAGCTTCGGCGAGGTGCGCAACTCCCACGAGCAGAACATGATCCTTGCCGATGTCGAGCAGGCCAAGCTGTTCGAACTCTGGCACGAACTGCGCGAGCTGGGGCTGGCCACGCCGAACATCGGCCTGCTGACCGACATCATCTGCTGCCCTGGCGGCGACTTCTGCTCGCTGGCCAACGCCAAGTCGATTCCGATCGCCGAATCCATCCAGCGTCGCTTCGATAACCTCGATTACCTGTTCGACCTAGGCAACATCGACCTGAACATCTCGGGCTGCATGAACGCCTGTGGCCACCACCATGTCGGTCACATCGGCATTCTGGGCGTGGACAAGAAAGGTGCGGAGTTCTACCAGGTTTCGCTGGGCGGCAGCTCCGGCCGTGACGCGAGCCTCGGCCAGATCCTCGGCCCATCGTTCGCTCAGGACTCGATGCCCGATGTGATCGAAAAGATCATCAACGTTTACGTGGAGCAGCGTACCGAAGATGAACAGTTCATCGACACTTACCGCCGCATCGGCATTGATCCCTTCAAGGAGCGCGTCTATGCAGCGAATCATTAAGAACGATCAACTGGTCGATGAAACCTGGCACCTGCTGCCCCAAGAGCAGACGCTCGACGACCTGTGCAACAGCGATGACCTGATCGTTCCGCTGCATCTCTGGCTGGACCATGCCCATGCGCTGAAAGCCCGCGACGGCGGCCTCGGGGTCTGGCTCGATGCCAACGAGCAGGTCGAGGACATCGCAGACGACCTGGCGCACTTCCAGGTCATCGCGCTGAATTTCCCCAGCTTCACCGACGGCCGCCACTACTCCAGTGCCCGCCTTTTGCGCGAGCGCTACGGCTACAAAGGCGAGATCCGCGCCATCGGCGATGTGCTGCGGGACCAGCTGTTCTACATGCGTCGCTGCGGCTTCGATGCGTTCGCCATTCGCGCCGATCGGAACCCGGTCGACGCACTGGAAGGCTTGAAGGACTTTTCGGTGACCTATCAGGCCGCGGCCGACGATGAGCGCCCGCTGTTCCGCCGTCGCCAGGGTTGATAGCAGTCCGGTCGATTGCGACAAATAAAAAGCCCGCCTATTCAGAGCGTGTGAAAACGCACTGACGAGATGTAAATCCAATGCCCCG
>NZ_JXXD01000049.1 GCF_000935215.1 Stutzerimonas stutzeri
CTGGCGCGCTTGCAGCGCCTGCAGGCCGAACATCCCGATTACCGGGAACCTGCGTAGGCCGGGCGCGTCGAAGCCGGCGTGCATTGCACGCGACATTGCGCCTATAATCGCGCCCACTTTTTCCGCCCCCAGGCCGCGCTGGCCGATCAGGAGCCCATCGTTCATGAGCTACAGCAAAGTCCCGGCTGGCAAAGACCTGCCGAACGACATCTACGTCGCCATCGAGATCCCGGCCAACCACGCGCCGATCAAGTACGAAATCGATCACGACACCGACTGCCTGTTCGTCGACCGCTTCATGGCCACCCCGATGTTCTACCCGGCCAACTACGGTTTCATTCCGCACACCCTGGCCGATGACGGCGACCCCCTCGACGTGCTGGTCGTGACCCCCTATCCGGTTGCCCCGGGTTCGGTCATCCGCTGCCGTCCGGTCGGCGTACTGAACATGACCGACGAAGCCGGCGGTGACGCCAAGCTGATCGCCGTCCCGCACGACAAGCTGACCCAGCTGTACGTGGACGTGAAGGAATACACCGATCTGCCGCCGCTGCTGATCGAGCAGATCAAGCACTTCTTCGAGAACTACAAGGATCTCGAGAAGGGCAAGTGGGTCAAGGTCGAAGGCTGGGAAGGCGCCGACGCCGCCCGCGCCGCCATCATCAAAGCTGCCGAGGCTTACCAGAAGTAAGTCGAAGCACTGAAGAAAAGCCGGCCACAAGCCGGCTTTTTTATTGCCCGCGATTTAGCCTTCCGCTTCGTCCTCCGGGCGGCCGACGTGAACCTGGTTTCGACCTCCGTGCTTGGCGTCATAGAGCGCCTTGTCCGCCCACGCGATCAACTGATCAATCTCATGCTGCCCGGCATGCGTCTGGGCCACGCCGATACTAACCGTGATCTCGATGTTGCCCGCTGCGGTCGTCAATGGCGCCTGCTCGATGGCCATGCGGATTTTCTCAGCCACACTGCGTGCGCCGTCGAGATCTGTATGCGGCAATGCAATTGCAAACTCCTCTCCACCGAGACGGCCGAACAAATCGTGCGCGCGCAGCATGCTGGCGCATATGGCAGTGAACTGCTTGAGCACTGCATCGCCGACCGGGTGACCATAAAGATCGTTGACGCGCTTGAAGTGGTCGATGTCGAGCATCAGCAGACTCAGGCTTTCATCGTGACGGCGAGCACGGGCAAGCTCGGCCTCCAGGCTCGCCAGGAAGGATCGACGACTGCTAACCCCCGTCAGCACATCGGTATTGGCCAGCTGCGCCAGTAGATCGTGAGACTGGCGCAGCTTTTCCGTGCTCTGGAAATAGCGACTGCTCAGGACGAATATCAGCAGCGCGACCACCGCCAGCAGCAGCGAGATGATGCCAGCCGAGGCAATCAGCAACTCCCTGCGCTTATGGAACGCCGCCATGAAGTCCTTCGGCGACAACAGCACCACAACCACGACATCGCCATCCGTCAGCCGCCGATAGGCACCCAAGCGATACTCACCGTCTATAGAACTTACACCTTCGTAGAAACCATGTGCCGGAGCATTCTGATCGAAGTAAGGTCTGTCTTCCGGCACTTTGAAGCGACCGTAGCGACCAGGTATCGCAACTCCTGAGGCGATAGCTCGCAAACTGCGGTCAGTGCCAACTAAGGCGATGCTGCCGTTCGCGCCAACGTTGATCTGCTGGTAATAGTCAGCAAAGAAGTTGGTGGGCACAGAGAGCACTAACACACCGGAGAACTCACCATCTTGGTGAATCGGGCGGGTGAACTGGATCGTCCATTGTTTCGACACCCTCCCCAGAACCGGCTTGCTGATGAACAGACGATCTTCTAACGGGTGATCGCGATGCACACGGAAGTGCTCGCGATCACCCAAGTTCACAGGCTTTTCGGAAGAGGCGAGATTGGAAAAAACCAAAAAGCCGTTCTTGTCTATCACCGCAACCTGCTTGACGAAATTTCCGTAGTTCAGCAATCCCTCGTACACGTAGCTCTGAGAGGCAGAGCGCTCAAGCATATGCTTGCGCATGTCCAGTAACACGAAATCCATTAGCCCAATGACGCTTTGTACATGCGCTTCGAAGGCTGTAGCCAGGTTCATTGCATCATTGCGCGCCGTGTCCATAGCCAATGTGCGCTGATGTTTGACCTCATCCAAAACGAAGGACCACATCGGAACCAGTGCGAATACAAGAATAAGAACTGCAAATAGCCCTGCTTTACGTTTCAAGCGTTACTACCTTTAGACCTACAAAAAGTTCTCTGATACCGAATGCAGTCAGCCGTCGAGGTCGGGACTCAGGACCTAGTCCACGCGTAGGGTGTAGCTCCCCGCACCCCAATAGCTACGGCACTGCAATGATGTCATAGCGCCATTCTTTTATCCTAAAAAAAAATTTAGCCATTTTATTGGCGCCGCTATACCCACTGCTTTAGCAGGGATTCCCGTGACCGTACGGTTTCGCTATGGTGGCATTCAGGTATCACGGAGTGATCGAATGGTCCGGGGCTCAATACTATTGATGACGTTCATCGTCTTGCTCGGCTGTCAGCCCGACCCGGACAATATCCGGGTCGGCAGCAACCGCTGGCTTGGCTATGCACCGTTGTATCTGGCAGACGAATTTCGATGGACGGCTCCAAGCGGCATTCGCCTGGTTGAGTACCCAACCACCACCGGCGTATTGCGCGGTTTCCGCAACGGCATGCTAGATGCGGCCATGCTCACCCTGGACGAAACGCTACTGCTGCAGGCGAGCTCCGATCTGAATCTGGAGATCGTCCTGATCGCGAGCGTCTCCGCCGGCGCGGACGTCCTCTTCGCCCGCGCCCCGATAGCCACGGTCGACGATCTGCGCGGCCGGCGAATCGGCGTGGAGAACACCGCCCTCGGAGCCTATTTCCTCTCCCGCGTGCTGGATCAGGCGCAGCTGGAGATCGCAGACCTGCAAGTGGTCAGCCTGCCGGTGCATGAGCAGGCCGAGGCGTATGCCGCCGGACGCGTTGACGCGGTTATCACCTTCGCCTCGGAAGGGCCGGCGCTGGAGGCCAGCGGCGCGCGCCGCATCTTCGACAGCCGCCAACTGCCCGGCGAGATCGTCGACGTCTTGGTGGTCGACCGCCAGCGCGTCAATCCCGAGCAGCGCAGGCGTCTCAGGGCACTCTGGTTCGACGCCCTGCGCGCCTGGCAGGATCACCGCAACGAAACCGACCCGCGCCTGCTCGCACGCCTGGGCCTGACGCCCGCTGCGCTGCAGGTCACGCTGGACGGCTTGCTCATGGGCGATCGCGCGGTCAATCGCGAATGGCTCCGTGACGGCCAGCTACACCGCAGCATCGCACGCCTGAACCAGTACATGGGCGAACGACAACTGCTGAACAACATCCGGCATGAGGGGCTGATCCCCCGCTGTGAGGTGCTCGAATGCTGACAAGATTGTCGCTGCGAAAATCGCTGCCCCTGCTGCTGGGCATCTTCGGCCTGATGTTCACGGTGCTCTTGACCACTTGGCACCTGCCGACGCGCATCGAGGAAACGCTCACCGACTGGCGCGACCACACTGCACAGCACCTTGCCCTGCTGCAGAGCAGCCTGAGCGACCATCGCCGGCTGGGGCGCAACGCCGAGCTGGAGACGGAGCTGGCCGACCTGGCGAGCCTGGAGGGGGTGCGCTGGGCGATGGTGATCGGCCCTGACCTGCAGATAATCGCCACCACCCGGCTGGGCCTAACCGCCGAGCGACTCGAGCTGATCGACGCTGCCGCGCTCAAGGCCCGTGTCGACAGCGGTCGACCCGCCTGGGCCGGCGAAGGCGCGCGACAGCTGGCGATCTACCCGCTGGACCATGTCGCGCAGGATGGCACGCCGGTGCGCGAAGCGCTGCTGGCCGAATACGACTTCACGCCGATGCTCGCGCAGACCAAGCGTGACGCCTGGTTCTATCTGGCCCAGACCCTGACGTTATTGCTGCTGCTCGGCCTGATCCTCAACCGCATCTACGGACGCCTGCTGACGCGCCGCCTGGCGCGCATCGACCAGGCCGCACGGCAGTTCGCCGTCGACCAGCGGCCACAGACCCTGGCGGTGGCCGGCCGCGATGAGATCGGCCGGCTCGCTGCCACCCTCAGTCGCATGATGAACCAGCTGCACGAGCGGCAGCTGGCCCTCAGCGAAAGCGAGCAGCTGCTGCGCGACCTGGTCGACACGGCGCCAATCGGTATGCTGGTGGTCGACCGCGAACTGCGCGTGCTGCAGGCCAACCCCGCGGCTGCCGCACTGTTCGGCTGCACGCCGGAGGAGCTCGTCGGCAACCTGCCGGACGATCGCCTGACCGAACGCGATGCCACCGCACGACTGCGCAGCACGCCGGCGAACACCACGCTGGAGCTGACCGGCCGCCGAAACGGTCAGGACATTCCGCTGGAAATCAGCTGCACGCCCTTCCAGCGCTACGGCGTGCGCCATTTCCTGGTCCTGCTGCGCGATATCAGCGACCGACTGCGCGCCGAACAACGGCTGCGCTTTCTCGCCCACTTCGATCCGCTGACCCAGCTGGCCAACCGCAACTACCTGATGCAGCGCCTCGACCAGCTGTTGGCAGCTCGCCTGCCGTTGAGCCTGCTCTACCTCGACCTGGATCACTTCAAGCGCATCAACGACAGCCTCGGCCACGAAATAGGGGACAAATTGCTGATACAGATCGGCGATCGCCTCGGCCAGCTGATGCCGGAAAAATCCCTGCTTTCGCGCACCGGTGGCGACGAGTTCATGCTGTTGCTCGACAGCAGCGATGCCCGGCGTGCGGAACAACTGGCGAAAAGCATCATCGAGCGTTTCGAGCTGCCGGTGCGCATCGGTCAGTACGAGTGCTTCGTCAGCCCGAGTATCGGCATCGCCGTCAGCGACGGCCGGCACAGCGCTACCGAGCTGCTCAAGCGCGTCGACCTGGCTCTGTATGCGGCCAAGGACGCCGGACGCAATCGCACCGTCATCTATAACGAAGCACTCAGCGACGCAGCCGCCAGCCGCCGTGAGCTGGAACAGGCGCTGCGACACGCCCTGGATCACGGAGAGTTCGTGCTGCACTACCAGCCGCAGGTCAACGCCCAGGGTGAGCCAGAAGTCATGGAAGCCCTGCTGCGCTGGGCTTCGCCGGACCGCGGCCTGGTGCCGCCCGGGGAGTTCATTCCGGTGCTGGAAGAGAGCGGCATGATCATCGAAGCGACCCGCTGGGTGTTTCGCGAGGCCTGCCGCCAGGCTTGTCGCTGGCACGCCATGGGGCATGCGCTGCGCATCGCGGTCAACCTGTCGCCACTGGACTTCCGCCAGGCGGATCTGGCCGGCAGCCTGCTGGCGATTCTCGAGGAAGAAGGCGCATCGGCGAGCATGCTGGAACTGGAGGTCACCGAGAGTGCGCTGCTCGAAGCCGACGAGCATGTCCAGCAGACCCTCGGCCGCCTGAAGGCCGCCGGGCTGCCGCTGCTGCTCGACGACTTCGGCACCGGCTACGCCTCGCTGACCTACCTGCAGCGCTTCCGCTTCGATGGCATCAAGATCGACCGCGAGTTCGTCAGCGGGCTGCCGGATAGCGAACAGTCGGTCGCGCTGGTGCGCGGCATCCTTACCATGGCCAGCCACCTCGGCCTGCACGTGGTCGCCGAAGGCGTGGAGAACGAGCGTCAGGCGGCGTTCCTGCGCCTCAACGGCTGCCCCAGCTTGCAGGGATTCCACTACGCACGGCCGCAGCCGGCAGCGCAGTGCCGCCTGCAGCAGAACGGTCGACCGATCAACCTACAGCTGCCGCTGGACGGATAAGCACCGACCGGCGTGCCAGCATTAAGCCTGCAATTGCGAACAGTTCGCATCTGGGATAGTTTCGTTGCCCCTCTCGGTGGCACGCTCCCATGCGCGACAACAACAACATTTCCGATTCCTGCCTGCAGTGTTACGTCCATCATCGCCAGCAACTGGTCGCCCACCTCACGCGTCTCGGTGGCTGCCGCGCGCTGGCCGAGGATTTGGCCCAGGATGCCTGGCTGAAACTGGCGCAGGTCATGCCCGGGCAGCACCTCGATAATCCCAAGGCCTATCTCTTTCGCATCGCCACGAATCTGTTGCGCGACGCCATGCGCCACCGCGCCCTGCTCGGTACCTCGGACGAAGCGCCACTGGAACTCATCGAAGCGGTCCAGGCCGATCCCTGCGGGTTGGTAGAAAGCCATTGCGCGCTGCAATGCGTGTTGCGCCAGCTCGATGGCCTGCCGCCGCGCTGCCGTGAAGTGTTCGAGCTGGCCCGGCTGGAGGGGCTCAGCCAGGCGGAAATCGCCGAACGCCTGAGCATTTCGGTGAATACCGTGATCGCCCAACTGGCCAAGGCACGACAACGGCTGGAGCGGCCGTAACTTTTTTCTTCGACGCCGTAATGGTTTTTTCGCGCTGATTCGTCTTGCCTGTGCCCTTGCGCAATTGAGAGTGATTCTCGATTAACCAGCATCCTCGCAGATGCTTTCGTGCGGTCCAGCCGCCAGACAAGAAACCACCGAAGCCGCGAAAACGGCCCGTTCCGGGTCGCGGCCGCGCTCGGCCCGAGGAATGTGCATGACCCCGTCCAGTACCGTAGTGCCCTTCGCCCCCGGCCCCGTCAGCAGCGGGCTGTTCACCCGCAGCAATCACGATGACTACCGCCAGCTCCTGCAGCAGGGGCTGAACTTGGTGCAGCAGTGTCTGCAGCGCCAGCAGCAGCCGTTCAGCGGCATTCTTCCGCAGGAACTGGCCGCCGATTTCGAACGCGTCGATCTGGAGCGCCCGCTGGGCGACGCCAGTGCCGCGCTGCGCGAGTTGGATCAGCTCTATCTGCGCGACGCGGTGTACTTCCACCACCCGCGCTACGTCGCCCACCTCAACTGCCCGGTGGTGCTGCCGGCGCTGCTCGCTGAAGTGCTGGTGTCGTCGATCAATTCCTCGCTGGACACCTGGGACCAGAGCGCCGGCGGGACGCTGATCGAACAACGCCTGATCGACTGGACCTGTGCGCGCATCGGCCTCGGCAGCCAGGCCGACGGCGTGTTCACCAGCGGCGGCACCCAGTCCAACCTGATGGGCCTGCTGCTGGCGCGCGAGCACGTCTGCAATCGCTTGCCCGGTCACGGCGGCAACCTGCGTCATGGCCTGCCGGCCGAAGCGGCCGGGCTGCGCATCTTCGCCTCCCGTGCCAGCCACTTCAGCGTGCAGAAATCCGCGGCGCTGCTGGGCCTGGGTTACGACGCCGTGCGCTGTATCGAAACCGACCGCACCCAGTGCATGAGCGTGCCCGCGCTGGCCCAGGCACTGGCCGACTGTCAGCGCCTGGGCGAACTGCCCATGGCCGTGGTCGCCACCGCCGGCACCACCGACTTCGGCAGCATCGATCCGCTGCCGGAAATCGCCGCGCTGTGCCAGCACTATGGCGTCTGGCTGCACGTCGACGCGGCCTATGGCGGCGGCCTGCTGGTTGCGCCGCGCTACCGCCACTGGTTGGCCGGCATCGAGCATGCCGACTCGGTCACCGTCGACTATCACAAGTCGTTCTTCCAGCCGGTCAGCTGCAGCGGATTCTTCGTTCGCCAGCGTCAGCACCTGAGCTACATCACTCACCACGCCGACTACCTCAACCCACGCAGCCAGACCCGCGAGGGCACGCCGAACCTGGTCAACAAGAGCATCCAGACCACCCGCCGCTTCGACGCGCTGAAGCTCTGGCTGACCCTGCGAATCCTCGGTGCCGAGCATCTCGGCGCGATGTTCGAGGAGGTCATCGACCGCGCTGCCGACACCCATCGCCTGCTCGCCGACGACCCGGCCTTCGAGGTCTTCGCCCCGCGCCTGAGCACCCTGGTCTTCCGCTTCGTCGCCGCAGGCGTGGCGGACGAGCGCCTGGACGAGATCAACCGCGAGATCCGCAAGGCGATCTTCCGCTCCGGCGCGGCGGTCATTGCCGCCACCGTGGTCGAGGGCCGGCAGTACCTCAAGTTCACCCTGCTCAATCCGGAAACCACGCTGGACGACCTGCGCGCCATCGTCGAGCTGATTCGCAACCACGGCGCCCGCCTGCTCGACCAGCCCACTGCCGCCAACCAGTAAGGAGATCGCACATGAGCAAGCTGTATGACTTCATCGGCATCGGCATCGGCCCGTTCAACCTTGGCCTGGCCTGCCTGGCCGAGCCCATCGACGGGCTCGACTGCCTGTTCCTCGACCGCGCCGAGGGTTTCAACTGGCACCCCGGCATGATGCTCGACAGCGCCACCCTGCAGACGCCGTTCATGGCCGATCTGGTGACCCTGGCCGACCCCACCAGCCGTTTCAGCTTTCTCAACTACGCCAAGCAGATCGGGCGGCTGTACGCCTTCTACATCAAGGAAGACTTCTTCCTGATGCGCCGCGAATACAACCAGTACTGCCAGTGGGTGGTCGAGCAGCTCGACAGCCTGCGCTTCGGGCATTTCGTCCAGCAGGTCGACTACCTCGACGAGCACCGCTGCTATCGGGTGCGCGGCGTGCACACGCGCAGCGGCGAGGGCTTCGAGTTCCTCACCCGCCGCCTGGTACTCGGCACCGGCACCACGCCCTATCTGCCGACCTGCTGCGAGGCACTGGCCGAGCACGTCAGCCACAGCGGCAACTACCTGCAGGACAAGCCGCGCCTGCAGGGCAAGCGCTCGATCACCGTGGTTGGCAGCGGTCAGAGCGCGGCCGAGATCTACTACGACCTGTTGCAGGAAATCGACCGCCACGACTACCAGCTCAACTGGATCACCCGGGCGCCGCGCTTCTTCCCGCTGGAATACACCAAGCTGACGCTGGAGATGACCAGCCCGGAGTACATCGACTACTTCCACAGCCTGCCGCGCAGCACCCGGGAAAAGCTCATCGACAGCCAGAAGGGCCTGTACAAGGGCATCAACGCCACCCTGATCAACGCCATCTACGACGAGCTGTACAACCAGAGCCTCAAGGGCGAGGTGCCGACCCAGCTGCTGACCAACGCCGAGCTGCGCCGCTGCCAGCGCCTGGGCGATGGCACGCTGGAGCTGGAGTTCTTCCAGCACGAGCTGGAGCAGAGCTATCGCCACCGCTGCGACGCACTGGTGATGGCCAGCGGGTATCAGTACCGCCTTCCGCGATTTATCCAGCCGATTGCCGAGCGTATCGCCTGGCAGGCACCGGAACGCTTCGCCGTGGCGCGCAATTACAGCATCGACCGCAACGGCGGCGAGGTCTTCGTTCAGAACGCCGGGCTCGTCGATCACGGCCTGGTGACGCCGGATCTCGGCATGGGCTGCTACCGCAACGCCTCAATCCTGCGCGAGATCTGCGGGCGCGAGCACTACGCGGTGGAGACGAAGATCGCCTTCCAGCAGTTCAGCCTGCCGCGATCGCTGGCACCGCAGGGCGCGGTGGCGGCGCGATGACGCTGCGTCGCGCGCTGATCGGCATGACGCTGCTGGCGGTGCTCGGCGACAGCCTGCTGATGCCGTTCTACCCGCAGTACTTCGCCGAACGCTTCGGCGAGTTGCGCAGCGAGCAGGTCGGGCTGTACCTGGCCGCGGTGTGCCTGGTGGCGATGCTCGCCCTGCCACTGTGGGTGCGCCTGTCCAGGCATGCGCATCCGCTGCGGCTGCTGATCTTCGGTCAGCTGATGGCCGGGCTGCTGGCGCTGGCCTGCGCGGCGATCGAGCAGCAATGGCTGTTCTGGCCGGTATCGCTGACGATGATCGCCTTCAAGGCCAGTTACCTGCTGATGTATCCCTACGTGATGGGCCTGGTGGGCGCCGACCAGCAGGTACGCACCATCGGCCTGCTCTCGGTAGTCGTGCACCTGGGCGCAATTGCCGGCGCGACGCTGGGCGGCGGGGTGCTGCACTACCTCAGTCCGGCGCGGATGTTCGTGCTGATGGGCCTGATGGACTTCGTGCAGATGGCCGTCAGCCTGCTGCTGTTGCGCCATGCGCCGCAGCCGACCCGGGTCGATGCAAGCACACCACCGAGGCCACGGGAAGAACATCTGGCCATTGCCCGACTGTGCCTGCTGATGCTGGCGTTCTACTTCTGCATCTACCTGGCGCGGCCGTTCTTCACGGTGTACTGGGAGCAGCTCGGTGGGCCTCAGGCCAGCTGGATCACCGGTCTGGTCTATGCCATTCCCGGCATGCTGGCGCTGCTAGCCCTGGCCCTGCACTACCACGCAGGGCAGCACCTGACCGCCTGGCTGCTGCTGGGGGCCGCCGGGCTGGCGTTGCAGGGCATCGAGCAGATGCCGCTGGTACTGGCCGGGCGCGTGCTGTTCGGCTGGGCGCTGTACCAGCTCACCGTCGCGCTGGATGCGCGACTGTTCGCTCTTAGCCGGCCGGAGCATTACGGCCGCGACTACAGCCTGATCAACATCTTCCAGAACCTCGGCGTGCTCGCCGCTTCGTGGCTCGCCGGATTGGTGGTGCGCGATGCCGGCCTCGCCGCGCCGTTCTTCCTGTCCGCCCTCGGCCTCGTTCTCACCGCCTACGTACTGCGCTGGCTGCTGGTTTCAGCACCAGTCAGCGCGTCTCTCTGTGGAGCCAAATCATGAATACCGCTCTTTCCCGCGCGGATGGTCCGCGCTTCGTTCGCTACTGCAGGCTCGGCGCCATGCATTTCGAGACATTGCAGGCCGAGCATCTGCCGCTGCTGCACGACTGGCTGCGCCGCGACTACGCGCGCTTCTGGGCCATGGGCCATTTGAGCCTGGCGCAGCTGGCCAATTACGTCGACGAGATCCAGCACAGCAGTCATCGCGACATTGCCCTCGGTATGTGCAACGGCGAACCCGCGTTCCTGTTCGAGGGCTATCACCCAGCCCATGACCGCCTCGCCGACCACTACCAGGTGCGCCCCGGCGACCGCGGCATGCACCTGCTGCTCGCCCCCTGCGAAAAGCCCGTGCACGGCTTCAGCCTGGAAGTCATGCGCAGCATCCTCGCCTACCAGTTCGCCGACCCATTCGCGCGGCGCATCGTCGTCGAGCCGGATGCGCGCAACGCCAAGGTGCACGCCTTGAATCAGCGTGTCGGCTTCGTCTACCAGCGCCTGCTGCAGCTACCGGAAAAGGATGCCTGTCTGGCGTTCTGCACCCGCGCGCAGTTCCTCGCCACCCTTCAGGAGAATCCGCAATGAATCAGCTCGTGCAACTGCCAACCGCCGCCGGCGATCTGGCCACCGAACACCTGCAGGCCGAACATTGGGCCCGCGCCAATCGCCTGCTGGTGAAGAAAGCCCTGGCCGAGTTCAGCCACGAGAAGTTGTTCAGCCCCGAGCCGCTGGGCGACAGTCACTACCGCGTCGCAGTGCCGGACAGCTCGACCGAGTACCGCTTCAAGGCACGAAGGCTGGCGCTGGACCACTGGTCCATCGTTACCGACTCCATCGAAAAATTCACCGATGGCCAGCCGCAGCCACTGGACGCGCTGAGCTTTATCATCGAGTTCGCCGACACTCTGGGCATCTCGGAAAACAACCTGCCGGTCTACCTCGACGAGATCAGCAGCACCCTGTTCGGCAGCGCCTACAAGCTCGCCAACAGCCCGCTGAGCGCTGCCCAGCTGGCCCTGGCGGACTTCCAGCAGATCGAGACCGGCATGCGCGAAGGCCACCCGGGCTTCGTCGCCAACAACGGGCGGATGGGCTTCGACGCCCAGGATTACCGCTCCTATGCGCCGGAAGCGGCGAGCCCGGTGCGTCTGGTCTGGCTTGCCGTGCACCGCAGCCGCGCCAGCTACAGCGCCATCGACGGGCTCGACCAGCCGACCCTGCTGCGCGAGGAGCTGGCTGGTCAGCTCGACGTGTTTCATAGCCAGCTGCGAGCGCTGCAGCTTGACCCCGACGACTACCTGCTGATGCCCGCGCACCCCTGGCAGTGGCACAACATCCTCGCCATCGGCTTCGCCGCAGAGATCGCCAACCGGCAGATCGTCCATCTCGGCCTGAGCAATGACCGCTACCTCGCGCAGCAGTCGATCCGCACCTTCTTCAACCAGAGCCAGCCGCAGCGGCGCTACGTGAAGACCGCCCTGTCGATCCTCAACATGGGCTTTATGCGCGGGCTGTCGCCCTACTACATGCAGGCGACGCCCGCGATCAACGCCTACCTTGCCGAGCGCGTGGCCAACGACCCGCTGCTGCGCGACTGCGGCTTCCAGTTGCTGCGCGAAGTCGCGGCCATCGGCTATCGCAATCCCTATTACGAGCAGGCAATGCCGGCCAGCAGTCCTTATCGCAAGATGCTTTCGGCGCTGTGGCGGGAGAGCCCGCTGGGTCACATCGAACCCGGCCAGCGGCTGATGACCATGGCCGCGCTGCTGCACAGCGATGGCGACGAACGCGCCCTGCTGCCGACGCTGATCAGCGCCTCGGGGCTGACCGCCGACCGCTGGCTGCGCCGCTATCTCAACGCCTATCTGACGCCGCTGCTGCATTGCTTCTACGCCCACGATCTGGTGTTCATGCCGCATGGCGAGAACCTGATCCTGGTGCTGGAAGATCATGTACCGGTTCGCGTGCTGATGAAGGACATCGGCGAGGAAGCGGTGATTCTCGATGGCGACGCGCAGATCCCCGAGGCCGTAGGCCGTCTCGCGGTATCGGTGCCCGACGAGCTCAAGGTGCTGTCGATCTTCACCGACGTGTTCGACGGCTTCTTCCGCTACCTCAGTCAGATTCTCGATGAGCAGGTCGACCTGCCGGAACAGCGCTTCTGGCAACAGGTCGCCGACTGCATCGCCGACTACCAGGCCAGCCAGCCTCAGCTGCGCGACAAGTTCGCCCGCTACGACCTGTTCGCCGAGGAATTCGCCCGCTCCTGCCTGAACCGTCTGCAACTGGGCAACAACCGGCAGATGCTGGATCTGGCCGATCCGGCCGGTGCACTGAAATTCGCCGGCACCCTGAAAAACCCCGTCGCGCCCTATGCTCCGGAACGCTGAAACCCAATGGGCGGATGACGAGGCGCTGAACGACCTGCTGCTGCGGGTGCGCAGCGCCCTGCCGGGACTGGACGGGCGCGTCGGCTCGCCAAGACCCGACGAGCTGATGCTCGATCGCCCGCAGCCACTGGCGGACTTGCTGGGGCACTGGCAGGCAGCGCACCCGGAAGCGGGCCGGCACTACTGGGCGGCGCGCTGCTGGACGCTGCTGGTCTGGCAGCCGATCTATCTGCAGGTGCTGGCCGTGCAACTCGACGACCAGTCGCCCGAACTGGAGGGCATCGCGCAAGGTATGCAGCAGGGCTTCGTCGCCGGTTTCTGCCTGCCGGATCATCAGCTGCTGCGCGCCGACGCCCAGCACCTGCTGCGGCATGCCGGGCAGCAGATCCGCCAGTTCTGCGCCCAGGCCCATGCGGCCTGTGGTGCGTTGCTCGGTCTGCATCCGAAGCTGGCGCAACGCCTCGCCGCGGATTGCGTGATGGCTGCTCTGCTGCACGCGCAACGGACCGATGGTTGCGGCAACCTGCAGCTCTGCCGTCGCGCCGATGCCTGGCTGGATGCGTGCGGCATGCAGGGCGCCAGCGGCCTGCTGGCGGTGCAGCTGACCGATGGAGGCACCCGTCTCGGCTTGCAGCGCAAGGCCTGCTGCCAGCATTTCCGCCGCGCCGATGGCGAGCTCTGCGACAGCTGCCCGAAGCTGCCGCTCGCCGAGCGCACTCGACGCCTGCGCGAGCAGCATGGTTAGCGCTCGCTGACCTCAGGCAGCATCCCGCCACCTTACGCAGCTGGATACACATCACGCGGGCGAACCTTGTGGCTGCCGCGGGCGTTTCTTTGCTAATGTCGCGCCCGTTTCCGACTCGCCGCCGACGACAGGTTCCCCCATGGCCCGCAAGAAAGCTGCCCTCGATTTCGAACAATCCCTCGCCGAGCTGCAACAGCTGGTCGAACGCCTGGAAAGCGGCGAGCTGTCGCTGGAAGACTCGCTGACCTGCTTCGAACAGGGCATCGGACTGACCCGCGACTGCCAGGCCGCGCTGAGCCAGGCCGAGCAGAAGGTGCAGATTCTCCTCGAGCGCGACGGCAGCCTGCAGGAAGCTCCCTTCGAGTCGGACCCCGAAGCATGATGATCGGCGCCTACCAGAAAAGCGCTCAGCAGCGCGTCGACGCTTGCCTCGAAATCCTTTTCACCGCACCACTGCCGCAACTCGAACGCCTCTATCAGGCCATGCGCTACAGCGTGATGAACGGCGGTAAACGGGTCCGCCCGCTGCTGGTCTACGCCGCCTGCGAAGCGCTGAATGGTGACAAGGCCGATGCTGACGGCGCGGCCTGTGCCGTCGAGCTGATCCACGCCTACTCGCTGGTACACGACGACCTCCCGGCGATGGACGACGACGATTTGCGTCGCGGCCAGCCGACCACTCACAAGGCCTACGACGAGGCCTGCGCGATCCTTGCCGGCGACGGCCTACAGAGCCTGGCCTTCGAGGCCATGGCCGAGGCCGAGCGCAATCCGCAGGACGCCGCGCTGCGTCTGCGCATGTTCGCCGTGCTGGCCCGCGCCGCAGGGCCGGCCGGCATGGTCGGCGGCCAGGCCATCGACCTCGGTTCGGTCGGCCTCAAGCTCGATCGCGACGCCCTGGAGCTGATGCACCGGCACAAGACCGGCGCGCTGATCGAAGCCAGCGTGCAGCTCGGCGCGCTCGCCAGCGGCCATGCCGACGCCGACAACCTCGCCTCGCTGAGCCAGTATGCACGCGCCATCGGCCTGGCCTTCCAGGTGCAGGACGACATTCTCGACGTCGAAAGCGACACCGCGACCCTGGGCAAGCACCAGGGCGCCGACATCGCCCGGGACAAGCCGACCTACCCGGCACTGCTCGGCATGGACGCGGCCAAGGCCTACGCGCTGGAGCTGCGCGACCAGGCACTGCACGCGCTGCGCCCGTTCGATACCGCCGCCGAGCCGCTGCGCGAGCTGGCGCGCTACATCGTCGAACGACGCAACTGAGCCTTTCGCTGAAATAGCAGTCAAACCCCTACCGGACCCGGGGCCGTTCTTATCGAAGGACCCTTCGGGTAAACTGCCGCTCTTTTTTCAACAACAATGATCCGCCTGATGCCCAAGACTTTTCACGAGATCCCTCGGGTTCGCCCCGCGACGCCCGTTCTTGACCGAGCGGCGACCCCCGAACAGCTGCGCCGACTGGGCGAGGCGGAACTCGAAGAGCTTGCCAACGAACTGCGCCAGGAGCTGTTGTACAGCGTCGGCCACACTGGCGGGCACTTCGGCGCCGGCCTCGGCGTGATCGAACTGACCATCGCCCTGCATTACGTCTACGACACCCCGGATGACCGGCTGGTATGGGATGTGGGCCATCAGGCCTATCCGCACAAGATCCTCACCGGGCGCCGCGAGCGCATGGCCACGCTGCGTCAGAAGGACGGCCTGGCCGCCTTCCCGCGCCGCTCGGAGAGCGAGTACGACACCTTTGGCGTCGGTCACTCCAGCACCTCGATCAGCGCCGCCCTGGGCATGGCGGTCGCCGCCCGTCTGAAAGGTGAGCAGCGCAAGTCCATCGCCGTGATCGGAGATGGCGCCCTGACCGCCGGCATGGCCTTCGAGGCGCTCAACCACGCCCCGGAAGTCGGCGCCAACATGCTGGTGGTGCTCAACGACAACGACATGTCGATCTCGCGCAACGTCGGCGGGCTGTCCAACTACCTGGCCAAGATTCTCTCCAGCCGCACCTACTCAAGCATGCGCGAAGGCAGCAAGAAGATCCTCTCGCGCCTGCCGGGCGCCTGGGAAATCGCCCGCCGCACCGAGGAATACGCCAAGGGCATGCTGGTGCCCGGCACGCTGTTCGAGGAACTCGGCTGGAATTACATCGGCCCCATCGACGGCCACGACCTGCCGACGCTGATCGCCACCCTGCGCAACATGCGCGACCTCGACGGCCCGCAGTTCCTCCATGTGGTGACGAAGAAGGGCAAGGGCTTCGCCCCCGCCGAAGCCGACCCGATCACCTGGCATGCGATCAGCAAGCTGGAGCCGGTCGGCGCCCCGGTCAAACCGAAGAAGCCCTCAGGGCCCAAGTACTCCAATGTGTTTGGCCAGTGGCTGTGCGACATGGCCGCCGCCGACCCGCGCCTGACCGGCATCACCCCGGCGATGAAGGAAGGTTCGGACCTGGTGGCCTTCAGCGAGCGCTACCCGCAGCGTTACTTCGATGTCGCCATCGCCGAGCAGCACGCGGTGACGCTGGCGGCCGGCATGGCCTGCGAAGGCATGAAGCCGGTGGTGGCGATCTACTCGACGTTCCTCCAGCGCGCTTACGATCAGTTGATCCACGACGTTGCGGTGCAAAACCTCGACGTGCTGTTCGCCATCGACCGCGCCGGACTGGTCGGCGAAGACGGCCCGACGCATGCCGGCAGCTTCGACCTCTCCTACCTGCGCTGCATCCCCGGCATGCTGGTGATGACGCCCAGCGACGAGAACGAGATGCGCCGCATGCTCACCACCGGCTACCGCTTCGAAGGCCCGGCCGCGGTGCGCTATCCGCGCGGCAGCGGCCCCAACGCCACCATCGAGCCGGGACTGGAGCCGCTGGAGATCGGCAAGGCCGCAGTACGCCGTGAGGGCAGCAAGGTGGCGCTACTGGTGTTCGGTGTGCAACTGCCAGAGGCGCTGCAGGTCGGCGAGACGCTGGACGCCACGGTGGTCGACATGCGTTTCGTCAAACCGCTGGACGAAGCCCTGCTGCGCGAGTTGGCCGCCAGCCACGAGTTGCTGGTGACGATCGAAGAGAACAGCATCATGGCTGGCGCCGGCAGCGCGGTAGCCGAGTTCCTCACTGGCGAAAGCATTCTCAAACCGATGCTGCATCTGGGCCTGCCCGACTACTACGTCGAGCACGCCAAGCCGAGCGAAATGCTCGCCGAGTGCGGCCTGGATGCCGCCGGTATCGAAGCGGCCGTGCGCAAGCGCCAGGCGGCACTCGGCAGGGCCTGACGTCGTCGTTTCGGTGGATGGGTGGAGCGTCATCCACCCTACGTCACCGGTATTCGACGCGCCTATTCGCGAGAAGTAGGGTGGAAAACTGCGAAGCATTTTCCACCGTCCAGAAGCCACTCGCTCTTACAAAGAACGGACGGTACGTTCAGCCACGCAGTAGCAGGTCACCTTCGATCGGCACGTAACGCGTTGCGGCACGGATCAGCGATTGGGCGGTGAGCCCAGGCACGCCGTAGGCAGTCGCCTCAGCACCGCCAGCCCGCACCCGCTCGAGCAGCAGGTCGAAATCGCCGTCGCCGGAAGCCAGCACCACTTCGTCGACCCGGGCCGCCGCGTCCAGCACGTCGATGGTGATGCCCACGTCCCAGTCGCCCTTGGCCGAGCCGTCGCTGCGCTGGATATAGGGCTTGAGCTTCACCGTGAAACCGAGGTTGCGCAGGATTTGCTGAAACTGCTGCTGGCGTGCGTCACCGCGCTCGATGGCGTAGGCATAGGCCTCGACGATGGTGCCGCGACGGCTGACATCGGCCCACAACGCGGAATAGTTGAAGTGGCAGCCATGGGCCTGCCGCACGGTGTAGTAGAGGTTCTGTACATCGGCGAACAGGGCGATCTTCTTCACGCGGCGGCCCGAATCTGAAAGGGGGCTCCAGTATGGACGGCGAAATCGCACATGTCCCGTCCTTGCCGCATCCGTTACAGTGGCGCCCCGAAACGATTAATTCACCTTCGGTCTGCAATGAACGTTCTTGCCATCCTGCGTGACGCCTGGTTCTTCTACTCCCGCCACTTCCTGACCATCGTCCGGCTCTGCCTGCCGCTGATCCTGCTCGAAAGCGCGACACGCCTGGCGCTCGATCACTGGCTCGGCGAAAACGTCCTGCCCGCCCTGGACCTGCTGGTGGGCCTGATCTTCTATCCGCTGTACGTCGGCGCGCTGATCCTTTATCTGGATGCGCGCAGCCGTGGCCACGATCCGGCGCTGCGTGCGGTCTACGCCCGGGCCCTGCCGCTGTGGCCAGCACTGGCCGTGCTCTCGGGGCTCGGCTCACTGCTGATCATGCTCGGCGCCTCGCTGTTCGTGCTGCCCGGCATCTGGGTCATGGTCAAGATCGCCTTCGCCGAGTACCTGCTGGTCTTGCGTGGCCTGACACCGCTGGCGGCGCTAAAGGAGAGCTTCGCCCTCACCCGCGGGCATTTTCTGCTGATACTGGGCTGCGTGATGACCGTGCTGTTGCCGATCTGGATGCTGGAAATCTGGATCGCCGCCCAGCTGTTCGCCGAGCAGACGCCACCACTGTTGCCGGCGATGTTGCTGGACGCCGTGGTCGGCCTGCTGCAGTTGCTGCCGACGATCATGCTGTTCCGCTGCTTCATGCTCTGCACCGAGCCGCCGACACGCCAGCCGGACAACGGCTGAGCGGTCTTTCGACGGAGGTTCAGGCGAGGCGCACAGAGCCTGCTAGGCTTGCTCCGGCCACATCAGGAGACCCCGCCATGGCCGACCAGAACCCAAGCATCCTTTCGCACATTTCACTGGGCAGCAATCGCTTCGACGAAGCGGTTGCCTTCTACGACCAGGTCCTCGCCACCCTTGGCTGCAGGCGCATCCTCGAACACCCCGGCGCCGTCGCCTGGGGCCGTGAATACCCGGAATTCTGGATTCAACGACCCATCGACGGCGGCAGCGCGTCGGTGGGCAACGGCACCCATGTCGGTTTTTTCGCTGCGAATCAGGCCGAGGTCGACGCCTTCCATCGCGCGGCGATCACCGCCGGCGCAAGCGATGAGGGCGCACCCGGCCCGCGCCCGGAATATGGCGAGCCCTACTACGGCTGTTTCGTACGCGATCTGGACGGCCACAAGATCGAGGCGTCCTACTGGGACGAGGCGCTGATGCAGCAACTCTACGGCAGCGGCAGCTAGCCGGCTGCGTTCAGGAGGCGCGCCCGCCAAGCAGCCGCGGCAACAGCAGGCTCTGGTACAACCGCGGAAAACAGCGCGCCAGCAGCTGGGCTTTCCAGTCCAGGTTGGACAGCACCAGCAGCCGGCGCCGGCGCAGCGCGCCCTGATAGATCGCCTCGGCCACATCCTGCGGCGAAGCGACCCGACCGATGTCCAACGCAGGGGTTGGCGCTGTCGAACCATCGCCGACCAGCACGTTCTTGCGCAGATCGGTGGCGGTGTAGCCGGGGCAGACAAGCATGACGTTGACGCCGGTTTCCCGAAGCTCGCAACGCAGCGTCTCGAACAATCCGTGCAGGGCATGCTTGCTGGCGTTGTAGGCGGCCCGGTTGGGCACCGGCGAATACTGCGAAAGCGAGCTGAGCACAATGATCTGCCCGCCGCGGGAGATCAGACTGGGCAGCGCGGCCTGAGTGCAATGCAACGCGCCGTAGAAATTCACCGCCATCACCCGCTCGAACACTGCCAGGCTGGTATTCGCTACCGGGCTGCGGTGAGTGATGCCGGCGTTGTTGACCAGCACGTCGATGCCGCCGTAACGCTCCACCACCAGCGCAATCGCGCGCTGCACCGCCTCGGCATCGCTGACGTCACAGCACAACCCCAGCGCATCGGCATTGTGGTGATCGGCCAGATGCTGCACCAGGCCATCCAGCGCATCCTGATGCAGATCGAAGATCACCAGCCGCGCGCCAGCCTGGGCCATGCGCACCGCCAGCGCGCGGCCGATCCCGGCACAGCCGCCGGTGATCACCACCAGCTTGCGGTTGAACACCTTGCGATCGAACACCTTGCGCTGCATACCCCTACTCCTTCGTGCCGCACGCCTGCCTTTCGGTATGAGCATAGGTCGATATAGGCCGACATTCCTCACGCTGCTGCAGCAATATGGCTCATGGACAACCGGGCATCGGCTGCGCATGCTTGTTGGAACAGCGCAAGGCAGCGATCGATCCATTGAAAGCATTCATCTATCTGGCCCTGGCCTCCCTTCTCGGCTTACCAGCCGCGGTCCTGGCCAATCCCGTTTCGCAACGCGTCCTCAACGTCGGCTACTACGAGTTCGCCCCGGCCATCTACACCGATGCCCACGGCATGGCACGCGGCGAGCTGGCCGAACTGACCCGCCGCGTCGCGCGTCAGGCCGGCTACGGCGTGCGCTTTCGAGGGCTGCCCGGCGCCCGCCTCTACGCGGC
>NZ_JXXD01000004.1 GCF_000935215.1 Stutzerimonas stutzeri
CCGCGCCGGCATGCCGGCGCGGTCCCTGCACACCCTTTCCCTTCGGCCGGCCGGGCAAATCTGCGACAATCGCGCCCTTCTCGAATTGCCCCACGGCTGTCCATGACCGACGCAACGCCCGCTATCGATACCCTGCTGAAGAATCTCGACCAGGCCCTGTTCGCTGATCGCCACCGCCTGCGCCGGCAGCTGCACGAGCTGAGAAAGCAGCCGGACGAGGCCAAATTGGCCCAGTGGCTGGAGCGCTTCCAGGCTTCGGTGGCCAAGGTTGAGGCGCGTCGGCAGAGTGTGCCGCGCATTCGCTACGACGATAGCCTGCCAATCGCCGCCAAGCGCGACGAGATCAAGGCCGCGCTGGAAAAACACCAGGTGCTGGTAATCGCCGGTGAGACCGGCTCGGGCAAGACCACCCAGCTGCCGAAGATCTGCCTGGAAATCGGCCGTGGCGTACACGGGCTGATCGGCCATACCCAGCCGCGCCGGCTGGCGGCACGCAGCGTCGCGACTCGCGTGGCCGAGGAAATCGGCACGCCGCTGGGTGAGCTGGTGGGTTATCAGGTGCGCTTCGAGGATCAGAGCAAGGACAGCTCGCTGATCAAGCTGATGACCGACGGCATCCTGCTGGCCGAGACGCAGCATGACCGCTTCCTCGAGCGTTACGACACCATCATCGTCGACGAGGCCCACGAGCGTTCGCTGAACATCGACTTCCTGCTCGGCTTTCTCAAGACCCTGCTGCCGCGGCGGCCGGATCTGAAGGTCATTATCACTTCGGCGACCATCGACCTGCAGCGCTTTTCGGAGCATTTCGACGGTGCGCCCATCGTCGAGGTCTCCGGGCGTACCTACCCGGTGGAAACCTGGTATCGGCCACTGGCGGCGGAGATCGACGAGGATGGCAATCGGGTCGAGGACGACCTGACCGTCGACCAGGGCATCCTCGCCGCGCTGGACGAGATCGCCGCCCACGAGCAGAGCGTCGGCAAGCGCCCCGGCGATGTGCTGGTGTTCCTGCCCGGCGAACGCGAAATTCGCGACGCGGCCGAGGTGCTGCGCAAGGCCAATCTGAAGTTCACCGAGGTGCTGCCGCTATATGCGCGGCTGACGCCGGCCGAGCAGCAGAAGATTTTCCAGCCGCGACCGGGGCGCAAGATCGTGCTGGCCACCAACGTCGCCGAGACTTCGCTGACCGTGCCCGGTATCCGCTACGTGATCGATTCCGGTACCGCGCGCATCAGCCGCTATAGCTACCGCGCCAAGGTTCAGCGGCTGCCGATCGAGGCGGTGTCCCAGGCCAGCGCCAACCAACGCAAGGGGCGCTGCGGGCGGGTGGAGCCGGGTATCTGCATTCGGCTTTACAGCGAGGAAGACTTCCTCGGCCGGCCCGAATTCACCGATCCGGAGATCCTGCGCACCAACCTCGCCGCCGTGATCCTGCAGATGCTGCATTTGCGCCTGGGCGACATCCAGGATTTCCCCTTTATCGAGCCGCCGGATGGCAAGGCCATCAGCGATGGCTTCAACCTGTTGCAGGAACTTTCGGCGGTCAACCGCGAGAATCAGCTGACCCCGCTGGGCCGCCAGCTGGCGCGCCTGCCGATCGACCCGCGACTGGGTCGCATGCTTCTCGAAGCCGCACAGCAAGGCAGCCTGGCGGAGGTGCTTATTGTTGCCAGCGCACTCTCGGTGCAGGACGTGCGCGAACGTCCGGCCGACCGCCAGCAGGCGGCCGACCAGGCCCATGCGCAATGGAAGGACCCGGACTCGGACTTCGCCGCGCTGATCAATCTCTGGCGCGGTTTCGAGGAGAAGCGCCAGGAGCTGGGCTCCAACCCACTGCGCACCTGGTGCCGGAAGAACTTCCTCAACTACCTGCGTCTGCGTGAGTGGCGCGACGCCCATCGTCAGCTGACGCTGATCGCCCGCGAACTCAAGCTTGGTCCGGGCAGGTCGGCGGATGGCTCCGGCCAACCACCGCACGCCGACAAGGCACGTAGGGTGGAAGACGGCGAAGCCTCTTCCACGCGTTCGGCGGTGGCCAGCGCCCAACCCGCACCGACCAAGGACACCAAGGTCAACGTCATCCTCCGTCAGCAGGCCGAAGCCAGCGAGGCCGCGCAGAAGGCCAAGAGCTACGCCGCGGTGCACAAGGCGATCCTCGCCGGCCTGCTCAGCCAGATCGGCAACAAGACCGAGGAGGGCGACTTCCTCGGCGCGCGCCAGCGGCGCTTCTGGGTGCATCCATCTAGTGTGATCGGACGCAGGAAGCCCAATTGGCTGATGGCCGCGGAGCTGGTGGAAACCACCAAGCTGTTCGCGCGCATGGTCGCCAAGATCGAACCGGACTGGATCGAGCCGCTGGCCGGGCATCTGATCAAGAAGAACCACTTCGAGCCGCATTGGGAAAAGAAGCGCGGCCAAGTGGTGGCCTACGAGCAGGTAACGCTTTACGGCATGATCGTCGTCGGCCGCCGCCCGGTGCATTACGGGCCCATCGACCCGCCCGCTGCCCGGGAGTTGTTCATCCGCGAAGGGCTGGTGCGCGGCGAGATGCACAGCCGTGCCCGCGCGCTCAGCGCCAATCGCGAGCTGCTCGAACGCCTCGACGAGCTGGAAGCCAAGGCGCGGCGCCGCGACATCCTCGCCGACGAGGAAACCCTGTTCGACTACTACGATGCGCGCCTGCCGGCGGACATCTACCAGACCGCCAGTTTCGAGAACTGGTACAAACGCGAAAGCGCGAAGAACCCGCAGCTCTTGATCATGCGCGAGGAGGACGTGCTCGCCCGCGAGGCCAGCGAGGTCACCGCCGCGCAGTACCCGGATTACCTGCGCATTGGCGAGCTGCAGTTGCCGCTGGAATACCATTTCGAGCCCAACCACCCGCGCGATGGCGTGACCTTGCGTGTGCCGGCGCCGCTGTTGCCGCAATTGCGCAGCGAGCGGCTCGACTGGCTGGTACCGGGGCTGCTGGAAACCAAGGCGGTGGCGCTGGTGCGCAACCTGCCCAAGGCACTGCGCAAGAATTTCGTACCGGTGCCGGATTTCGTCGGCGCCGCGCTGGCCAAGATCACCTTCGGTGAAGGCGCGCTGCCGCAGGCGCTGGGCCGTGAACTGCTGCGCATGACTGGTGCACGCGTATCGGACGACGCCTGGGCCGAGGCGGCAGCCGGTCTGGAAAGCCATCTGAAGATGAACATCGAGGTGGTCGACGCCCGCGGCAAGTTCCTCGGTGAGGGGCGTGATCTGGCTGAACTCACCGCGCGCTTCGCCGAGGCCAGCCAGGCCGCCCTGGCGCCGCAGCAGCAGAAGGCCGAACAGAAGCCGGTCGAAGCCAAGGGTTTTGCCCAGGTCGCAGAAAAGGCCCAGGCGAAGATGGCCGGGCTGTCGATGACCGTCTATCCGGCGCTGGTGGAAGAGGCAGGGGTGGTCAAGGAAGGCCGTTTCCCGACCCAGGCCGAGGCCGAGTGGCAGCACCGCCGCGCCCTGCAGCGCCTGTTGCTGCAGCAGCTGGCGGAGCCGGCCAAGTACCTGCGCAACAAGCTGCCGGGGCTCACCGAACTGGGCCTGCTCTACCGTGACATGGGCAAGGTCGATGCGCTGGTCGAGGACATCCTGCTGGCCAGCCTCGACAGCTGCATCCTCGACGGCGAAGCCCAGCTACCGCGTGACGGCGCCGCACTGGCGTCCCTGGCCGAGCGCAAGCGCGGCGACTGGACCGCGCATGCCGAACGCCTGGCGCGCCTGACGCTGGAAATACTCAAGCACTGGCACGGCCTGCAGAAGCGCTTCAAGGGCAAGATCGACTTGGCCCAGGCGGTGGCGCTCAACGACATCAAGGCGCAGCTGGGCAACCTGGTCTATCCGGGCTTTGTTCGCGAAACGCCTGCCGAGTGGCTGAAGGAGTACCCGCGCTATCTCAAGGCCATCGAGCAACGCTTCGAGAAGATCGGTGCGCAGCTGCAGCGTGATCGCGTCTGGTCCGGCGAGCTGGCCGGCTACTGGGAGCAGTACCAGACACGCCTGAAGAAGCACCTGCAGGAAGGCAAGCGCGATGCCGAGCTGGCGCTGTATCGCTGGATGCTCGAGGAATATCGCGTCTCGCTCTGGGCACAGCAGCTTGGCACCAGGATGGCGGTTTCGGACAAGCGCCTGAACAAGCAGTGGAGCCAGGTCGAGCCCTGAGGTCGGGGCTGGCACGAATCGTCAATCGCAGGAAGCCCATGGAAACTCGCAACAGGCTGGCGGGCGTCGCCGGCTCGCTCGCCGCATCGACGCTCTTCGCAACGCTGTATTACTACACGTCGCTGCTCGAGCCGCTGAGTGGCCAGCAGATCTACGGCTGGCGCATTCTGCTCACCGCACCCTGCCTGGCGTTGCTACTGCTCGCCATCGGTCGCTGGGGCGAGGTCCGCGAGATCCTTGTGCGCGTACCGGCAGAGGCGCGACTGTGGCTAGCGCTGCCGCTGTCTTCGGCGCTGGTCGGTTTGCAGCTGTGGCTGTTCATGTGGGCGCCGATCAACGGCCACGGGCTGGACGTTTCGCTCGGCTACTTTCTGCTGCCGCTGACACTGGTACTTACCGGGCGCCTGGTTTTCGGCGAAACGATCAGTCGATTGCAACGCCTGGCCTGTCTGCTGGCGGCTGTAGGCGTGGGCAACCAGCTGCTACTGGCTTCGTCACTGTCATGGCCGGTACTCGCCGTTGCCCTGGGCTACCCGTGCTACTTCGTTCTGCGCCGCAAGCTCGGCACCGCCAGTCTTGGCGGGCTCTGGGTCGACCTGGTCATCAGCCTGCCGGTTGCTGCGCTGTTCGTCCTAGGCAGCGGTGACACGTTGAACCTGCTTGCCGGCAATCCCCGCCTGCCATTGCTGATCGCCGGACTGGGCGCGCTCAGCGCGCTGGCGTTGGGGCTGATGATCAACGCCAGCAAATACCTCAGCCTGACCCTGTTCGGCCTGCTCAGCTATGTCGAGCCGGTACTGTTGGTGGTCGTGGCGCTGCTGCTTGGCGAGAGCATCGCGCCGGACCAGTGGCTGACCTACGGGGCGATCTGGGCGGCGATTGTGGTGTTGGTCCTCGAAGGATTGCGGGCGCTGCGTCGGGGACAAGGGTAGCGTTCGGTAGTGATTGATCAGGTGCCGAGGTTTCATCGGGCAGGCGCCGGCTGCTAGGGCAGAAAGCGGCACTGCATGACCGCCGCTCAAGCCTGTTAGTTGCTAGATCATCTGCTGCGCAACCAGCCCGGCGACAATGGCCAGCCCCAGCGCGCCGAGCAGCATGCCAAGGCGCCATGCGGATTTACCTGGCTCACGAGCAGGAGCGGCGGCAACAGGTGCCGCCGTGTGCAGCGGGTTCGGCGTGGCAGGGCGGGGGCGGGAAGGTTTCGGCTGGGCGGCGACCGTGGCGGGCAGGTCGGTGGCGCGAACGAATACGGTAGCGTCTTCGTCGACGACTTCCGGGGTGCTGACCTTGGGCCCGATCACCAGCAGTGTGGTGTTGCCCAGCTGGATCTGGTCTCCCGGCTGCAGCACAGCGGTCGTGACCTTCTCGCGGTTCACCAGCAGGCCGTTGGCTGAGGCCAGGTCCTTCACTTCCAGCACATCGCCCTTGAGGTAGAACTCGGCGTGGCGGCGGGACAGTTCCGCATCGCTGAAGCAGAGCTCGCATTTGACCGAGCGGCCGAAGGTCATCGAGCCGGTGATGTGGTACTTGTGGCCCTGGTTCTCGCCCTTGACCACCTGCAACAGCCAGCGCGGGGCGCTCGCCAGCTTGGTGCCGGCCTTGGCCGGATCGACGATCTGCAGTTCCAGCGCGCCCAGGCGCAGGCGGTCGCCGGAACGAATCTGGTAGCGCTCGCCGACCTTCTCGTCATTGACGTAGGTGCTGCCAGGCGTGCCGAGATCGGTGAGGTAATAGAAGCGGTTTTCCAGCAGCAGTTCGGCGTGAAATGGCGCGACCCCGGCGTCGTTGGCCACCAGCTTGTTGCTGCGGTCCGAGCCGAGGGTGAAGCGTTCATCGGCAAGCCAGACCGGACTTTGGCGATTGTCAGTGAAGTGGATCCTGAGCATGGCGCGGTACCTTTTAGCGGAGCAGGCGACGGTCTGAGCCGAACGGCGCTCGGCGAATTATTGGTTGAATATCCGGTTCCACAGGCGCTTGACCGGGTTGGCCGGCGCTTGCGAGGTCTGCGTGTTGGTCGGCGCGGCGCGTGAGGTGCTGGCCGTTGTGCGTTTCACCGGGCGCGGCGCCCGGGCCTTGGCAACCCGCTGAGCATGCGCGTCGTGCAGTGCGAGCAGGGGCGCATAGTCCGGGGTGGCTTCCAGCCCCTGCTGGATGTACTCCAGCGCCAGGGCGAACTCGCGGCGCCCGTAGGCTGCTTCGGCTAGCTCGACATAACGCTCGCTGACCTGCACCAGCCCGTTGCGGGCCACCTCGTTTTCCGGCAACCAGCCCAGCACCTGCTGGTAGTAGTGCGCCGCGCTGTCTTCGGCGGGTTGCAGCAATTGATCATTTGCCAGCCGTTGCGCCGCCAGTTCCAGTGCCTGGGCGATGCGGGCATCGAGCACGCGGCGTATGCCGTCGAGGGCCTCGGCATTGTCGGAATCCAGGCGCAGGGCCTGGCGGTAGTAGTAGTCGGCATTGTCGAACGCCGGTGCAGTCAGTTGCCCCTCATCCAGGCGTGCCTCGGCGCGGGTCAGGTAGTCGTTGATGCGGCTGTATTGCAGCCACTGGTAGCCGCCGGCGGCCAATGCGGCGACTGTCACGATCAGCGCCGCACCGATCACCGCCCAGCGGCCGATGCCACGACGGCGACGGCGGCGTCTGGTCGGCGCCTCGATGAATGCCGCCGGTGCGATGCGGGTCTGGTCCATGTCCGGCTCGGTGAGCGTGTCGATGGCCGCCAGCAGCTCACGGCAATTGCCGAAGCGCTCGTCCGGCTGCTTGGCCAGCATGCGGTCGAGCAATGGCTGGTAGGGCGCGAGCGCCGGCGGCAGTTGCGGCAAGGGCATCTGCAGGTGATTGAGCACGGTTTGCGGATAGCTGTTGGCGCGGAACGGGTTGGTCCCGGTGAGCATCTCGGCGAGTATCACGCCGAGGCTGTAGATGTCGCTGCGGGCATCGAGTGGCTGGCACTGGGCCTGCTCCGGGCTGCTGTAGGCCGGGCTGCCGACGGCGATGCCGAAGTGCGTGAGCTCGTTATCCAGCTCTACGGCCTTGGCTACGCCGAAGTCGGTGAGCACCACGCTGCCGTCGTCACGGAAGAGGATATTGGCTGGCTTCACGTCTCTATGGACTAGCCCACCGTCGTGCACCACCGCCAGGCCGCCGGCCAGCTGACGGATGATGTCCAGCGCGCGCGATGGTGAGAAGACGATGCCGCGGTGTTGCGCCAGGTCGCCGCCGCCGAGGTATTCCATGGCCAGGTAGTGCCGGCCATCGGCGATCTGGCCGATGTCGTGGATGGTGATGATCGCCGGGTGGCGCAGCGAGGCGACGATATGGCCTTCCTGGATGAAGCGCTCGGTGAACGCTGCATCTTCCGTGCGCAACAGCACCTTGACGGCCACCTCGCGATCCAGCGACAGCTGGGTGGCCAGATAGACCTCGGCCATTCCGCCTTTTCCGAGCCGCTTGTGCAGGCGATAGCCCGGTATTTCCAGCATCCGATGCATTGTAGAAACTCGCGCTTGCTTACGACTTGAGGGGTTTTAACAGCATGTTGATGAAGCGCCGCCCGCGGGACTCGGCCGCCGGGAGGGGGGCGGTGCGGCCGATGACGATGCAGGAGATGTTGTCGCGGCCGCCATGTTCATTGGCCTGGTCGATCAGCTGTTCCACCAGGTTCTCGAGGGTATCGGCAAAGGTGCAGCTGGCATGGATCTGCGCGTCGGTCAGCTCGTTGGTCAGGCCGTCACTGCATAGCAGCAGCAGCTCGCCGGGCTTGAGGGTGCCGCTGTGGGCGCCGACTTCCAGCGGCGCCTCGCGTCCCAGGCAGCGCAGGATGATGTTGCGCCAGGCGTGGCCTTGAGCCTCGGCCGGCTTCAGCTCCCCGGCGTCGATCATCATCTGCACCCAACTATGGTCCCGCGTAAGCTGCTCGATACCGTTGGAGGTGACCAGATAGGCGCGGCTGTCGCCGACCCAGGTGAGTTCGAAGTCGGCACCCGTGAAATGTGCTGCGACCAGCGTGGTGCCCATGCCGTCGTCCACAGCCGCGTCAAGTACTGCCTGGTTGGCGTGCTGAACCGCTGTCTGCAGCGGATTGCCGCCCTCGATCGCCTGCTGCAGCGCAGACAGTGCCAGGCTGCTTGCAACCTCCCCGCATTGATGCCCCCCCATGCCGTCGGCGATGGCCCAGAGCCCCAGCTCCGGCGCGCAGAGCAGTGCATCTTCATTATGGCTGCGCCTGCGCCCTGGCGAGCTTTGCCCGGCGTAGTCCAGCAATGAATCAGAAAGGGTAGGTTGCATGCGAGGGCCTGCGGCACGACGTCGAGCGAGCATGATGCGTGGGGCTTGTAGGGCTGTCATCGACCGGCACCGCGACAAGCGCAAAACTGTTAACTCGCGCAAAGGGCAGCTTTATTTTTCGGCTGTTATCCGCGAATGCTGGTAGCCCGATATGAGCAAGCGCGCTCACGCAAACCGGCCGGCTAAAAGTTACTACTGCTGACGCTGCTTCCCTGTAGTCTCGGCTTCCGCTCCTCACTGACACACCTGTCGTCGCTACAACCATCCGTTTCAGTCACGAGGAGCAAACCATGCGCTTGGCCGATTTCATTCTGGAAAACATCGAACCCATCCTTCAGCAGTGGGAAGACTTCGCCAAGACGATGACACCCGCCGCCAACGGCATGGATTCGGTGGCGCTGCGGGACCATGCGGAGCAGATGTTGCTGGCGATCGCCGCCGATCTGCGCACGGCCCAATCGGTGAAGGCGCGGATCGCCAAATCCCATGGGAAGGCGTCGCCTTCACGAGATGCCACTCCCGCGGAAACCCACGCCGACATCCGCTATTCCTCGGGCTTCACGATCGCGCAGGTCATCGCCGAATACCGGGCATTGCGCACCAGTGTGCTGGTCCTGTGGATGTCGTCCGATGCAGCGTCGAAAGAGCACGAGATTTCCGACATCGTCCGCTTTAACGAAGCGATCGATCAGGCCCTCGCCGAGTCTGTGGTCAGCTATGCGGACGCCGTGGATGCCGCGCGAAATGTCTTTCTCGGCATATTGGGCCACGACCTGCGAAGCCCCCTCGGCGCCATATTGCTGAGTGCTGACGTACTGCTACGCACAGGGGATCTGCCCCCAAAGCCGACCATCAACGTGTCGCGTATCTATACGAGCGTGAAACGCTCCATCAAGATCGTCGGCGACCTGTTGGACTTTACCCGTACGCACTCAGGCGTAGGCATCCCGGTGCGCATGGACAGCGAAGATCTGGCGCTCGCGTGTGAAGGCATGGTTGAAGAGGCGAGGGCGTACAACCCCGACCGACAGATCGTCCTGCAGTCGGAGCCGAGTCTTCCTGGGCAGTTCGATAAATCGCGAATGGAGCAGGTGATTGCCAATCTGATTGGCAACGCCGTCGAGCATGGCGAGGCGGGGACACCGATTACGGTCAGCCTGAAAAGCGATGAGGGGATCGCCGCGCTGACGGTTCACAACGTCGGCCGGCCCATCGCCGAATCGGCAAAAAGCAGCCTCTTCAATCCGATGGTGCGTCACATCCAGAGCGGCAACGCCGAGTACGGTGCGGGTGCGGGGCTCGGCCTTGGACTGTATATCGCATCCGCCATAGTCGATGCTCACCACGGCAGTATCGAGTTCGAGTCGATGGCCGGTAGCGGCACCACGTTCACGGTGCGCATACCCCTGGTCGGCGAGCAGGCTGCATAGTGCAGCCCACCTCAAGCAGCGGCTATCTGCCCAATTCGTACGCGCACATGTTGACTGTTGCCGCCAGATTCAGCGATTCGATGGCGCCACACCCAGGAATCGTGAATGGCTGGGCTTTGAGTGAGGCCAGCTGTTCGCGTGGCACGCCGCGGGCTTCGTTGCCGAACAGGTAGCAATCGAAGGCGCGGAAACTCGCCGATTGCACCGGCTCGCCGCCCATATCCAGGCAGGCGATGCGCTCGAAGCGGGTGTGCAACGAATCCAGTCCAACATCCAGCTCCATCGGCGCATGAAAGATAGCGCCCATGCTCGAACGCACGACCTTTGGGTTGTACGGGTCGACGCTGCCGGGGCTGAGCAGGCAGCGAAAACCACCGAACCACGCCAGCGTGCGCAGTATGGTGCCGAGGTTGCCCGGATCCTGGATTTCATGCAGGTAGATGGCGCGCTCGCCCGCGACGGGCGCAGCAACCGGCGCGCCTATCGCTGGCATCGGCACCAGCGCAACGATGCCTTGGGGGGTTTTGGTATCGGCGATCTGCGCCATCTGGCGATCGCTGATCAGGTGGGTTTTGAACGGGCTTTGCCAGTGCTCGTAGGCGCTGGTCACATACAGCTCGCTGCGTTGCAGCAGCGGGTTATGCAAGGCCGCCTTCTGCAGCTCCAGCACCAGATGCTCGCCCTCCACCAGAAAATGCCCGAACTCGGCCCGGTACTTTTTCTGGTGCAGCTTCTTGATGTCGTCGAGTTTCATCAGGGCGGCGCTCAGTTGCTCTGCACTTCGGTGTGTTCCGCTTCAGCCAGCATCGACTTGGCCAGCGCCTCGGCGACCTTGATGCCATCCACGCCTGCCGAGAGAATGCCGCCGGCGTAACCGGCGCCTTCACCGGCCGGATACAGACCGCGCAGGTTGAGGCTTTGCAACGTCTCGTTGTCACGGGTGATGCGCACCGGCGACGAGGTGCGGGTTTCGATGCCGGTAAGCACCGCATCAGCACGATCAAAGCCGCGGATCTGCTTGCCGAACGCCGGCAGCGCTTCGCGGATGGCCTCGATTGCATACTCGGGCAACGAGGGCGCCAGATCGCCCAGGCGTACGCCCGGTTTGTAGGAGGGTTCGACCTCGCCGAACGCGGTAGATGGCACGCCGCGAATGAAGTCGCCGACCAATTGCGCGGGTGCGCAGTAATCGCTGCCACCCAGCTCATAAGCGCGCGACTCCAGGCGCTCCTGCAGTGCTAAGCCGGCCAGCGGATCGCCAGGGAAATCTTGCTCCGGGTTGATGCCGACGACGATGCCGGCATTGGCATTGCGCTCATTGCGCGAGTACTGGCTCATGCCATTGGTCACCACGCGCCCCGGCTCGGAGGTGGCCGCAACAACGGTACCGCCGGGGCACATGCAGAAGCTGTAGACCGCACGGCCATTCTTGGCGTGGTACACCAGCTTGTAGTCGGCGGCGCCGAGTTCCGGGTGGCCGGCGTACTTGCCCAGCCGGGCCTGGTCGATCATCCCTTGCGGGTGTTCGATGCGGAAGCCGATGGCAAACGGCTTGGCCTCGATGAACACGCCCTGGCGATGCAGCATGCGCACGGTATCGCGGGAGCTGTGCCCCAGCGCCAGCACCACATGGCGACTCTTGATCGTCTCGCCGCTGGCCAGCACCACGCCTTCGAGCTGGCCATCGTTGATCACGAGATCGGTCACTTTGCTCTCGAAGCGTACTTCGCCGCCGAGGGCGATGATCTCCTCGCGCATGGTCGAGACCACACCGGTGAGCCGGAAAGTGCCGATGTGCGGCTTGCTCACATACATGATCTCGGCCGGTGCGCCGGCACGAACGAACTCGTGCACCACCTTGCGCGCGTAGAACTTGGGGTCCTTGATCTGGCTGTAGAGCTTGCCGTCCGAGAACAGCCCCGCGCCGCCCTCGCCGAACTGCACGTTGGATTCCGGCGTCAGGACCTTCTTGCGCCACAGCGCCCAGGTGTCCTTGGTGCGGCTGCGCACATCCTTGCCGCGCTCCAGCACGATGGGCTTGAAGCCCATCTGTGCCAGCAGCAGCGCGGCGAACAGTCCGCAGGGGCCGAAGCCCACCACCAGCGGTCGCTCGCTCAGATTGGCTGGCGCCTGGCCTACCGGGTAGTAGTTGGTGTCCGGAGCTGGACGCACATTGTGGTCATCGGCAAAACGCGCCAGGACGGCCGCCTCGTCGCGGGCCTCCAGATCGATGATGTAGATGAACAGAATGACGCTGTTCTTCTTCCGGGCATCGTAGCTGCGCTTGAATACGGTGAAATTCAGCAGATCGGCGTCTCTGATGTTCAGGCGTTTGACGATGGCCTGGCGCAGCTCATCGGCGGAATGATCGAGGGGCAGGGACAGCTCGTTGATGCGAATCATGGCGGTAATCCTGGCCGGTGACTCCGGCAGAGGAAGAAGAAGGGGCGGGGAGTAGGGCGCGGATTGTACCCGTCGCCGCTCGTGCCTGTCAGGCTGCGCTGATGGCCTTCCACGCCCTGTGTGCTGCGACCAGCGCCCGCGGGGCGGCATTATCGGCTTATAATCGCCGCCACTTTGCGTCCAATGGTTGTGCCTTGCTGCGCCTGTTGGTCCGCGTCTTACCTTGATTCTCCGTGGTTGGCTCTATCATGAAACGATCCAAAAGCAGCCGTCGTTGGCTGGATGAACACGTCAACGATCCCTTCGTCAAACGCGCCCAGAAGGACGGCTTGCGCTCGCGCTCCAGCTACAAGCTGATCGAGCTGAACGAGAAGGACAAACTGATACGCCCCGGCATGCTGGTCATGGACCTCGGCTCCGCTCCCGGTGGTTGGTCGCAAGTGGCCGGCGGTATCGTCGGTGAAAAGGGCAGGGTGCTGGCGACCGACATTCTGCCGATGGGCGGGCTGGATAACGTCGACTTCGTGCAGGGCGACTTCACCGAAGACGCCGTTTTTCAGCAGATCCTCGACATGCTCGACGGCCGGCAGCCCGATCTGATCGTCTCCGACATCGCGCCGAACATCAGTGGCGTCGCCGCCGCCGACCAGGCCGCTTCGATGTACCTGGTCGAGCTGACCCTCGACATGGTTCGCCAGGTGCTCAAGCCCGGCGGCAACTACGTGGTCAAGGTCTTCCAGGGCGAAGGCTCGGACGACTTCCTCAAGGATGTGCGCAGCTCGTTCGAGAAGGTGTCGATCCGCAAACCGGAAGCATCGCGCCCGCGTTCGCGTGAGGTCTATCTGGTGGCGAAGGGTTTCAAGGGCTAAGGGCACTTTCAGTGCCCTGCCGCGCGTTCCGCTCCGGCTACACCCGTGCTGGCTGATACATCGATGGGCAATCAATGCTGACCTACCTCGTGCGTTATCCCTCGGCAGCGCTGCTGTTTGTCCAGCTGCTCGGCATCCTGCTGTACCCCTTCATGGAAAACACACCGCTCGGCCGCGCTGCCTTTGGTGCATTCGGCGTTGTGGTGCTGGTCCTGGCGTTGCGCATCGTCAACCGGAGCCCGACTCTGCATTCGCTGGCGTTCCTGATGGCCGCTGCGATCCTCGGACTGACGCTTGCCGTCGAACTGACAGCCATGCCCGGCCTGCACCTGGCGTTGGTCGTGACCGAGTCGATGTTCTACTTCTACGCGGCGGCTGGCCTGATCGGCTACATGATGGAAGACCAGCGCACGACGACGGACGAACTGTTTGCCGTCGGTGCCACCTTCACGCTGCTGGCGTGGGCGTTCGCCTACGCCTATGCGGCCTGCCAGCTCGTTGCCCCAGGCAGTTTCGTCGCCAACCTGCAGCCGGATGAGCCTCGCTCGTGGATGGAACTGCTGTTTCTCAGCGTCACCGTACTCTCCGGTGTTGGCCTCGGTGACATCCTGCCGCTGCGGCCTGTGGCGCGGGCGCTGGTCATGCTCGAGGAAATTGCAGGGCTGATGTACATCGCCCTGGTCGTCTCGCGGGTAATCGGGCTGACCATCCGCCGTTAATGACGTCTGCTGCAACGCCACCCATTCCGAATGCCCTGTCGCCGAGAGAAACGCCAGGCAAGGCCTTAGCCGATTGCCCGCAAGAACCGTCCAACCCGCTCCAGCACTACGTCCGGCTGCTCGCGATGCGGCACGTGGCCGACGTCGGGCAGCAGCGCCTGTTCGACATGGCCGCCGGCGTGCCGGGCGATCAGTTGCGGGTGGCGTTCGGAGCCGAATTCGTCGTTGTCGCCATGGATGGCCAGTGCCGGGCAGCGGACTCGAGGCAGGGCGTGGGCGAGGGTCCAGGAGGCGAAGTCGGGCGCGAGCCAGGTGTCGATCCACGCGCTGAGTACCCAGTCGCTGCGCTCGCCGTGGTAGCGGCGCAGGCGTTCGCGCTGTGCGGGGTCGGAGAACCAGCTTCTGGCCTGGCGGATGCCTTCCAGCGTGCGGGGTTCGACGAAGGTGACCGCCGACATCGTGATCATCGCCTGGCAGGCTGCTGGATATTGCGCAGCGCAATGCACCGCCATGCTGCCGCCGACGCTGTGACCGACCACCACAAAACGCTCGATACCCAGATGGTCCAGCACTTGGGCGAAGCCATGCGCGGCTTCATCCTCCACGAAGGTCGGCGCAGGCGGAGCGGTCAAGCGGTCGGAGCGACCGAAGCCCAGCCGGTCATAGGCGACCACCGTGCGGCCGGTAGCCTGGGCGAGCGCGGCGGGGAAATCCTTCCACTGTTCGATGCAGCCGAGCGACTCGTGCAGCAGCAGGATCGGTGCGCAGTTCGGGCGCAGCGCGCCGGCGTCGGGGAACCAGCTGCGGACGAACATCTGCCCATGCGTGCTCTGTACCCAGAGGTCTGCCGGGGCGTTGCCGAGCGTTGCGCTAGTGGTCATGGAGGGCTTTCCTGAGCGGTGCGGACCACATAGCAGTACTGGTCTTTTACGTAAACGTCAACATGCAGTGGCGGATGTATCGACAGTGTGCTGCAGCCTTCGGGCAGACAATGCAGCCGAAACCCGCACTGATGCGCGGCACAACGCGCGGGCGTTCTGGAGGCAAATCAGGTCAGCGCAGGGTTGGAGACTGGCGGTATGGCCCGCTACGGCAGGAGCGCATCAGCTCAGATAACGCTGGAACCAGGCGATGGTGCGTTGCCAGGCCAGCTCAGCCGCCTGCTCGTCGTAGCGCGGGGTGCTGTCGTTGTGAAAGCCATGCTGGGTGCCCGGGTAGATGTAGGCCTCGTAGTGCTTGCCGGCCGCCTTGAGTGCGGCTTCATAGGCGGGCCAGGTTTCGTTGACGCGCTCGTCGTGCTCGGCGAACTGGAACAGCAGCGGCGCCTGGATTTTTTCGACATCCGCCGGATTGGCCTGGCGCCCGTAGAACGGCACCGCCGCCGCCAGCTCCGGGTATGCGACTGCCGCCGCATTGGCCACGCCACCGCCATAGCAGAAGCCGGTGATACCGACCTTTTCTGTGGTGGCTTCGTGGGCCATCAGCCATTCGATGGCGGCGAAGAAGTCGTTCATCAGTTTCTGCGGATCGACTGCGGCCTGCAGTTCGCGGCCCTTGTCGTCGTTGCCGGGATAGCCGCCGACCGAACTCAGCCCGTCCGGTGCAAGGGCGACGAAACCGGCCTTGGCCACGCGCCGTGCGACGTCTTCGATGTAGGGGTTGAGGCCGCGATTCTCGTGGACGACAACGATGCCTGGCACCTTGCCCTCGGCCTTGGCCGGACGGACCAGGTAGGCGCGCACCTCACCGTGGCCGTTGGGCGATGGGTAGCTGACGTATTCGGCGATGATGTCCGGATCGGTGAAGGCGACCTGCTGGGCCAACGCATAGTTGGGCGTGAGCGCATCGAGTACCGCCACGGCGGTCATGCTGCACAGCGTGAAGGCCGCTGCGCGGTCGAGGAATTCCCGGCGGCTGAGCTTGCCGTGGACGTAGAAGTCGTAGAGCTCGAGCAGTTCGGGGGCGAAGTCTTTCGCGGTAAGACGTTCCATCGGCGGCTCCGTCGAGTATCGAAAGCGATGCTGGGTGTTTGCGCTGACAGCGGGTGCAGCAGCCAGTGTAGTCAGCCGGGCTGCAGGCGCTGCGTTTTCAGACGATCTTACGGTTCAGCGCGGCGGGCGTGGGCGAGGTGGCTCGACGGGCGTCAGCTGGCCGTCCTTGCCGAGGTGCAGGCGCATGAAGTCTTCGGCAAGCAGCAGCTTACCGGCGTAAAGGGCGCTGGCTTCGGCGCACAGGTCGTCGATCGAGTGACCACGCCCGGCGTTCTTCTGATAGCGCGCGCTGAAGTGGGTCAGCACAAGATTCGGCAGGCCGACCGTTTGCGCAAAGCGCGCCACCGATGCCGCCGTGCTGTGGCCAAAGTCATTGCGCGCGTCGTTGGCCACCGCTTCGGTGTAGGTCGCCTCGTGCACCAGCAACTGGGCGCCGCGGCAGGCGTCGGCAAGCAGTTCGGGACGATCATTGTCGCCGCCGATGACGATGCGTTGCGGCGCACGGCTGAAGCTCAGGTAGTCGTCGCTGCTCAGTTTCCGGCCTTCGTGCTCGACATCGAAGCCGCGCGCCAGCTGGCCCCAGAGCGGGCCGCGGGGCACGCCGTCGCGCTCGAGGCGGTCGATGTCCAGCCGCGGATCAGGCCGGGCCTCGGTGAAGCTGTAGCCGTAGCAGGGCACACGGTGGGACAGGGCGGTGGCCTCGATGCGCATGTTCAGGTTGCGCCACTCGCCCAGCGATTCGACCGCGTGAAAGTCGAGGTCGTAGCCCAGCCAGCTCTGGCTCATCTCCAGCGTGGCGCGCACCCAGCTTTCGATGCCCTGCGGCGCGATGATCGTCAGCGCGGCCTTGCGTCCCATCATTCCGGCGCTGGCGAGCAGGCCGGGCAGGCCGTAGCAGTGGTCGCCATGTACATGGGTTATGCAGATGGCGCGCAGGTCGTGCAGCGACAGCGGCGTGCGCAACAGCCGGTGCTGGGTGCCTTCGCCGCAGTCGATCAGGTACCAGCTCTTGCCAGTATCTTCCAGCAAGGCCAGGGCGGTGACATTGCGCGCGCGGGTGGGGGTGCCGGATGAAGTGCCGAGAAATAACAGATCCACGCCGCCGTTCCTTCCTGCCGTTCAACTGATCCGCGAAAGGTTGAGCCTTTGCCGGCGCCGCTGCAATTGCATTTTTGCGACGCCGCGGCCCTGACCGGCTGTCTGGCCGAGCGCCGCGGACCTCGCACTGTCGCAAGGCCGCTTCAGAGGTACTTCAGCCAGGCAATGTCCCTGCGCCGTGTCTTGAGTTCGGCGAACCAGCGCACCGCCGGGAACAGCAGCACCGCCAGCGCCAGGGTGCACAGCCACAGCGGCCACACCGCATCGAAGCCGAAGTGATTGCCGCGGTTCAGACCCCAGATCGCCACGGCGGCGATATAGAGCAGCTTCAGCACGTACAGGTGCAGCAGGTAGAAGAACATCGGTGCCGCACCGAATACGGTCAGCGGTCGCAGCCAAGTGCGGCCCTGCTTGCGTTCGAAGTAACGCAGGAGCAGCAGGCCGCAACCCAGTGTCAGGCACAGGAACAGCAGCGACGGCGGGTATTTGGTGACGTTGAGCAGGCTCATCAGCGTGCGCAGGCCGTCCTCGCCGACGACCCAGGGCTGTTCGCCGTAGCTGTTGATCAGCCGCAGCAGAACAAAGGTCAGCAGGGCGCCTTGAGCCCAGCCGCCCAGGTAGCGCTGGCGTCGCTCGGGGTCGGCGTTTCTGGCGAACCAGGGCCCGACAGCGTAGCCAAGGGCGATCACGCCGATCCACGGCAGCAGCGGATAGGAAGTGCGCAGCCGCAGGTTTTCCGAAACCTCGATCCAGCCGCGGTCGTGCAGGATGGCCCAGGGGACGTGCAACGCTGAGTCTGCGGAGAACTGCAGCGGGTCGAGCAGGTTGTGGCTGCCAATGATCACTAGTCCCAGCACGATCAGCGCAGGGCGCGGCAGCCAAAGCAGCGCCGAGAGCGCCAGCATGCTCAGGCCGATCGCCCAGATCACTTGCAGATAGATCACCTGCGGCGGGAACTGGAACGTCCAGGCGAAGTTGACCAGGGTGAATTCGAGCGCCACCAGGAACAGCCCTCGTTTGAGCAGAAAGCTCGACACTGCACGGCGGTCCTGGTGCTTTTCGCCATAAAGAAAGGCCGACAGGCCGGTCAGGAAGATGAATACCGGCGCGCAGAGATGTGCCAGGGTGCGGCTGAAGAACAACGCCGGCTCGGTGACCGCCACGTCCATCGGGTCGGGCACCTGCATATGCAGCAGGAAGGTTTCGCGGACATGGTCCAGCAGCATGAACAGGATCACCAGGCCGCGCAGCGCGTCGATGGATTGCAGACGCGCCGCGACTGGCGGAGTGAAATCGGGGGAGGGCATGAGCGGCTCACAGCTGGATGATCGCAATGCAGGCGCAGACTCGCTGCGCCCGCCGAAAGGTGCGATACGTTATAACAAAAGTCGCTGCCTCTCCAGATGCGAATCAACCACGATAGTCCCCGGCGTAAAAGGGCTGAATGGTTCAGCCCTGCTCGCAGTTAACCATCCACGACACGCCGAAGCGGTCGGTGAGCATGCCGAAACGCTCGGCCCAGAAGGTTTTCTCCAGCGGCATGATCACCGTGCCGCCCTCGGCCAGTGCGGCGAACAGCTTTTCGCTTTCGTCCACGCTGGTCGGATGCAGGGAAACCGAGCAACCCTTGATGCCTTCGTACGGCCCGCCACCACAGGTGTCGGGCAAGGAGTCGGAGGCCATCAGCACACCATCGCCGAGGTTCAGGCAGGCGTGCATGATCCGCTCGCGGTACTCGGCGGGAAACTGCTCGGCATCCGGCGCCTGGGCAAAGGTCATCATTTCCAGCGTGCCGCCCAGCACATCCTTGTAGAAGGTGAACGCTTCGCGGGTGGTGCCGTCGAGGGTGAGGTAGGTGGTGATCTTCATTGCTTGCTCCTTGCGGTCATTGATTGAGTTGCGCGCGCAGGCGGTCTTCCTGCTCGCGCAGTTCGGGGGTGAACTCGGCGCCGAAGTCTTCCGCTTCGAATATCTGGCGAATCTCGATTTCCGAATCGCCGATGGCCGACTGCGGGCAACGCTTGACCCAGTCGACGGCCTCCTGCAACGAGGCGGTCTGGAACAGCCAGTAGCCAGCGATCAGCTCGCGGGTTTCGGCGAACGGGCCGTCGGTGACGCTGCACTGGCCGCCGTTGAAACGGAGGCGCGCGCCCTTGTGGCTGGGGTGCAGGCCCTCGCCGCCGAGCAGCACGCCGGCATTGGCCAGGTCTTCGTTGTAGCGGCCCATCGCCGTGAGAACGTCCTCGCTGGGCATCTCGCCGGCTTCGGTTTGTGGGGTGGCCTTGATCATCACCATGAAACGCATCGGTGGACTCCTTCAGTGGAATGGAAAGAGCCTAGACGGGCATACGGCAATTTCCGCCGGCTCCGATCATTGGTCGAACGGGCGCGGTAGGAATCGACAGGTCTTTGAGAAATTCTTTGCTCAGGGCAGCGGATAGGTCAGCAGAAGCAGATGCAGGCTGTTGACCGCACCGTGCAGAAGCACCGCGACCCACAGGCGATCACCGGAGTAATGGAAGGCCAGGCCGTAGCCCAGACCTGCCAGCGTGGCGAGCCCGGCGAAACCGAAGCCGGCCGGAAGGTGCGCGGCGCCGAACAGGGCAGTCGCCAGGCCGATGCCGGCGACCACACCGAAGCGTCCGACCAGTTCACGCTGCAGCAGGCCGCGAAAGATCAGCTCTTCGACCAGGCAGGTGATGCCCAGGTTGATCAGCAGCCAGGGCAGGAACAGCGCCGGCCCTTTCGGTTGCCAGCCCAGCACGCCAGAGGCCAGCGCCAGCAGTGGGACGAGAATCAGGCAGGCGCCTGACGCAAGCAGGGTGAGTCTGATCGAGCGCCAATCCGTTCGTGGCTGGCCCAGCCACCAGGCCAGCAGCAGTGCCGCGACCATCGCCTTGTCCGGGCTGATGCGCAATTGCCAGGGCGAGGCACCGCCCAGATCCTGCGGTGGGCCGAGCGGCAGCGGGCTGAAGCCGGGCAGCAGATGTGCGGCGAGCAACAGGGCGCCGAGCAGCGTACCGAACAGCCACGGCGAGTTGGGGATGTGCGGCTGAGCGACAAGCCAGCCAGCGAATAGCAGAACGGCCAGCGCGCCAACCGGCTCAATCATGCCGAGGGCCAGGCCGAGTGATAGCGCGACGACCGGAATGCAGTAGTGCAGCCTGCGAATCACACTATTGCAGCCGATAACGCGCGAGCTCCTTTGGCGTGAGCACGCGCATGCGCCACGGTTCGATCAGCTGCATGTCGTCCGCCAGCCGCGTATTGACGCCCATGTCCCGCAAGTAGATGCGTGGTGCGCGGTGTGGTCGCTGGCTGATGGACTGCGCCGACTCACCATTGGCGACGTAGGGCCGATGCAGGCCGACATAGCCGCGCACGGTGCGCTGCCGTCCCGCCGCCAGCAGGTAGATGCAACTGCCCTGGCAGACCGCGGTCGCCGGCACCAGGGCGTCGAAGCCCGTCTCGCGCAGCAGATAGCCCATGCGCATGGCTTCCGCTGCGCTGCCGCCGATGTTGTCGAGGATCAGCAGCTTGCGCGCGTGTTTGCCAGGGTGGGCCATGATGCCCTTGAGCAGCGCCTCGTAGTCACCCGGCGCAATCTGTTCGGTAACGCGCGCGACCAGCACCAGGCCCTGATCTTCATGTTCCAGCGGCAGCACCTCGACCTTGGCGTGGGCAGTGCAGGCGAACAGCGCCAGTGCGCAGAGGGTGACGAAGCGAAGCATCGAGCGGGCAGTCCTGAAATGGGAGGTGGCGAAGATACCCGCAGCGCCGGCTTTCGCCTACTGCGACCTTCGCCCCTCGCTCGGGCCTGGATAGCGTGTCAGCGTGCGGCGTCTTCGGCGGACAATGCGCGAATCATCGCCGTCGTCAGATACAGCCGCGGCGCGATGCTCGACAGCTCGATGTACTCATCTTCCGAATGCAGCCCGGCGCCGACCACACCCATGGTTTCCAGCACGGCCGGCTTGTCGCTGTCCGGCACGTAGGCGTAGCCGGCGTCGGTGCCGAAGCGCATGGCGATCCGCTCGATACGCTGGTCGATCTCGCCGTACAGGCGCTGCGCGGTCTCGGCCAGGCGCTCCGATGCGGGATTCTTCGCCAGTGGTGGACGGCCCTTGTCGACGCGCAGCTCGACGCGGGTGTCGTCGATCAGCTTGTTCTCGATGATCTTCTGCGCATCGGCGAGCACGCGTTGGGTCTCGCTGATATCGGAGTAGCGCATGTCTGCTTCGGCGGTCGCCTTGTTCGGGATGATGTTGCGCTTCTCACCGCCGGCGATCATGGTCCAGCTGACCGTGGTGCCCTTGTCCGGATCGCCCAGGTCCTTGAGCTGCACCAGCTGGTGCGCCAGTTCCAGCACGGCGTTGCGACCTTCCTCAGGTGCGGAACCGGCGTGGGAGGATTTGCCCTTCACCTCCAGCATCACCGCATTGATGCCATTGGTGGCGGTGGTCACCGCATCGCGGTCCGGCGGCTCGTAGGAGAAGACGTAATCATGCTTGCGGGCCAGTTCGGCGATGATCTTCTTCGAGCCCGCCGAACCCATTTCCTCATCCGGGTTGAGCAGTACGGTGATCGTGCCGTAGGCGTCGAACTGCTGCGCCTTGAGCAGCTCCAGCGCGTGCAGAATCATCGCCACGCCACCCTTGGCATCGGCCACGCCGGGGCCGTAGGCGCGTTGCTCGTCCATGCGGAACGGGCGCTCCGCGGCGGTGCCTTCGGCGAACACCGTGTCGTAATGCACCATCAGCAGGAAGTCCCTGCTGCCAGTGCCCTTGAGCGTGCCGACGATGTTGTAGCCGGCCGATGGCGTCGCGGGGCTGGTGCTGACCTCGGCACCCAGCGCCTGCAGGCGCTCGACCAGCATCTGGCTGACCGTGGTCAGGCCCTCGGCCTGGCCAGTGCCGGTATCCACCGCCACCAGCTTTTTGACGGTGTCGATATAGGCGCTCTGTTCGGCCTTGGCCTGCTCGAGCAACTCGGCAGGTTTGATGTCGGCGGCCATGGCAGACAGTGAAGACAGGCAAAGCGCGACTGCAGCAGCAATCGGGGCGACGGCGCGTACGTGCATCGGAATAACCTCGGATCGCGGGGGTGATGAGCTTGAGAGCGCGGCCAGGCCCGCAACGTTCCGAAGCATCGCCGCACGGGTCGCAGCCGCGCGGAGAATGCTAATGTCTGCCTTTTCCACTTGCCGGAGAACTCCAGGTGTCCCTGACCACGCCCTACGATCCGCAGAACATCTTCGCCCAGATCATTCGCGGCGATGCGCCTTGTTACAAGCTCTACGAGGATAACGACGTACTGGCCTTCCTCGACCTGTTCCCGCAGTCCTTCGGCCACACGCTGGTGATTCCCAAGCGCTCGGCGGCCTGCAACATCCTCGATGTGGATACCGAAGCGCTGGCCAAGGTCATGGCCGTGGTGCAGAAGCTCACCCGTGTGATCGTCGACGAGCTGCAGCCGGATGGCGTGCAGGTCGCGCAGTTCAATGGTGCGCCGGCGGGGCAGACGGTGTTCCACATCCACGTGCATATCGTGCCGCGCTACTCGGGCGAGGGGCTCGGCATTCATGCCGCCGGCAAGGCCGATCCGGCCGATCTGGAAAAGCTCCAGGCGCGCTTGCAGCAGCGTATCGCCACGCAGGGCTGAGCCAGGCTGCGATGTAGTGGCGGGGTCAAGCCCGCTGCGACCATCGCAGCAACCAACAGACACCAAAGTACAATTCGTGCCCGCCTGGGGGCTTCGTACCCTGCGGGCATGATGCTTTCATTGCCGTTCCTCACCCCGTTCGTTCTGCGCACTCGCCGTGCGCTGTTGGCGCTTGTATTGCTGCCCCTGTGGGCACAGGCGCAGGAGCTGCCGGTGCTGACCCTCAGCGTGCTGCAGTTCGGCACGCCGCACTGGGAGCTCAAGCATCTCAAGCGTCAGGGGCTGGACCGTGCCAACGGTTTCGAGCTGAAGGTGCGGCTGGTGGCCGATGTGCCGGCCTCGCGGCTGGCATTGACCAGCGGCAGCGTCGACGGCGCGGTGAGCGATCTGCTCTGGGCGCAGGCGCGTTACCAGGCCGGCACGGCCTATCGCTACGTACCTTTCTCCTCCCAGATCGGTGAGGTGCTGGTGCCCGAGGGCAGCGCCATCCGCACGCTGGCCGACCTGCGCGGCAAGCGCATCGGCGTCGCCGGCGGGCCGGACGGGCTGGGCTGGCAGTTGCTGCAGCATGCCGCGGCCCAGGACGGAATCGATCTGGCCAAACAGGCGACTGTTCAATACGCCGCACCGCCCCTGCTCAGCCAGGCGCTGCGCCGCGGTCAGGTAGATGCGCTGCTGACCTTCTGGCACTTCTCCGCGCGCATGCGTGGCGAGGGTGGAGTGCAGGTGGCGTTCGGTCTTGATGATCTGCTCCGATCATTGGAGCTTGATCCGCACCTGCCGGTGCTCGGCTATCTGTTCTCCGAATCCTGGGCCGTCGAGCATGAGGCGCTGCTGCAGCGTTTCGCCATGGCGTTGGGCCAGACCAAGCACGAGCTCGCCAGCGAGCCCGCGCACTGGCAGGCGCTGCGGCCGCTGATGCGTGCCGACGAGGATGGCGTGTTCGCCGCGCTGCGTGACAGTTTCCTCGCCGGCATCCCGCAGCCGCTGGATGAGCCGCGTATCGCCGACCTGCAGCGACTGTTGACCCTCCCCGGCGCCGATCCGGCGAAACTGATGCCGACCGCGTCGTTCCAGAGCACGCCATGAACGGCTCGCGCTGGGCCTGCTGGATCGCCCTGCCATGCGCGGTGGCACTCTGGACGCTGATTGCGCTGGGCGTGCAGACGCCGCTGCTGCCGAGTCCGGCCGCCGTGCTCGACACCTTCTGGCAGGCCACGCAGAGCGGTGAACTGCCCGAACATCTGCTGGTAACCCTGCGCCGCGTGCTGTTCGCCTTCGTATTGGCGATGGCGCTGGGCACGCTGCTCGGCGTGTGGATGGGCAGGTCGCGGCTGGCCAATGCCGTGCTCGATCCGCTGCTGGTGCTGTTTCTCAACCTGCCGGCACTGGTCACCATCATCCTGCTCTATGTCTGGTTCGGCCTAGTGGAAGCCGCGGCGGTGCTGGCGGTGGTGATCAACAAGGTGCCGAACGTGGCTGTCACCGTGCGCGAGGGCGCCCGCAGTATCGATCCCAAGCTGGAACAGATGGCCCTGGTCTACCGCTTCACCCGCTGGCAGCGGATCAGGCATGTCTGGCTGCCGCAGCTGTTTCCCTACCTGATGGCCGCCACCCGCGGTGGGCTGGCGCTGATCTGGAAGATCGTGCTGGTGGTCGAGCTGCTCGGGCGCTCGGATGGCATCGGCTTTCAACTGCATATGGCCTTTCAGGTGTTCGACGTGGCGAGCATCCTCGCCTACAGCCTGGCGTTCATCGCCGTGGTCCAGCTGATCGAACTGGCGCTGTTGCAGCCGCTGGAGCGTCGCGCATCGTCCTGGCGCGAAGCGGGTGTACGCCATGCTTGAGCTGCGCCTGGATGGCCGTCATCCCGTGCTGGGCGTGATCGATGCGCAGGTGCGCGAAGGCGATCGCATCTGTCTGCTCGGGCCGTCCGGTGTCGGCAAGACGACGCTGCTCAACGGCATCGCCGGGCTCGATCCGCAGCTGCGGCCGATGATCGAGCAGCGCGCCGGCTTGCGCGTCGGCTACCTGTTTCAGGAGCATCGCCTGTTGCCCTGGCGCACGGTGCGACAGAACCTGGCGCTGGTCGGCGCGAGCGCGGCGGACATCGAGCGGCTGCTGGCCGAGGTCGGGCTGAGTGGCGCGGCCGATAGCCTGCCGGATCAGCTCTCGCTGGGCATGGCGCGCAGGGCGGCACTGGCGCGCTGCCTGGCGATCAAGCCGGATCTGTTGCTGCTCGACGAACCCTTCGCCTCGCTGGATGCCGAGCGCGCCGCCGAACTGCGCGGCCTGATCGCCCGCCTGCTGGATCAGCACCCGGCCATGGCGATGATCTGCGTGACCCACGATCCGCGCGATGCCGACGATCTGGCCAATCGCCTGTGGTACCTGAGCGGTGTCCCGGCGAAATTGCGCTGCGATGAGCCGTCCGGCAGCCCCGTCAATCTCAGCGAACTGAGCGAGCGCCAGCGCCGCGCCTGAGCGGCATTCAGCCGGCCAGCAGCTGCGTCAGCGCGTGTAGCGCCAGACCGACCAGCCCGCCGACCAGCGTGCCATTGATACGGATGTATTGCAGATCCTTGCCGACGCTCTGCTCCAACTGCTCGACCAGCTCACGGCTTTCCCAGTTTTCCACTCGCTGCGCGATATAGGCGCCTATCTGCGCGCGGTAGCGCTCCAGCAGGCCGGGTGCGGCGGCCAGCAGTTGCTCGTTGATCCAGTTGCGCATGGAATCGTCAGCGGCCAGGCCGTCGCCGAGGCCGCGACAGAGGCTGACGATGCGTCGGCCGATGCGTGAATCGTCGCTGGCCAGGTCGCTTTCCAGCCAGGCCGTGAGTTCCTGCCAGAGATTGCCGAAATAGGCGCTGGTGGCGGGGTGCTCGAGGAGCTGCGCGAGAATGCGCTCGACCTCCAGGGCGTATTGCGGGTCCTGCTCCAGGCGCTCGATGTATTCACTGACGTGTTCGTCGAAGCGCTGGCGGATCAGGTGCTCCGGGTCGGCGGCGATCTCGGCGATCAGCGCTGACAGGCCGTCGACGAACTTGTTCGCCGACCAGCCGCTCACCGGCCGGCTCAGGCCGAGGTAGCGCAGCGTGCGGATTTCCCGGCTGATGGCGTCGGCGACCAGCGCGCGGGTTTCCTCGTCCTGCATGATCGAATCGAGGCGGATCAGCAACTCATCGAGCATCGCCTGATGCCGGCCCTGGCTGGTCAGTACGCGCAAGGCCTGGGCCAGCGGTGCGGAGAGGTCGAACTTGCGCAGCCGCGTGGTCACCTTGGCCTCGACGAAGGCGCGCACGCGCTCGTCGTGCAGCGCGGCGATGCCGAAATGCGCGACGCCGGTGAGCCGGCGGCCGACCGCCTCGGCATTGCTCGGATGGCGTAGCCAGCCGGCCAGGCGCGAGGCGATGTCGAGTTCCTGCAGCTTGGCCAGCACCAGCGGCGTGGCGAGGAAATGGGTGGTGATGAAACTGGACAGGTTCTGGCCGATGCGCGCCTTGCTGCGCGGGATGATCGCCGTGTGCGGGATCGGTAGACCCAGCGGGTGGCGGAACAGGGCGGTGACGGCAAACCAGTCGGCAATTGCGCCGATCATGGCGGCTTCGGCGAACGAGGCGACGTAGCCCCAGGCCGGATGGCTGGCTTCGAAGCGTGTCGCGACGATGTAGAGCAGGGCGGCCAGTAGCAACAGAAGGCCGGCGACCAGCTTCATGCGCGAAACCGGTGACTGCCAGGCGCTGATCATGGAACGCATGCAGGTCCTCGTCGTGTGGGCGAATGGAATCTCTAGGGGGTAGACAGCGAAGCAGGGCGATGAGGTCGGCGCTTGAATGAAACGCATGATGATGCGGATCGTCAGGCGGTTGGGCTAGCTGGGCTGAAACTTGCCTGCAGGATGGATTCGTACGGCGGCCTGGACCAGGCCGGTGCTGCTGCTTGAGACGGCACGGCTGCGCCGAGGTCCACCCGACGGACTCTGCTGAATCGCCGGGTGGATGTCGCTTCGCGCATCCACCGGAACACGTCCGGTGGAATGTAATCGCCGGAGGTGGATCAGACCTCGTCGTCCTCTTCCTCGCGGATCAGCACGTACTGGCCTTCGGCATCGTTCAGGCAGTCCCAGACGTAGAACATCGATACCTGGCCCGGGCTTTCCGTGACGGCGGCGTAGTCGCCGGGCACGGCTGTGAAGTAGACGCCGGAGTCGGGCGCTGCCTGGCAGGCGATGCGGGCGACGACGAAGGCTTCCGGCGCGGTGCCGTCGAAGTAGTCGTCACGGTCCTTGGCATCCCATTCGGCTGGCGCTTCAAAGGGGCCGCTGATGACGATGCGCGCGTCACCAAGATCCTGCTCTTCCGCTTCCTCGTCGTATTCGTCGGGGCGGTACAGGGTGCATTCCAGGGCTTCCGGGTTTTCGAGAATGGCCGCGCGGGATTGTGGGGTGAGTGTCTGCATGGAATCTCCGACTGCGGTTGGGTGTGAGGGGGCAGTGTGGTGGAGCGGCTCGGGCAGTGCAATCGGTTGCATGGTCGCGCCCGCCGATAGTGGCACGGGATCGGTCGGGCAATCCTGCGGCGGCGCCACGGCAGCCTTCGGACCGCCGGTGCCGTGCGGTTCGAACGTCGCGTGGTTTGTCGCCTCCAATCGATATCAGTCATCCACCCGCGACAGCCGAGGCAACCATGAAGGCAGATGACCAGCAGGCAGGCGATGAGCCTGATGTGACCATGACCGATGGAGGCGAAAAGAACGCCGGCGAAGACCCGGACTACGACGACCAGCCTTCGCCGCTGGACGATCCTGACGAGCCTGAGACGCTGCCGGACGATCCGGACATCCAGGGAGAAGACGGTTCCGGCGAGCCGAGCTGACCCATCCGCCCACGACAATCGCCGCCCAGAGGAGTCACCATGAACATTTATCAGGTCAGGCCCACCGAAATGGGCTGGGAGCTGGAAGACCAGCAAACCCAGAAAACCGTGCTGCGAACCCTCACCAAGGACGAGATGTACAGCGCGCTGGATGCCTACATGGACGGCCGCGCCGCGTCGGTCGAGGTATTCGGCCGCGATGGCGAGCTGGAGGAAGCGCGTCCCTATCCGGGGAGCCATCACCTGTAGATATAGCCGCCTGTTTGGTAAGTTCAGTCGGGCAATTTCGGCGCCCATGGCCCCGATACTGTGTTGCCGCTCCTTGCCGTAGCCCGCTATGACTCGCCGGGGCGCCTTGTCTCGGAGCCCTGTTCATCCGAACTTGCCTCAACCAACTCACTACACAGGCCACTAGGGCAATTTCCTTCAATACCATGCCCTGTCGGGCCCATAGCCTGCCCACCATCTTCCACTGGTAAGCAGAGTACTCATGGACCCCTATCTCTCGATGGCTGCGTTCGCCCTGGCCTCGTCGATCACTCCTGGCCCGGTCAACCTGGTCGCGCTCAACTGTGGCGTGCGTTTCGGCTTTCGCGCCAGTGCTCGGCACATCACCGGCGCAACTGTCGGTTTCACCCTGTTGCTGTTGCTGATCGGCCTCGGGCTTTACGAGCTGCTTGAGCGGGCGCCGATTCTGATGCGTGGCATCCAGTGGGGCGGGGTCGCCTTCCTGCTCTACATGGCCTGGAGGCTTGCAGTCGATGATGGCCGTCTGGAACCCGCTGCGGCCGGCAATGGCCCGTCGCTGCTCGACGGCGCGCTGATGCAATGGCTCAATCCAAAGGCCTGGCTGGCGTCAGTGGCGGGCATGGGGCTGTTCGCGGCGAATGGCGATGTGCTGCGGGTCTGGCTGTTCGCCGGCCTGTATTTCGTCATCTGTTATGGCTCGATTGCCTGCTGGGCCGGAGCTGGCGCCTTTCTCAGCCGCTATCTGCAGGAGTCGGGGCGGGTGCGCTGGCTCAATCGAGCGATGGCGGTGTTGCTGGCAGGCAGTGCGTTCTATCTAGTGGCGAGCTGAGCCCGGCGCGATGCGATCCCGGTACTGCCCGGGCGTCGCCGCCAGCTGACGTTTGAAGGTTCGCTGGAAGTGCGCCTGGTCCGCAAAACCGGCGGCCAGCGCCACCTCGGCGAGGTCATGACCCTGGCGCAGCCAGTGCTGGCTGCGCTGGATGCGACGGTTGAGCAGATAGGCATGCGGGGTCATGCCGTAGTGCTGCCTGAAGGTGCGGATCAGATAGGACGGCGACAGCGCGGCTGCCTGGCAGATGTCTTCCAGACGCAGCGCCTGGGTACAGTGTTCGGCAATGTAGTCGGCCGCCCGTCGCAGCTGTTCGACGGGCTCTGCGCCCGGGCTGGCGGCTGCCGGGGCAAGGGTCTGCTGCAGCAGCGTGAAGTACTCGACCGCCGCGCTCTGCCGCTGCAGCGTGTCCGCCTGCGGGGCGAGCAGGGTGGCGTACAGCCTGGTCAGCCCGGTGAACAACGCCGGGTCGAGGCTCTGGATCGGCGTGTAGGGAATGAAGCGGCCGTCGGCGCTGACGCCCAGTTCATGCTGCAGCGCCCCCAGCCAGCCCGTGTCGACGTAGAACATCAGGTACGACCAGGGTTGGCCGTCGATGGGGTTGCAGGCATGCACCGTTTGCGGATTGATGATCACCACGGCGCCGCGGGCGATCCGCTGGCGTGCCGTGCCGTTGAAGTAGGTGCTGGCGCCGGCGGTGATCGCTCCGATGGAAAAGGTCTCGTGACAGTGCGGCGCATAGCAGACCTTGCGCCCGTCGGCGACGGCACGCGCTTCGAGGAACGGCAGGGCCGGGTCGCGCCAGAAGCGGGGTTGGTCGTCGTCCGGGTTATTCACGTTGCGCCTGCCGTCATCGATACGAAACTGGGGTCTGACTCTAGCAATCATCCGCCGCTCTGGCATGCTCGATCGTCCGGCTCGCCGCTTCGTCTTCCGAACAAGGAGTTCACATGCGCCCGTTGCTTGTCTTCACCGCACTGCTTTCGCTGGCCGGCTGCTCGTCCTGGCAGCCCGACGCCGAGGATATCGAGCCGGTGCCGGCCGAGCGGGTGCTGGCCTACCAGCAGCCGCTGGACAACGCCGGCGAGGTGGTGGTGACGCGGGACTTCGGCCTGCGTGGTGGCGGTTGCTACATCGCCGTGCTGATCGATCGCCAGCTGGCGGCGCGCATTCATGTCGGTGAGGTGGTGCGCTTCCAGGTGCCGGCCGGTGCGCGGATCGTCAGCATCGGCACCGATCCGCTGGATGACACCCTGTGCGGCAAGCTCAGCCTGCGCCGCGAGAAGCTGGCGCAGGTGCAGGCGGGGCAGGTGTTGGAGTACCGCGTCATCAGCGACAACCGCATCGGCTTCGATATCGTGCCGGTCGAACGCTGATCGCCCGGCGTAACGGGCGACGGGACGAGCTCGGTTACTTGATCACTGTCCGCGCGGTCTTCAGGTAGTCGGCGCCGTAGCTCTTCAGGTCGTCGGCATTCTCGGCTTCCGAGGCGATGTGGATCTCTTCCAGCGTGTCGTTCAGGCCATCCATTTCCTCGACGATCTTTTCCAGGGCCGCTTTCAACGTGTAGGTCAGTTCGTGGATCTGCGCCATGTTCTCCGGTGTCTGCTCCTGCGCCAGGGCCTGGTCGAGGCGGGTGTTGTATTCGGAGAATTGCTTCACCGCCTCGGCCAAGTTGCTAGGTGGCGGTGCCTCGGCGAAGGCATGGTTGGCGACGATGGTGGTCAGCGCCAGAGCGGCGGTCCGGATAAGCGTTTTCACGACAGGTCCCTTGCTGAATTTGGTCGGGCGCGAAGGTATCACCTGCGGGTACTGACGCTGTGTAGTAGCGCACAGTCTGCGCTGCGCCATTAGTCGCATGCCGCGTCGCACGGCAGGGCTGGCCCGGGAAATTCATCGGCGGTGCAGACTTCATCACTGTCGCTCCTGCAAGGCCGCAGCCGCTGCTGAGTTGAACTGCCCGGCCGCTCTGGCACGCACCTTGCGATGATTTTTCATTAAAGAGCGACCATGCTTGGCCGATATGATCTCGCGTGCTGGCATTCCGCCTGTCCTCGGCAGGCGTCTGTAGACCCAACAACAAGATCACGCTCCCGCTTCCTCTTCCGCGATTCGCGTCCTGCAACAGGACCACGCGGCACGTCCCTCGCCCGACGCGCCGGTTCGACCGTTATGCCTCACTTTTGCCAATTTGCCGCTCCTCACGAACGGCACGCCATATGGAAAAGAACGAATGATGCAGCAACTGACAATCCGTGCCCGCCTGCTGATTCTGGTCGGGGCCATGCTTGCGGCCTGCCTGGTGATCGGGCTGACCGGGCTCAATGCCCAGCAGCGCAGCGTCGCCGGGCTCAATACCGTGTACCTGGATCGCGTCTTGCCGCTGCGTGACCTCAAGCTGATCGCCGACCTGTACGCGGTGAAGATCGTCGATACCACCCACAAGACTCGCAGCGGCATGCTCAGCTACGGCCAGGCGCGTGACGAGGTGCGCAATGCCCGCGCCGAGATCAACCGTCTCTGGAGTGCGTACCTGAACACCCGACTGGTTGACGCCGAGCGACTGATCGCGACGCGCATCGAAACCCTGATGAAGGCCGCGGACGAACCACTCGATGCGCTCGAGCGTACGCTGGACCGGCACAGCGAAAAGCGGCTGGCGGCGTTCGTCATCAACGATCTGTATCCGCTGATCGATCCCATATCCGAAGGCTTTACCCAGCTGATTGAGCTGCAACTGGGCGAGGCCAAGGCCGAGTACGAACAGGCGCAGGCGCTCTATCAGCGTAATCGCCTGTTGAACATCGGCCTGTTGCTGGCGCTGCTGGTGGGCGGCGGTCTGTTCGCCACGGTGATGTTGCGCAGCATCAGCCGGCCGCTGGAGGAGTTGAAGCAGGCCGCGGCATCGGTGGCAGCGGGTGATTTGAGTCGCACCATCGAGTGTCGCGGCAAGGACGAAATCACCGAGGTGCAGCAGTCGATCCGTCAGATGCAGCGCACCCTGCGCGATACGCTGCAGGACATCCAGGGCTCGGCAACCCAGCTGGCGTCGGCTGCCGAGGAGCTGCACGCGGTCACCCAGCACACCGCCCAGGGCATCCATCAGCAGAACGAGGAAGTGCAGATGGCCGCCACCGCGGTCACCGAGATGTCCGCCGCGGTGGACGAAGTGGCCGGCAACGCCAACCGCACCTCCGATGCTTCGCGCGATGCCGAGACGGTCGCCGACGACGGACGCCGCCAGGTGACTGCCACGCGGCAGACCATCGACCAGCTGAGCGACAAGCTGCAGCAGACCGCGGCCACCGTGACCCACCTGGCCCAAGAGGCTGCGAGCATCGGACAGGTGGTGGATGTGATTCGCGCGATCGCCGACCAGACCAATCTGCTCGCGCTCAACGCCGCCATCGAGGCCGCGCGGGCCGGCGAAGCTGGACGTGGATTCGCGGTGGTCGCCGACGAGGTGCGTAACCTCGCGCAGCGCACGCAGAGCTCGACCCAGGAGATTGAACGCATGATCGGCGCGATCCAGAGCGCTACCGAGCAATCGGTGCGCGACATGCAGCAGAGCAGTGAATTCGCTACGCGCAGCCAGACCATGGCCGGCGAAGCGGATCAGGCGCTGGGGCTGATCGCCGAGCGTGTCGGGCAGATCAACGAGATGAACCTGGTGATCGCCAGCGCCGCCGAGGAACAGGCCCAGGTCGCGCGGGAGGTGGATCGCAACCTGGTGGCCATCCGCGACATCTCAGAGCAGAGCGCCACCGGCGCGCAGCAGACCTCGGTGGCCAGCGACGAGCTGGCGCGCCTGGCGACGCAGCTCAACCAGCTGGTCGGGCGCTTCCGTCTGTAAGCGAAGAGATGGGCTGACGCGGTCGGGACATGCATTGTCGCAATCCGACCGCGAACCCGGCTGCACGAATGCATTCCTATGTACGGAGCTTCCCTATTCGTACCGAACAGGAGTCGCGCGTGAAAACAGCCGTGTCCGCCCTGGCGCTTGCCGCCGGTCTAACCCTGAGCCTGCCGCTGCTGGCCGAAAGCCGCCCCGCCTACGGCCCGCAGCTGGAAGGCTTCAGCTATCCGCACCCGCTCAAGCACTACCGTTTCGAGTCCCAGGGCAAGGCGCTGGAAATGGCCTTCATGGACGTCGAGCCGCAGGGCAAGGCGAACGGCCGCACGGCGCTGTTGCTGCATGGCAAGAACTTCTGCGGGGCGACCTGGGAGCGCACCATCGAGGTGCTCAGCCAGGCCGGTTACCGGGTCATCGCTCCCGATCAGGTCGGTTTCTGCAGCTCGAGCAAGCCCGAGGGTTACCAGTTCAGCTTCGCCCAGCTGGCGCACAACACCCAGGCGCTGCTGGAGCAGGAGAGCATCGAGCAGGTCACCGTGATCGGCCATTCCATGGGCGGCATGCTGGCGGCGCGACTGGCGCTGAACTACCCACAGCGAGTCGAGCAGCTGGTACTGGTCAACCCCATCGGTCTGGAAGACTGGCAGGCTGAAGGCGTGCCGTACGCCTCGATCGATCAGCTCTATCAGTCGGAACTCAAGACCGATTTCGACAGCATCAAGGCCTACCAGCAGAAGTTCTATTACAACGGCAGCTGGAAGGCGGAGTACGACCGTTGGGTCGGCATGCTCGCCGGAATGTATGCCGGGGACGGCAAGGAACAGGTCGCATGGAACCAGGCACAGACCTCGGAGATGGTCTTTACCCAGCCGGTGATCCATGAGTTTTCGCGGGTCAGGACGCCGGCCTTGCTGCTGATCGGCGGGCTGGATCGCACCGCACCGGGCGCCAACCGTGCGCCGCAGGATGTCGCCAAGCGCCTGGGCAACTATCCCGAGCTGGGCCGCCAGGCTGCCGCGATGATTCCCGACGCCAAGCTGGTGGCCTTCCCCGATCTGGGGCATTCGCCCCAGGTCGAGGCGCCGGAAGCGTTTCACCGTGCCTTGCTCGAAGGGTTGGAGGCCAAGCGCTAAGGCTGGCTAGCCGCGCTCCGCTGCTTTTGCCTGCGGCGGCTGCGCGGCACCCAGGCGCTGCTCGCCGGATTCCAGCAGCGCCTGCAGCGCCCGGCCATAGGCGCCGAGCGCCACGCGCAGGCTGTTGTTGTGGGTGGCGCCTTCGACCAGCAGCAATTGCTTGGGTTGGCGCGCAGCCTGATACAGCTGCTCGCTGAAGCGCGGCGGCACATAGCGGTCATCAGTGCCATGCACCACCAGCAGCGGCATGCCGATCTGGTCGATCTTCTCCAGCGAATCGAACTTCTGCGACAGCAGCCAGCGCACCGGCAGCGTGGTGTCGGACACGGCTGTCGCCACGTCGGCCAGCGAGGTGAAGGTCGACTCGATGATCAGCGCGCGCGCCTCGGCCGGTACGTTGTCGCGCTCGGCCTGCTGCCCGAGTTCGGCGGCCAGGTCGACAGCCACCGCGCCGCCGAGGGAATGCCCGTAGATGAAGCGCTTGCCGGCGTCCGGCTGCAGCGTCTTCAGGCGCTCCCAGCCGATGCGCGCGTCGGCATAGACGCTGCGTTCCGACGGCAGATCGCCAAGGCTCTGGCCGAAGCCGCGGTAGTCGATGGCCAGCACCGAGAAGCCCAGCGCGCGCAGCTGTTCCAGACGAAAAAGGTGGCCGGTGAGGTTCCAGCGCACGCCGTGCAGGTAGAGCAGGGCGGGTGCATCGGCGTTGGCGGCCGGCCACCACCAGGCATGAATGTTCTGCTCGTCACCGAACGCGGAATCGGTCAGCTGCAGCTCCTCGACGCCACGCGGCAGGCCGCTGAACCAGGACGCGGTGCCCGGTTCGATACGGAACACCAGCTCACGCTCTTTCTGTTCGAGCACCGAACAGCCGACCGGCAGGCCAACGGCGAACAGGGTAATCAGCAGCAGGCAGAGCCGCCGGGCTTTGCTGCGGAACAGGAAGAAGTGCTGCAAGGTCAGGGTCTCGAAATCAGGAATCGTAGATAGGACCCGCTTGCCGAATGATCTGCAAGGCGGGCCATCGCTTCACTGATTACTGCATGTTGCGCGCCATTGTCGTCACGAGCGGACGGCCGGCTTCGGCCTCAGGAGCAGCAGGTCGCCTGCCCGGCATCGGCGTCCTGTACCGCGCGCTCGATCTTCCAGGCCCAGGCGAACACCAGCAGACCGCCAACGGCGGTAGCCGCGCCGATATAGCCGGTGGATGTCCAGCCGAAACCGGCGGTGATCGCCAGCCCGCCCAGCCACGGACCAAGGGCGTTGGCGATGTTGAAGGCGGCATGATTGGACGCCGCGGCGAGGGTCTGCGCATCCGCGGCGACATCCATCAGGTGGGTCTGCAGCGCTGGCGACAGCGACACCATGGTGCCCACCGCGAATACCGCCGGAAAGATCGTCCACACCGAGTGCGCGGCCAGCGGGAATACCAGCAGCACCAGCGCGCTCCACAGTAGCAGCCAGGCGACCGCCTTGAAGCGCAGCCGATCGAACAGCCAGCCGCCGACCAGATTGCCGACAATGCCGCCAAGGCCGAACGCGGCGAGGGCAAACGGAATCCAGCCGGCGCTAACGCCGGTGACGTTCAGCAACGTCGGCGCCATGTAGCTGAACACACAGAACATGCCGGCGAAGCCGATCGAGCTGATCGCCAGCGCCAGCCAGACCTGCGGCCGATTGAACGCGCGGATTTCGTGCAGCGGGCTGTTGCGCGGTTCGTTGCGGTTCGGCGGCAGGAACAGCGCCACCAGCAGCACCGTCAGCAGGGCGATGGCACCAACCAGGGCGAACGCATAGCGCCAGCTCGCCCATTGCCCGAGCCAGGTGGCCAGCGGGTTGCCGATCAGGATCGCCACGGTCAGCCCCATCAGCACGCGGGCAACGGCCTGGGCGCGTTTGTCCGGCGGCACCATGGAGGCAGCCACCAGCATTGCCACGCCGAAATAGGCACCGTGGGGCAGGCCGGTGACGAAGCGAAAGATCATCAGCGTCGAGTAATCCGGCGCCAGGGCGCTGGCGAAGTTGCCCAAGGCGAAGAAACCCATCAGCAACAGCAGCAGGTGCCGGCGGAACAGCCGTGAGCCGAGGATCGCCAGTAACGGTGCGCCCACCACCACGCCCAGGGCGTAGGTGCTGATCACGTTGCCGACCTGGGGTTCGCTGATGCCCAGCCCCTCGGCCACGTCAGGCATCAGGCCCATGATGGCGAACTCACCGGTGCCGATGGCGAAGCCACCCATGGCCAGCGCCAGCTCGAGCAGCAGCACGGCGCGGGCGGAAAGGGGCTGAGTCGCTGCGGTGGCTGGCGCCGTCATGGTTACCTCGTTGCGTCGAAAAGGGGCGGCATTATTCACGCTGGTTCGCGCAGGTAAAGCCCTACCGCCAAAGAAGGAGATGCACTGGGTGTTTGGGAGTGCTTCAGCCCGGGGGAGTTCGCCCGTCCCGAACGGAAATTCACGGGGCCTGCCGCAGCCAACAGGCCCATCCGGATGGATGGTCGACTGGCGCCGTTTTCCTGGCTCTCGTTCTTGATCGTGGTCACGGTGACCGCCCGGTCGGCTCCGTATTTTGCGCGGCAACTCCCGCGCGTTCGGTTGCCACTCTCAGTCTGGCTTAGCCAGGCGCCGCGTCCGGAGTGCCACGACGTCGAGCGGCGCCGTGGAGTGCCACGTCACGTCAGGACATGTCCCATGAAATTGCTGTTTTCCCCCGCCGAACTGTTGATGAACCGGCTCAGCTATCCGATCAAGTTCGGTGTGCTGGGGCTGCTGGTCTTCCTTGCCTTCGCCAGCCTGATGCTGACCCTCGCCGGCCAGCTCAACCGCACCATCGAGCGAGCGGAGAGCGAGCTGGTCGCCACAGCGCTGGCGCGCCCCTTGTCGAGCCTGATTGAGCTGACCCAGCAGCATCGCGGCGTGTCCGCCATGCTGCTCGGCGGCAACACGGCCATGGCGGATCGGCGCTCCGCCCTGCAAACCCGTGTCGATACCGCCCTGGTGGAGATGAGCCAGGCACTGGCCGAGGACAAGCGCGACACGCGCGAGTGGCAGGCGATCGGTCGAGACTGGGATGGCATCAAGCGGGCCGTGCAGAGCTGGTCCCAGCCGCAAAGCTATGACGCGCACACCGCGCTGATCGCCCAACTACTGGACTTCCAGACCCAGGTGGCGGACGCCTACGGCCTGACCTTCGATCCCGAGCCGCAGACCTATTACCTGATGACCACCGCGGTTAGCCGCATGCCGTTTCTGATCGAGCGGCTGGGCCGCCTGCGCGGTAGTGCGTCGGCGATACTGGCCAGGGGCGAGATGAGCGAGCCGCAACGCACTGCGCTGATTGTGCTGACCGAGCAAATCAAGTCGGCGACCCAGGACATGGAGCGCAGTATCGACAAGGTGGTTGCCGAGCGGCCGGAACTCCAGCCGCCGTTGAGCCGCGCCGTCGCCACCATGCGCGAACTTGGCCTGGTGATCGATGCGGTGGTGCAGGACATGGTGGTGCGTGCTGACTTCAGCAGCACCTCGTCAGCGCAGTTCTTCGACATGACCACCGAGGCGATCAGAATCGGCTATGCGCAGATGCGCGACGTGCTGCTGCCAAGCCTGGACGGCCTGCTCGAACAGCGTATCGAGGACGCCCGAAAGGTGCTGCTCGGCAACCTGACCGTGCTGCTGGTGGTGCTGGCGGTGATCGGCTATCTCTCGGTGGGTGCCTATCTGTCGGTGATGGCCAGCATCCGCAGCCTGCGCGCCGGCAGCGAGCGGCTCGCCGCTGGCGATCTGACAACCCATATCGATCTGGCTGCGCGCGACGAGCTGCGCTTCGTCGCCGGCAGCTTCAACGACATGGCCGACGCCATGCGCGGGCTGATCGGCAGCATCAAGAACAACTCCGACCATGTCGCCGACTCGGCGCGCAGCCTGGTTACCGCCTCGGGGCAGATCCATGTCGCCTCGCAGTGCCAGAGCGACGCCGCGTCGAGCATGGCGGCGGCGGTCGAAGAAATGACCGTCGGCATCGAGAGCATCGCGCGCAACGCGGGCGAGGCCGATGCACTGGCGCATCGCTCTGGCGAACTGTCGCGTCAGGGCGGTGAGATCGTCGCCGCGGTGGTCGATGAAATCAGCCAGATCGCCGTATAGGTGGGCGACTCGGCGCGTACTGTGGCCGAGCTGGGCGAACGCTCCGGGCAGATCTCGGCCATCGTCGGGGTGATCGGTGACATCGCCGCACAGACCAATCTGCTGGCGCTGAATGCGGCGATCGAAGCGGCGCGGGCCGGTGACCAGGGGCGCGGCTTCGCCGTGGTGGCCGATGAGGTGCGCAAGCTGGCCGAGCGTACCGCCAATTCCACCAAGGAGATCGCGCAGATGGTTGCGGCCATCCAGCAAGGCACAGAGGGCGCGGTACATGGCATGGAGCAGGGTGTGGTGCGAGTCAATGAGGGCGTCGCACGCGCGCAACGGGCCGGCGAGGCCATGGGTGGCATTCGTGAGGCGGCCAATCAGGTGCTGTCCACCGTGGCGGAGATCTCCAATGCCTTGCGCGAGCAGAGCGCGGCGTCCGCCGAGATCGCCCAGCAGGTGACCACCATTGCGCGCATGGCCGAGGAGAGCGGTGAGGCGGTAGGCAGCAATCACCACACTGCCAGCCGCCTCAGCGACCTTGCTGGCACCCTGCTGGACAACGTCAGCCGCTTCAAGGCGAGTTGAGCACGTGTGCAGCGACGGCGCCACGTGGCGCCGTCGGCCTTAACGCCAGGCGGTCACAGCAGCTCTATGCCGAAGGGGCGCATGAGCAGCGCGAACAGCCCGAAACAGACGACCGTGATGCCTGCGCTGGCCAGCAGTGCCAGCCAGAACCCCAGCCGTGGCAGCAGCAGCGGGAACGCCAGGAACATCGGCAGGGTCGGCAGGACATACCAGAAGGTATGCCAGGCGTGGTTGGCGATCTTCTCCGGCGATTGCTTCTCCAGGTACAGCCAGATCAGCGTGAGGAGGGTGATGAGCGGCAGCGCGGCAATGAAGCCGCCGAGCTTGTCGCTACGCTTGGCCACCTCCGATACCAGCACGACCATGGCAGCGGTCAGCGCGTATTTGGTGATGATCCAGGACATGGGTTTCTCCCGTACGAGCCGCAGCCCTGGCCGAGTTTGGCCAGTGCTGCGGTGGTTACGCCGAACACGAAACTCAGAACACCTGTTCGATGGTGATGTATTCGCCATCGGTGCGCAGGGTGAGTTTCACCGTCTCGTTGGTGCGGTTTCGCCAGAACCAGCCGTGCTTGCCGTCGAACGCGGCGACCAGTTCACCCTGCAGCTCAGGCGCATTCTTGCCCTTGCCATAGCCATGGTAGAAGCCCTTCGGTGCCTTGTAGGGATCGCCGTGGGTGTCGTAGTTGAGGCGCCCGCCATTGGCCGTCCAGTGGAAATTCGCCTTGGCGCCTTCCTTCATTTCCAGCTTGATCTCGGTGGCCTGGTTGGGCTTGAGTGTCAGGTTCACCTCGTGCTGCTGGGTGGCGACTTTTGGTGGCTCCGGTTGCGCAGGCGTTGGCGCCGCCGCCGGGGCTGGCTCGGCCTGTGCCGCCACCGGTTCATCCTTGTCCGGCTTAGTTGCGGCAGGT
>NZ_JXXD01000385.1 GCF_000935215.1 Stutzerimonas stutzeri
CTCCCTGAGGGAGAGGGCTAGGGTGAGGGGGAAATGGTCGGCAAAGACCACAGTTCTCAAACCTCCTCGATCACCACCACCCGTTGGCCGGCGCGCACCGGGGAGCCGGGTTGCACACGGATGTCCTTCACCACCCCGGCGACCGGAGCGATGAGCGGAATTTCCATCTTCATGCTCTCAAGGATCACCAGCACGTCACCGGCAGCCACGCGCGCTCCCTCGGCCACCGACACCTGCCAGAGATTGCCGGCGATATGGCTTTCGATGCCGTGCTCACCGGCGCCAAGTGGGGTGTCTTCACCGAGATCGGCCGCTTTTTCCTCGCTCTCGAAATGCGCCAGCCCCGATTCGATCCAGCGCTGGCGCTCGGCGTCGAAGGCCGCGCGCTGCTGGCTGCGGAAGGCCTCAATGCCTTCGGCTTCCTTGACCAAGAAATCCTGGTAGTCGGAGAGGCACAGCTCGGTCTCCTCGATCTTCAGCGGGTAGCGGCCCAGCGGAAAATCGCGGCGAATCTTCAGCAGCTCCTCGGCGCTGACCGGGTAGAAACGGATCTGGTCGAAAAAACGCAGCAGCCAGGGCTGGCCGCCGAACGCCTCGAGCGCGCGGTAGCGGTTCCACATCTGCAGAGTGCGACCGACGAACTGGTAACCGCCCGGGCCTTCCATGCCGTAGACGCACATGTAGGCGCCGCCAATGCCCACCGAGTTCTCGGCGGTCCAGGTGCGCGCCGGGTTGTACTTGGTGGTGACCAGCCGGTGGCGCGGGTCCAGCGGGGTGGCCACCGGCGCGCCGAGGTAGACGTCGCCCAGGCCCATCACCAGATAGCTGGCCTCGAACACCGTGCGGTACACCTCGTCGAGGTTCGGCAGGTCGTTGATGCGGCGGATGAATTCCAGGTTGCTCGGGCACCAGGGCGCATCCTTGCGCACTGTGGTCATGTACTTCTCGATCGCCAGCTGGCAAGCCGGGTCGTCCCAGGACAGCGGCAGGTGAACGATGCGCGAGGGGACTTTGAGATCCTGCGCGGCGCACACTGCGTCCCACAGCCCGGCGACGGTCTCCAGCAGCACGGCCAGCGGCAGGGTTTCCGGCTGGTAGTGGACTTGCAGCGAACGGATGCCGGGTGTGAGGTCGATGACGCCGTCGAGTCCCTTGGCTTCCAACGCCTGCATCAGCGCATGGCCGCGGAAGCGCAGCACCAGGTCCAGTTCCGGCGCGCCGATTTCTAGCAGCAGATGGGTGTCGCCGGAGAGTCGGGCGACCAGACGGGTGTCGTCCTGGCCGAGGTCGAGGACGATGGGGGAGGTGAGCGCATAT
>NZ_JXXD01000386.1 GCF_000935215.1 Stutzerimonas stutzeri
GCGAAGTGGTGGAGCGTTATCTACGACTCGGGCAAGCCAACGCCCTACGTCCCGATCCACGAACCGTTCGAGCTGGTGGGGTGAACGCATGAACGTCATCACCGTGTTGCTCGTGCTTAGCCAGTCCCTGACGGTGGTAGCCATCGGAGCAATTCTCACCGCCATGCCGCAACTCGGATTTGATCAGGTCCAGGGCCGCGCTCCCGGCTCGTCGGATCACGCTTCACCGATCCG
>NZ_JXXD01000387.1 GCF_000935215.1 Stutzerimonas stutzeri
TCATTCGCCGGCCTGCTCGAGGTCGGCGGTTTGTTCGGAGGGCTCGCAGTCAGGGCAGACGGCGAAATGGGGCGGCAGGCTGAGGTCTGGCAGCAGGTCGCTTTGCGGCGCGGGCAGCGCCATGAGCTTGCCCATGTCGTTGCCGCAGCAGTCGCAGTACACCCGGTCATCGATCAGCATGGCCGCCCCTCCCGATTAGTT
>NZ_JXXD01000050.1 GCF_000935215.1 Stutzerimonas stutzeri
GCACAACCCGCCTGGCGCGCGCTGACTGCCAAGGAGCGCGCCGGGCGCCTGCGGCGCTGGTACGAGTTGATGCTGGAGAATCAGGAAGACCTGGCGCGGATCATGACCGCCGAACAGGGCAAGCCGTTGGCCGAGGCGCGGGGCGAGGTAGCCTACGCCGCATCCTTTCTCGAGTGGTTCGCCGAGGAGGGCAAGCGCCTGTATGGCGATGTGATTCCTGCCCATGCCGGCGACAAGCGCATCCTGGTGCAGAAGGAGCCGGTCGGCGTCACCGCGGCGATCACGCCGTGGAATTTTCCCAGCGCCATGATCACCCGCAAGGCCGGCCCGGCGCTGGCGGCCGGTTGTGCCATGGTCCTCAAGCCGGCACCACAAACACCGTTTTCCGCACTGGCGCTGGCCGCGCTCGCCGAGCGTGCGGGCATTCCGGCGGGACTGTTCAGCGTGATCACCGCCGACGCCGCGACCTCCCGCGAGGTAGGCGCCGAGCTCTGCGAAAACCAAATCGTGCGCAAGCTCTCGTTCACCGGCTCGACGGCGGTGGGCATCAAGCTGATGCAGCAGTGCGCGCCGACGCTGAAGAAGCTCTCGCTGGAGCTGGGCGGTAACGCGCCCTTTATCGTCTTCGACGACGCCGATCTGGATGCCGCGGTGGAGGGCGCAATGATCTCCAAGTACCGCAACGCCGGGCAGACTTGTGTCTGCGCCAACCGCATCTACGTGCAGGACGGCATCTACGAGGCCTTCGTCGACAAGCTCTCCGCGGCGGTGGCGCGGCTGAAGGTCGGCAACGGCACGGAGGAGGGCGTCACCACCGGCCCGTTGATCGATGCCGCGGCAGTGGCCAAGGTGCAACGGCATCTGCAGGACGCCCTCGACAAGGGCGCCACCCTGCTGGCCGGCGGCAAACCCCATGCACTGGGCGGCAACTTCTTCGAGCCGACGCTGGTGGGCGGCGTCACGTCCGAGATGGCCGTGGCGCGAGAAGAAACCTTCGGTCCGCTGGCGCCGCTGTTCCGCTTCCGCGACGAGGCCGAGGTGATCCGCCAGGCCAACGACACCGAGTTCGGCCTCGCCGCCTATTTCTACGCCCGCGACCTGAGCCGGGTGTTCCGTGTCGCCGAGGCGCTGGAGTACGGCATGGTCGGCATCAACACCGGAGTGATCTCCACCGAGGTGGCGCCGTTCGGCGGGATGAAGGCCTCCGGCCTGGGCCGTGAAGGCTCGAAGTACGGCCTGGATGAATACGTGGAAATCAAATACCTGTGCCTGGGCGGTATCTGACGCCAGCGGCCTAAAACAGGCGTGCAAAATAATGCACGGAGTTTTACTGTAATCCGAACGCTTTGGATGGCGCGGCAGCCGATCATCGTATGCTGCCGCGCCTGCTTCCTGGCGTTCTTTCCGACCCGTGCCGACGATGAGCGGCTACCGAGGAGCTTATGAGCAAGACCAACGAATCCCTGATGCAACGCCGTGTCGCCGCCGTTCCCCGTGGCGTCGGCCAGATCCATCCGATATTTGCCGATCACGCGAAGAACAGCAGCGTGGTCGACGTCGAAGGCCGCGAGTTCATCGATTTCGCCGGTGGCATCGCCGTGCTGAATACCGGTCACCTGCACCCGAAAATCATCAAGGCGGTCGAGGACCAGCTGCACAAGCTGACCCACACCTGCTTCCAGGTGCTGGCCTACGAGCCCTACGTCGAGCTGTGCGAGAAGATCAACGCGCGGGTGCCGGGTGATTTCGCCAAGAAGACCCTGCTTGTCACTACCGGCTCCGAGGCGGTGGAAAACGCGGTGAAGATCGCCCGCGCCGCCACCGGGCGTGCCGGCGTGATCGCCTTCACCGGCGCCTACCATGGCCGCACCATGATGACCCTGGGGCTGACCGGCAAGGTCGCGCCGTACTCGGCCGGCATGGGCCTGATGCCGGGCGGCATCTTCCGCGCGCTGTACCCCTGCGCCATTCATGGCGTCAGCGTCGATGACTCGATCGCCAGCATCGAGCGCATCTTCAAGAACGACGCCGAACCACGCGACATCGCGGCGATCATCATCGAGCCGGTGCAGGGCGAGGGCGGCTTCAACGTCGCGCCGAAGGATTTCATGGCTCGCCTGCGCGCACTGTGCGACGAACACGGCATCCTGCTGATTGCCGACGAAGTGCAGACCGGCGCCGGGCGTACCGGCACCTTCTTCGCCATGGAGCAGATGGGTGTGGTGGCGGACCTGACCACCTTCGCCAAGTCGGTTGGCGGCGGCTTCCCGATCGCCGGCGTGTGCGGCAAGGCCGAGCTCATGGACGCCATCGCGCCGGGTGGTCTGGGCGGCACCTATGCGGGCAATCCGTTGTCCTGCGCGGCGGCGCTGGCGGTGCTGGAAGTCTTCGAGGAAGAGAAGCTGCTCGACCGCTGCAAGGCGGTAGCCGAGAGGCTGACCACGGGCCTCAAGGCAATCCAGGCCAAGCACAAGGAGATCGGCGAGGTGCGCGGTTTGGGCGCGATGATCGCCATCGAGCTGTTCGAGGACGGCGATCATGCGCGACCGGCTGCCGCCCTGACCTCGCAGATCGTCGCCCGGGCGCGGGACAAGGGCCTGATCCTGCTGTCCTGTGGCACCTACTACAACGTGCTGCGGGTGCTGGTGCCGCTGACTGCCGAGGACGAGCTGCTCGACCGCGGATTGGCGATCATCGCAGAGTGCTTCGACGAGCTGACCTGATCCGACCTAGCGGCTCGCCGGCATCCGCAATGGATGTCAGGCGCGCCGCAATCCTGACCCTCGGGTACAATGCGCGGCATTCCGCCGTGCTACCCGAGGTCGTCATGCAGCCGTTCGCTATCGCCCCTTCGATTCTTTCCGCCAATTTCGCCCGTCTGGGTGAGGAAGTGGACAACGTGCTGGCCGCTGGCGCCGACATCGTCCATTTCGATGTGATGGACAATCACTACGTCCCCAATCTGACCATCGGCCCGATGGTCTGCTCGGCGCTGCGCAAGCACGGCGTGACCGCGCCCATCGACGTGCATCTGATGGTCAAGCCGGTGGATCGCATGATCGGCGACTTCCTTGAGGCCGGCGCGACTTACATCACCTTTCACCCGGAAGCCTCGGAGCACATCGACCGTTCGCTGCAGCTGATCAAGGACGGCGGTGCCAAGGCCGGCCTGGTGTTCAACCCGGCCACGCCGCTGGACGTGCTCAAGTACGTCATGGACAAGGTCGACATGGTCTTGCTGATGAGCGTCAACCCGGGTTTCGGCGGACAGAAATTCATTCCTAACACGTTGGACAAGCTGCGCGAAGCGCGTGCGCTGATCGACGCCAGCGGTCGCGAGATTCGCCTGGAGATCGATGGTGGCGTCAATCCGAAGAACATCCGCGAAATCGCTGCGGCGGGCGCCGATACCTTCGTTGCCGGCTCGGCGATCTTCAACCAGCCGGATTACAAAGCCGTGATCGACCAGATGCGCGCCGAGCTGGCGCTTGCCCGGCCATGACTCGCCTGGAGCAACTGTTCGACGGCAAATTGCCACGGCTGGTGATGTTCGACCTGGACGGCACCCTGATGGATTCAGTGCCGGACCTGGCCGCGGCGGTGGACAAGATGTTGATGCTGCTTGGTCGCGAGCCCGCCGGCATCGAGCGGGTGCGCGACTGGGTCGGCAATGGCTCGCGCGTGCTGGTGCGTCGCGCATTGGCCGGTCAGCTGAACCATGACGGTGTGGCCGACGAGCTGGCCGATGAGGCGCTGGCGCTGTTCATGCAGGCATACTCCGGCGGCCATGAGCTAACCACCGTCTATCCGGGCGTTCGCGAATGCCTGGATTGGCTGCGCGAGCGCGAGGTGAAGCTCGCGATCATCACCAACAAGCCGGCGCAGTTCATCGAACCGCTGCTGGAGGAGAAGGGGCTGGCCGGTTACTTCCAGTGGCTGGTCGGTGGCGATACCTTGCCGCAGCAGAAGCCCGATCCGGCGGCGCTGTTCTGGGTGATGGACAAGGCGGGCGTTGCGCCCCGCGAATCGCTGTTCGTGGGGGATTCGCGCAATGACGTGCGGGCTGCGAAGGCGGCGGCGGTCCCCTGTGTCGCGCTCACTTATGGCTACAACCACGGCGAGCCCATCGCGAATGAGCAGCCAGCGCTGGTGCTCGACAACCTGCGCGAGCTGGTTGCTTCGGCTCCGGGGCTGCGCTAGTGTGGCCGGACTCTTTTTGACCCCCCGAAGAGATCCGCTCGTGGTGCTCACCCGCAGACAATGGATGAAAGTCATCAAGGCCCTGGCCCGTTGGCGCTGGCGCGCCTGACTTTTCCTGCCGGCCAGGCCGGCGCGTTTGCCGTTGTTCGTTCGAACCCTCCTCAGACCACGAGGCTGACATGACCCGCGAAGAATTCCTGCGTTTGGCCGCCGAAGGCCATAACCGCATTCCCCTGTCGTTCGAGACCCTCGCCGACTTCGACACCCCGTTGTCGCTATACCTGAAACTGGCCGATGCGCCGAATTCCTACCTGCTCGAGTCCGTCCAGGGCGGCGAGAAGTGGGGGCGTTACTCAATCATCGGTCTGCCGTGCCGCACCGTGCTGCGCGTGCGGGATCACCGCATCAGCGTGACCACCGATGGCATCGAGACCGAGGCCTGTGAGATCGAGGATCCGCTGGCCTTCGTCGAATCCTTCCAGCAGCGCTACCGCGTCGCGCCGGTCGAAGGTCTGCCGCGCTTCAACGGCGGGCTGGTCGGCTATTTCGGCTACGACAGCGTGCGCTATGTCGAGCGCAAACTGGGTAACTGCCCCAATCCCGATCCGTTGGGCACACCGGATATCCTGCTGATGGTTTCCGACGCCGTGGTGGTGTTCGACAACCTCGCCGGCAAGCTGCACTGCATCGTGCTGGTCGACCCGTCGCAGCCGGAAGCCTACGAGGCCGGTCAGGCTCGCCTGCACGCGTTGCGGGCGAAGCTGCGCCAGTCGATCACGCCGCGCCTGGGCCTGGATTTCGAAAAGAGCAACGGCGCCGAGCCGACCTTTCGCTCCAGCTTCAGCCGCGAGGACTACGAGCAGGCCGTCAACCGCATCAAGGACTACATCCTGGCTGGCGACTGCATGCAGGTGGTGATTTCCCAGCGCATGTCGATCCCGTTCCAGGCCGCACCGATCGATCTGTACCGCGCGCTGCGTTGCTTCAACCCGACGCCCTACATGTACTTCTTCAACTTCGGTGACTTCCACGTGGTGGGGTCGTCGCCGGAAGTGCTGGTGCGGGTCGAGGAAGGCCTGGTCACGGTCCGCCCCATCGCCGGCACGCGTCCGCGCGGTGCCAACGAAGAGGCTGATCTGGCGTTGGAGCAGGACCTGCTCAGCGATGCCAAGGAGCTCGCCGAACACCTGATGCTGATCGACCTGGGCCGCAACGATGTCGGTCGTGTCGCCGAGACCGGCACCGTGCGCCTGACCGAGAAGATGGTCATCGAGCGCTATTCGAATGTCATGCACATCGTGTCCAACGTCACCGGTCAGCTCAAGGCGCCATTGACGGCGATGGACGCGCTGCGCGCGATCCTGCCGGCCGGCACGCTCTCTGGGGCACCAAAGATCCGCGCGATGGAAATCATCGACGAGCTGGAGCCGGTCAAGCGTGGTGTCTACGGTGGCGCGGTCGGCTATCTGGCCTGGAACGGCAACATGGACACCGCCATCGCAATTCGTACCGCGGTGATCAAGGACGGCGAACTGCACGTGCAGGCCGGCGCCGGCATCGTTGCCGATTCGCAGCCTGCGCTCGAGTGGGAAGAGACGCTGAACAAGCGCCGCGCCATGTTCCGCGCGGTGGCCCTGGCCGAACGCGACCAGCAGGAGAACTGATCATGCTGTTGATGCTCGATAACTACGATTCCTTTACCTACAACGTCGTGCAGTACCTCGGCGAGCTTGGTGCCGACGTCAAGGTGGTGCGCAACGACGAGCTGAGCGTGGTCGAGATCGAAGCGCTGAATCCGGAGCGCATCGTCGTCTCGCCGGGCCCGTGCACGCCGAACGAGGCGGGTGTGTCGCTGGAGCTGATTCGTCATTTCGCCGGCAAATTGCCGATTCTTGGCGTCTGCCTCGGCCACCAGAGCATCGGTCAGGCCTTCGGTGGCGATGTGGTACGTGCTCGGCAGGCCATGCACGGCAAGACCAGCCCGGTGTTTCACCATGACCAGGGTGTGTTCGCCGGGCTCAATAATCCACTGACCGTCACCCGTTACCACTCGCTGGTGGTCAAGCGCGAGACGTTGCCCGACTCCCTGGAAATCACCGCATGGACCCAGCTGGACGATGGCTCGGTCGACGAGATCATGGGCTTGCGACACAAGACGCTGAACATCGAGGGCGTGCAGTTCCACCCCGAATCGATCCTCACCGAACAGGGCCATGAGCTGTTCGCGAATTTTCTGAAGCAAACCGGAGGCGTGCGCTGATGGATATCAAGGAAGCCCTCAACCGCATCGTCGGTCAGCTGGACCTGACCACCGAAGAGATGCAGGCGGTGATGCGTCAGATCATGACCGGTCAATGCACTGATGCGCAGGTCGGTGCGTTCCTCATGGGCATGCGCATGAAGAGCGAAACCATCGACGAGATCGTCGGCGCGGTGCAGGTCATGCGTGAGCTTGCTGCCCCGGTGCGTTTCGACACCGACAAGCTTGTCGACACCTGTGGCACCGGTGGCGACGGCATGAATATCTTCAACGTGTCCACTGCCGCCTCGTTCGTCGTTGCGGCCGCTGGCGGCAAGGTCGCCAAGCACGGTAACCGCGCAGTATCCGGCAAGAGCGGCAGCGCCGATCTGCTCGAGGCGGCCGGGGTCTTCCTCGACCTGACGCCCGAGCAGGTGGCGCGCAGTGTCGATACGGTCGGCGTCGGCTTCATGTTCGCCCCGGCCCATCATGGCGCCATGAAGCATGCGGCCGGCCCGCGCCGCGAACTCGGCCTGCGGACGCTGTTCAATATCCTCGGCCCCATGGCCAACCCGGCCGGCGTCTGCCATCAGGTGCTTGGCGTGTTCAGCAAGGCATTGTGCCGGCCGATGGCCGAAGTGCTGGCGCGTCTGGGCAGCAAGCATGTGCTGGTGGTGCATGCGCAGGACGGGCTGGACGAGATCAGTCTGGCCGCGCCAACGCATGTTGCCGAGCTGAAGGATGGTGAGATCCGTGAATACAGCATTCAGCCCGAAGACTTCGGGATCAAGAGTCAGAGCCTGATCGGTCTGAACGTCGAGGATGCACAGGGTTCGCTGGCCTTGATCCGCGATGCGCTGGGGCGTCGGCAGAGCGAGAACGGGCAGAAGGCTGCCGACATGATCGTGCTCAACGCTGGCGCTGCGCTTTACGCAGCCGATCTGGCGAGCAGCCTGAAGCAGGGTGTCGAGATGGCGCATGATGCCCTCAGCACCGGGTTGGCGCGTGACAAGCTGGAGGAGCTGGTTTCCTTCACCGCGGTATTCAAGCAGGAGAATCAAAAGTGAGCGTGCCGACCGTTCTGGAGAAGATCATCGCCCGCAAGTTCGAGGAGGTTGCGCAGCGCAGTCGCCAGGTCGGGCTGGGTGAGCTGGAGCAGCGTGCCGCAGCTGCCGAACCGGTGCGTGGCTTCGCTGCCGCGCTTGAGCGCCGGGTGCGCAGCAAGGAGCCTGCGGTTATCGCTGAGGTGAAGAAGGCATCGCCGAGCAAAGGGGTCATTCGCGATCCCTTCCTGCCCGCCGAAATTGCCGCCAGCTACGAGACCGGGGGCGCTGCTTGCCTGTCGGTGTTGACCGACATCGATTTCTTTCAGGGCGCCGATGAATATCTGCAGCAGGCGCGGGCGGCTTGCTCGCTGCCGGTTATCCGCAAGGATTTCATGATCGACCCGTATCAGGTGGTCGAAGCGCGAGCGCTTGGCGCCGACTGCATTCTGCTGATCGTCGCGGCACTGGACGATGTGCGTATGCACGAGCTGGCCGCGGTGGCCAAGCAGCAGGGGCTGGACGTGCTGGTAGAGGTGCACGACGCTGCCGAACTTGAACGTGCGCTGCGTCTGGAAACGCCGCTGGTGGGCATCAACAACCGCAACCTGCATACCTTCGAGGTCAATCTGGAAACCACGCTGGATCTGCTGCCGCGGATTCCAAAGGATCGGCTGGTGGTGACCGAGAGCGGGATCTTCAATCGTGCCGATGTCGAGCTGATGGAAATAAACCAGGTCTACGCATTCCTGGTGGGCGAGGCGTTCATGCGCGCCGAGCAACCTGGCGTAGAGCTGCAGCGCCTGTTCTATCCCGATCGTTCGCGCGGCCGTGCGGCCCCTGTCGCTGCCGATCCGGAGTGACCGCCTGCCCGCGCATTGCGCGCTGGCAGGTAGCGGTCTGAAGGATCAGCGAGTGCCGAATACCACCATGGTCTTGCCTTTGACATAGACGAGACCCTGGGCTTCCAGGCTCTTGAGCACCCGACCGACCATCTCGCGGGAGCAACCGACGATACGGCCGATTTCCTGGCGGGTGATCTTGATCTGCATGCCGTCCGGATGAGTCATGGCGTCGGGCTGCTTGCACAGGTCGAGCAAGGTACGCGCGACACGGCCGGTAACGTCAAGGAAGGCCAGGTCGCCGACCTTGCGTGTGGTGTTGCGCAGACGCTCGGCCATCTGACTGCCGAGGGCATAGAGGATGTCCGGATCCTGCTGGGTCAGCTCGCGAAACTTCGCATAGCTCAGTTCGGCAACTTCGCATTCGGTTTTTGCGCGGACCCAGGCGCTGCGTTCCTTTTCCGTTCCTTCCTTCTCGAAAAGCCCCATCTCTCCGAAAAAGTCGCCTGCATTCAAATAGGCGATGATCATCTCGCGACCGTCGTCATCCTCGATAAGAATGGTGACCGAGCCTTTGACGATGAAAAAAAGCGACTCGCAACGGTCGCCTGCGTAAATGATCGTGCTCTTCGCCGTGTATCGCCGTCTATGGCAATGGGCGAGCAACTTGTCGATATTCTTTATCTTGGGCGTAAGAGAGATAGCTACCATGCTGTGGGTCCCGGATAAGTATTCAATAAAGACTGATTATTGTTATATGTGGCTGTCATTCAGCTTTCGTGAGCTTAACAGACCAAGGCGGAGCAGTTGCAAAGTTGCGACAGGCGAAACGTGTGGGTCAACGCACCTTTAGTCGCGTATGTGACGCTGTCGATTTAAAGGCCCATGCTAAGCTATCCGCCCTGTTTTTATTGGAGTTGGCGATGAAAGCGCGCATTCAATGGGTAGACGGTGCGATGTTCCTTGGCGAGTCCGGCAGCGGGCATGTCGTGGTGATGGATGGCCCGCCCGAGAACGGCGGACGTAACCTTGGCGTACGCCCCATGGAGATGCTGCTACTTGGCCTGGGTGGCTGCAGTAACTTCGATGTAGTGAGCATTCTGAAAAAGTCGCGGCAGGCTGTGGATAGTTGCGAAGTCTTCGTTGAGGCCGACCGTGCATCCGAAGACCCAAAGGTGTTTACCAAGATTCATCTGCGTTTCGTCGTCAAGGGTCGCTCGCTGAAGGAGGCCCAGGTCAAGCGCGCGGTCGAGCTTTCGGCGGAGAAGTACTGCTCGGCCTCAATCATGCTTGGTCGTGCCGGCGTCGAGATCAGCCATGCTTACGAGATGGTCGAACTCGACTGACCGCTATCGGCTGATTCTGTTGAAAAAGTAGGTTTAGCGGCAGCAAGGCGGT
>NZ_JXXD01000388.1 GCF_000935215.1 Stutzerimonas stutzeri
TTCATCCGCCATTGCCTCGGCATCCTCCGGGGCGTTTTGCTCCGGGCCTTCTTCCTGCACGGCATCCTGCGGGCCTGCGGCCTTGAAGATGGCGGGCATCCAGCCCGTGCCATCGGCCAGCCGCTCGGCCTCGCTGGCAATGTCGGCCTTCTTCAACTTCGCCAGCCGGGTTACAGAATCCGGTGCAAACACGGCCACGGCATCCAGAATCACGGCCTTGGAAACATGCTTGAAGTAGCCTTCTGCGGTCGGCTTCCACCATGCGGCCATGTCGAGGCCCACGGCCTGCGCCAGTTCTGCGCCGCGCTGGTGCGGCGTGGCGCGGGGTGTCACCACGTCCACCGTGGAAGCCACGCACACGGCCAGCAGCCGCACCAGTTCATCTTGCGGCTTCGCCAGCAGCACGGCGAACAGTTCGGCGCTGTCCTCCGGCAAGGCTTCGCCCGCCACCTGTTGCAGTTCGCGCAGCGCCACGGCGGCGGGCGATTCGGGCAAGTCCGGGGCCATGCCTTCCAGCCGGTCTTGCACTTTGAGGCTTACGCCCAGCGGCAAGTCGTGGCCGTAGTGGCTGCCCTGCAAAACGGTCTGCACCATGCCATGCACCACGGCGGCCAGCGCGGCTTGCGGATGCCGGGCGACTTCGATTTGCAGCGCGGCGGTGCGGTGGGCGCTCAACTTCTGCGCCAGCCGGTCGGACATGGCGGCGGCCTTGGGCTGCCTGTCGTCGTCTCCGTCCTCGCCTTCCTCGTCGTTCGCGGCTTCGCCTTCGCCGCCGAAACCCTGCCGAATCCTTTCCAGTGTGCGCAGCGCCTTGGCTTCGGCTTCGCGCATCAGGCCGCGATGAATGACGGCCTCGCCGTTGCGGTCGATGGTGACGATGGCTCCGGCTGCGGCCTTCACGTTCGCGCCGTAGTCTTGCAAGCCATCTTCTAGCGCTTGCAACTGCTCGCCCACGGCTTCGCCTTCCTCCTGCAAGGCATCGGCCTTTTCCTCGTCGTCGGCGTCCAATGCGGCATCCACGGCTTCGGCCAGTTCGTGCATCCGGGCTTGCAGCTTCTCGATGCGTGCGGCTTCGCGCTTGTTCGGTTCGCGGCGCTCCCTCGGGGCGCGTTGGAAGGTGTGCAGGTCGGCATGGGTCGCGCCCGGCGTGGCATCCACCCACGCCCAACCTTCGGCGCGAACATTGGCGGCAATGCCTGCCAGCCGGGTTTGCGCCAGTCGTTCCAGCAGCGCGGCATCGGTCAGATACACGCCCGCATCGCCTTCCGCAAACAGGTCGCGGCGGATGCCACCGCCTGCGGCTTCGTAGGTGTCCAGCCCTACGAACCGCACCAGCGGATGCCGGTAGGCGTCGATTTCGCGCTCGGTCAGGCGTTCGCGCAAGTGGGACGGATGCCGCTGCCACTGCGGGGCATCGTAGAACGCGGCTTCCTGTGCGGCGTGGTCATCGGTGATGGCAAGCGCCATCAACTGATCGAGCGTGACGGCATCGGCGCGATAGTCGGCCATCAGGCGCGGCGACACGTTCGCCAGCTTCAAGCGGCGTTGCACCACCAGCGGCGTGACGCTGAAATCCGCCGCAATGTCCTCGATGGGCCGGCCTTCGGCCACCAGCGCGGCGAATGCCTCGAACTGGTCGGCGGGGTGCATGGCTTCGCGCTGTACGTTCTCGGTGAGGCTGGCCGTGCGGGCGGTGCCATCGGCTACCAGCAGGCAAGGAACCTCCCATTCCTTGCTGATGCGGTGCTTTTTCGCCAGCAGCTTCAACGCGGCGAGGCGACGGCCACCGGCGACGACTTCGTAATGCTCGCCATCGGCGGATGCAATCACGATCAGGTTTTGCAGCAGGCCGACACGCTGGATGGATGCGGCGAGTTCGGGGATGGACATGCGCGGGGTCTTGCGCACGTTGCGGCCCGTGGGGCGCAACACCAGCCGCGACAGCGGAACCAGAATCAGGTTCTTGGTCGGGTCGGCAGCTTCCAGCGCGGGGGCTTGGATGGCGCGGGCTTCGGTAGTGGTAACGGCGTTCATGGTGTATCTCCAATCAAGTGAAACAAGGGAATGGAGGGGAACCGCCCCTCCGGCGGGTAAAAGATCGGAAGGGTTCAGGCTTTCAACTGGCGCAGGCCATCGGCCAGCATCCAGAGGGCGCGATTGAGGCGCACATCGGAATCAATGCCTTGCACCGGGCGGGTCTGCTGGCGGCGCCCGTTGGCGCTGCGGCCATGCAATCCGCCTTTGGTCAGGTTTTCTTGGGTGCGGTTGAACACGCTCCACAAGTCCGGGCGGCGGTCGTCGAACCGGCGCGGCATCAGGATTTGCGATTCGGTGATGGGCGCTGGCTTGTTGTCGGTGGGGTCGTACTTGAGGGCCAGCGCGGAACGGGCGAACACTTCGGCCTCGCCTTCGTCCAGCGTGATCGCGCGCATGGCATCGCGGGATTCCTTCACCCGCTCGAAGCCGCTCAACACCTCGAAAGCGCCTTCGATGACGGAGCCGGCTACGTCGCCTTTGTGGGGCACGCGCACGTCCGCCACGGTGTCGCCGCAGACAAGACCATTGCTGCACACGAACCGGAACATGCCGGCCAGCATCTGATAGCTGCTGGTGCCGTCATGCGAGTTCAGCAGCACGATTTCGTTAGCCTCCGCGCCGTTGATCTGGCTGGCGTGGCGCAGGCGAATCATGTGTTTCGTGTGCTCGCGCTTGCCTTCATCGCGCACGCGGGTCTGCGTCACCATGAAGGGCTGGAAGCCTTCTTTCCGAAGCTCGGTCAGCACGGCGGCGGTGGGGATGTAGGCGTACCGCTGCGAACGGCTCTCATGCGGGGCGTCCGCGAAGATGGACGGCGCGACACGGTGAATCTGGTCATCGGTCAGCGGGTATTCGCTGCGCAGTGCCGGGGAACGGGAAGCGAAACGGGATGCGAGTTGCATGGTCTTTCTCCTGACAAAAAGAGGTTTGCTGTTCACACCGCACACCGGATTCCTAGATTCGGAGCCCAGCCTTTCAGCTGTTCGGTGCGGTCGGCACGAGGAACCCGGTTAGCCCTGTTGCCACCGTCTTTCCTGAGTTCATCGCCCGCGACGGTCAGGAGCGCGCGAACGGGGGCCGTCAAGGAGGCAAGCGCGGGGTTGGTGCGGCCCGCAGGCGCAGCCGAGGACACGGCCCTGCGTGCCTTGACGGCACACGGGCGCGGGCTACAGTCGCAGACAAGGTGATGAGGTCAGGGAAGACGGCTGGACATGGCAACGGCCATCCCTATGTGCCGAACCGCACGGCAAGCGAAGCGCGCAGGCCCGGATCTAGAAGCCGGGCCGGAGGCGTCAGCCGAGCGGAGCGAGGGAACGATGGAAGCCCGTCAGGGGCGAGACGCCGCAGGCGGCTCGATGCGCAACGCGCACGACAGCGCGACCGGCCATGTCTTCTTGGCCGGGGACGCCCTGACTTCGATGCTCGATGAACATCACGCCCAGGACAGCCCTCATGCACAAGGCATCGAGAAATTGCTTCTGCTGCTGGGACTGCGATTGGCTTCTGGCCGATCCGGCGCAGCCGGTTCGGCGGTCTTCCAGGGGCGCCAAGCATCGCGCGGCGGG
>NZ_JXXD01000389.1 GCF_000935215.1 Stutzerimonas stutzeri
GAATAAAACTGAAATAAACGGTTGACGTTGATTTTCAGGCTCCTATAATGCGCACCACTTCCGGCGCAGTCCTTAAGCAAAACCTCTTGTAAATCAAAAGGTTAGCGAAATAAAAGGGTTGCACGGATGGCGGATTCGAGTAGAATGCGCCGGGCTGGCAGGGTGGTGGTTGGATCCTGTTGGTGGCTTCGGTCGGGTTGATCGGAAGCGGTTGAAAGAGGTGGTTGACA
>NZ_JXXD01000390.1 GCF_000935215.1 Stutzerimonas stutzeri
CATTCGCATCACGGCCAGGGACCTGCGCGCGCGCATCGGAGCGCTGGTCGAGGAGGAGCGTCGGCGTACCGCCGAGGCCCTGGGCGAGCGCTCCGCCGAATTCATGCGGCTCAAGGTCGAGGGCATCGGCGAATGTGCCGAACTGCTGGTCGCCGCGCTGATGGAGGGACGAGAGGCGCACGTATTCGGCCGCCGTACCCTGCCGGAAATGGACCTGGCGTCGCTGGCCTGCGCCATCCAGAACCTCTGGCTCGCCGCCCGCGCCGAAGGGCTGGGCATGGGCTGGGTGTCGCTGTTCGAACCGCAGGCGCTGGCCACGCTGCTGGGCATGCCGGCTGGCGCCCAGCCGGTGGCGATTCTCTGCCTCGGGCCGGTGCACGACTTCTATCCGGCGCCGATGCTTGAACTGGAAGGCTGGACCCGCGGGCGGCCGCTGGC
>NZ_JXXD01000051.1 GCF_000935215.1 Stutzerimonas stutzeri
TGTTCCTGCGCATAGCGCTGGAACACGCCAGGGCTGACCAGGTAGGCGGTGTCGCTCACGGTATGCACCAGCGCTTTCGCATCGTTGATGATGAGCCGCCGCGTGGCGATGCCATGTTTCAGCCACGCCATGAAGTGCTCGCCGGATGGCTGTGTCGTCGAGGACGTGAAGGCCGGTGACGAAGGCGCAGCGGCGGCCAAGGGCGGCTGGGTCGCATCGGGGAGAGTTGCGGGTACTTCGTCCGGGACGGTTTCCACATCCTGATCTGTGGTTGGCGAGTTTCCCGTTCCCACCATCGCCAGCATGTCCGCTATGACGTCGGGGCTGGCCTGGGCCTTGGGTGGAGGGGCTGAGGTGATGCCACTACCCTCCGCTGGCGGAGCGTTTGGATTCTCCAAAGCGGACGTCGCGCCGTTCGCAGAAAGGGTGGCTCCTGCTTCGACATCTTCAACTGCGGTGGGCGTGTCGATCGTCAACGTCCCGGTGAACGGTGCCGGTCGCTCACCAGATTCCCAGATCAGCGCGGGTGCCAGCCGTAGCAACGTAAACGAGTGGCTCCAGCCGGTGGAACTGGTCACGGTCGCACGCCAGATCGCTTTGCCGTCCGGCGTGGGCTGCAACATGCCGTGATCCTGCAGCACGTTGAACACGGCGGTGTTGTTCGCTGGGATGCCGTCGATGCCTTGGGACAGCAGATGTGCCCGAAGCTTGTCCGAGACCGTCTTGCTCACCAGCCACAAACCATCCTCGGTGAGCCAGCCATCCGAGGCTTCGTGTTGGTTCAGCTTCAGCTCCTCCTTGAGCAGGTAACGCAGCCCGTCGAGCAGCTTGCGTTGCAGTGCGTGCTTGGGCGCGGCCATGGCGCGTGTGGGATCGCCGCCCAGTTCCTGGGCCACGGAAGCTCGGTCGGCCTGCACCACCAATTCGCCCAGCACGCCAGCGTGCTCGTACTGCCCGGCCAGGACGTAGAGCAGCGGTGCCCACAGCGACGGATAGCAGCTGAGCCAATCCAGGACTTCACGGTCAAGCAGTTGCCGGTAGAGCAAGCCTGTCGCGGCGCTGTGGAGCCGGTACTCGCGATCGTCTCGGTAGCGGAAGCGGTATGGCTGGCACAGCGGGCCGTGCCACGGATGCCAGATCGAGCCGTCGGCCAGCTCGACGTGCAGATCGACGGCGATCTTGCCGATGTCGTGCAGCAGTGCGGCGTAGGCGACGGCAGCGGTCCAGGCTTCGGCTTGCGCAGCCTGATCCTCGGGGTTGGCGCCGATGGGCAGCAGATGAGACTGGCGCAGCTTCAGGCTGTAGGCGACGATTTCCAGGCCGTGGTCGAGCATGCCGCCTGGGTAGGCATGGTGATGTGCTTCGGATGCAGGGAAAGTCTGAACCAACTCGGCATAACGTTCCATCGGCGTGCGGTACAGCGCGGCGAACTGCTTGCGCGAGAGCGAGGTGCGCTGCCAGATGTGTTCCAGCAGCTTCTGCCGGCGCGGTGTCGCCAGCAGCGATGCGGCCGATTCCGGTTGCAGCAGCCCTTTCGGGAGATCGGTGACGGGTGCAGGCGACGGAGCGGCAGCGACCGGAGGCCGTTTCCGCTGGAACAGAGAGAGCATGTGGGTGTCCTGGTGGCGGGCAAGCGGGCGGCCTTTTCGCCTTTTCGGGTAGGGCCTTTCCCCTTGCACCCCATTCCCTTGCCGTTTCGGCCCTTTGGCCTTTAGAAGCCTTTGGATATAGAGCGGTGAGCATTGGTTGTCCACCGTCAATGCGGGTATGGCGGGGCCGGATTGATGCAGGAAGGCTGGCTGTTCCCACCCTACGATGAGATTCATTGTTGGATGCTGGAGGACCCCGGTGAGACCTTTCATTGACGAGGTAAGGATATTTCCTTACAATGCGGGCATTGCGATCAAGAGAGCCGCCATGCCTGCCATTCACGAAGTTGCCACGCTGACCTCCAAAGGCCAGATCACGCTACCCAAGTCCATCCGACAGGCACTTGGGGCCGATACCGGCAGCAAGCTTGCGTTCGAGCTTCGTGGCAGTGAGGTCGTCGTGACCCGCGCCGATGCCGAGCACGAGGACCCGGCCATTGCCGCGTTTCTGACCTTGCTGGCCCGCGACATTGAAGCGGGTCGGAATGTGCGCGGCCTGCCCGAGAATCTGGCTCGCACAATGCTGGAGCACGCGGGGCACAAGGTGGACCTGGGCGATGATTTCGATGAGGACGTGGAAATCTGATGCAACAGCATGGCTGGACACTGCTGTTCCACGACAACCTGATCGAGCAGTTGATGAAGCTGCGCGCGGCTGTGCTGCGCGCCCAAGGCAACGACCCGGAAGGGTTCGGATCGAACGCCAACGTCAAGTTCTTCCGGGCCTTGACCCAGTTGATACAAGACGTGATACCGAGTGACCCGGCGCGCGATGAGTACCGGCAAGGCAACACCATGGGGCCGGCATATCGCCACTGGCGGCGGGCCAAGCTCGGAAGGCGATACCGGCTGTTCTTCCGCTACGACTCGAAGGCGAAGGTCATCGTGTACGCCTGGGTCAACGATGAACAGACCCTGCGGTCTTCGGGAAGCAAATCAGACCCGTATGCCGTGTTCGAGAAGATGCTCGGGCGCGGGAATCCGCCGGACGAATGGAGCGCATTGGTACAGGCAAGCAAGCAGGATTGGAGCAAACTGGAGTAGTGATTTCACATATAGCAGGTGACGACCATGAACACGACGACCCGCATCAGCACCGCAGAACGCCTCGGCCGTAGCTTTGGCCGTGGATGGCGCGCCTATGCGCGTGGCGAACGGCGGGCGTCGAGCTGGTTGGTGTACAGGGGCGTGCCGGTAGTTGGTGCCACCGTGCTGTTGTGGGTGGTCAAGCTGGCCGTGCTCGGTGTACTGCTCTATTCCGCGTTCTGGCTGGCACTGCTGTTGGTTTGTGTCGTGGCTGTGGGATGGGCAGCAAATCAGAGCCATTCAGACGAAGAGTTCCATTTGCAGTTTCCTACCACCTTGGAAGAACTTCGAGAGACACCGGGTTATGACCCGAATCTCTACAACGACACATCTCATGAGATGTACAAGGATGATGACTGACACTCGGCTTGAGCGTGCGTCACTTCAACTTCCTTGACATTGCGCCAGCTCCTTTTCCACCGGCAGCGCCTGCGTCCCTCGTACCTGCTGAGAAACTGTTTGCGATCGTTCCAGCGCGGATTCCGGCCCAGGTCAGCGCACCGATCCAAAAGGTGGGCAGCACGATGAACATCGTCCCCATAACGAAGTTCAACAACAGGTCGCCAAAGGCGTTGTTCAGCCCCACCAGTGGATCGAAGTTGGCGTGTGGCCGGTTCCAGCCGAAGCCCCAGCCATAAAGCGCATCGAGGATGGTGCTGTCGATCCAGCGCGCGAGCTGGAACCAGAAATCGACGAAGAACAGCGCGAACTGCAAGACGCTCACGGTAACGACCGTCTTCAAGTCATAGGTGCCCACAACCAGCACCAGCGGGATGCAGATGACCAGCGCCATCTTGAGCAAGCCGAGCACCATGGGCAGCGCTTGGCGCACCACGTCCATGGCGGGAAACGCGGCAATCGCGCCGACAGCCATGCCGACGTCGCCCGTGGCCCGCGTCACGATGTTTGGCAGGGTCTTGTCGATTTGGCCGCCGTAGTCCGTATAGACGTTGCCCTGGTTCAGTTTCTGCTGCCGCGGCGAGGCGATGGTGCGGATTACCGAGTCGTCCACCTCGGCTCGGCTCAGAAAGCCGGCCCAGCCCGCCAGGCGATTCAGCAGGCTTGGGTCTACCTGCCCCAGCAGGCGTGCGCGCAGGCCATTGCTGCCATCGGCCCACCACTGCCTGCAGGACGGATAGCCGCCACCGCTGGCCACCTGCGCAAGCCCGGCATCACGGTTGCTGTCGTAGGGCCAGTCATCGCGTGGTGTGCTGGAGCGATAGCTGTCGTAGTAGCCGCCGGTGTCCGTGAAGAAGCGCGAGCCGATCCAGGTCACGTCGTGCATTTGTGTCTCATCGAGGTCCGGGCGCTGCATGAAGAGCTTGGCGCGTGCCGGTCCGTAGCAGTCCCGCGAGAAATCCGCCACTTCCTGAGCCAATACCGGGTCGTCGATGCGCGTCGCGTCGATCTCCATGCGCATCTGCCGCAAGTCGGTGCCGCAGGGAATCGCCGCCACAGAGGCACCGGTCACTGCTCGCGAGAGTGTGTGCATAAAGGCCCACCAGACGGGCACCTTCGCCGACTGGTTGTTGATAGTGCTGAAGGACTGCGACCAGCCGGTATCGGTGGGCTGCGGCACGCTGACTTGGCATTGGGCCGAGCGCGAGCTGTCGTAGCGGATGGTGTTGAGATCCACGTCGATGAATGGGATGCCGGCGAACATCACCACCACGATGGCGACGAACACCCGGTTCTCAATGCGCGCAGCCGAGAGCACGCCCTTGTTGCCTTCGTCGGCGCCCTCCGCACGGGCCTTCAGCCATTCCTGCACGATGATGGCAATGAAAGGCAGCGCGAATACGCCGCTCGCCACCAGCACGGCCCAGATGCCGTTATGGACGATCCACGACACCAGCGTCAGGTAGTACTCCAAGTAGTCGGTGGTGAAAAGCGTCATGTCCTCGCCCCTTCAAGCGGCCTGCATCAACAGGCTGGCTTCCAGCGCCACAATGGCGGCGACGCCGGCGATCTCGCTGCGCAGCAGGCGCCGTCGCGCCTGCCTATCAGCCCCGCGTTGGGCCTCACGCGCCAGCAGCCGGCGGCGCATCCAGACCCAGCCGTAGGCTGTCGCGCCGTACAGGCACATCCGCCACACTAGAAAGTAGCCTGCCGTGGCCGCCAGCCACCGCTCCCAGTTGGCAACGCTGCCGACGAGATAAATGCCGACGATGTTGGCGCCCACAGCGGCGGCAACGAGCAACACCGTCCACAGCAGCGCCTTCATCGCGCGCCGGTTGAACAGCCAGCGCGGGCGCAGCCAGCTGGCACGCGACGGGTTCATGGGTTGCCTCCCGGATTGCCCTTCTGGAGCCGGTCGAGGCGGTCGGGAATGGGATCGCCTTCGTAGATGCCACGTGAGCCAGCCGCGCGTGTGCCATGGCGCTGGATGATGGCCATGGGCGAGTTGTTCGCCAGCTCGCGGCGCAGCTCCAGCTCGGTCTTGAGGTTGCGGATTTCCTGGTCGAGCGTGTCGCTCTCGTGGTTCACGGCCTCGACCGCCAACTGGTTCGCCGCGACGTTGGGCTCCTTCTTGCCGGTCAGCAGGGTGCGCTGGAGCAGCAATGCCTTCTCCAGCACCGACGCCAGCGCGACCTCCGAGGCCAGGCGCCGCGCCAGCAGGTCTTGATCCGGCTCGTCGCGCAGCGCCTCGATGACGCCGCGTGTGATGGGCAGCGAGGTGCTGCCAGCCGCACGCAGGTTCTCGAAGGTGGTGTTGCGCGTTCCCGAGACCAGTTCCTGCAAGGCTTCCAGCTTTGCCTCGTACTCCTCCTGGATCAGCGGCGTCAGCCCGACGCCGGGCACCGTTTCGGTCTTGGTGCAGGCATCGCAAGTGCGCTGCACCTGTTCGCCGAGAACCCGTGTGGCCCATTCGGTCGCCTGCTGTGGCGAGGTCCAGGTCTGGCAAGACAGACTCGCGCAACTGGCGGCAGCGATGGACGATGTGTCGGTCACGCTGCGGCCGTTGACCAGGTTGTAGCCTGCGCGGGTGACGTCGCCGACCACGCGGATGGCCGACTGGCCTGCGCCGCCCGCATTGCTACCACCCACCCAAGGCACGCCGTCGTTGCCGCGGCGCGTCTCCGCCTGTTCAATTGCCGACACGGCATCCGTGCTCGACACCGCATCGCGCAGTGCCATGCCTTCGGCCATCTGGCTCCAGCCGAGTTGTCCGCCCGCCGTGTCGGCCATCTTCTCGGCCATGGCACGGCAGGTCAGCTTGGAGCGGTCGAAATCCAGGCGCGCCTGCAGCACGCCGTTGGTCAGCAGGTTGTACAGGCCGGGATCGGCGCGCTGGATGATCAGCGCAGGCAGCGATGCCACCGCGCTGGTGGCGCTCTGGATCACGTTGCTCATGATCTGCTGAAAGCCGTTGGTGACGCCGTTGAGCTGGTTGCGCAGCGTGGTCTGGATGCTCATGTCGCCGCAGATCAGGTTGCTGTTCCAGCCCACGCCAACGCCGATCGAGCGCATGCCGGCCGCGCGGCCCATGGACACCGCGCTGCCGCCGCCAATCGAATACATCACTTCGTCGCCGATCACGGAGCCGCCGGTCTGAAATCCGGCCTGCGCCCACGCCAGGCCGCCGCCAAGAACGAGTGCGCCAGCCAGCAGCCCAGCCAATACCGTGGGACGCAGCAGGCGGCACGCCTTGGTGGAGAGGTTTGTCAGTTCAGGACGCTTCATCGCCGTACCCTCATTGGAAATCGACGCTGCCGAGGAATACCTGGCCGCGACGTTCGCAGCACGCATAGGGCCGCCACAGCGCCCAGGCGTAATCGCCCTGCTGCGCCTGGGTCAGGAAGCCGCTGCGCGGGAACACCGTGCAGGACGAGGACAGGACGGGCGTGAGTTCCTGCCACTTGCCCGTCGAGGCATCGCCTTCCATCAGCGCGCCGGCAGGCCAGTAACCGGGCCGCGAGTTGGCGAGCAGCGGCTGATAGACGTGAATCTGCCCACGGCGCGTGACGACATCGCCGGCGCGCTGGGCCACCACGGCGCCGGCCTTGTGGTCGTCGGCCTGGTGCAGGAAGCCGCCGCGCGGATAGACGTTGCCCCACAGGTTCATCGTGGTGCGCGCGCCGACCTCGCGCCTGCCCGGAATTAGTGCCTCCGGGTAGGCCATATCCGGCACGTTGTAGCGCCAGGCCAGTGTGTCCAGGGTGCTGAGCAGATACGGCATGAACGCCGTGCCCGCGCCCTCGCAGAAGTAGCCCGACGATGAGACGAACTGGTTGAACACCTCGACGCCGGGATGGCCGATGACGTCCGCGTTCTTGAACTTGGCGAGATTGTTTTCGTGGTCTTCGTTGGTGGTGCCGTCCCCGCCGGCCTGCGCGGATGGGTTGGGCGCGCTCATCGCCCGGACTTCGACCCAAGGGTTCTCGCCGGTGTTGCTGTAGCTGGAGACGACCGCATCGGGGATGTAGTGGCGGACCTTGATGGATGTGCGCACCGTGCAGCCCGTCCAGGTGCAGTAGAGCCAGTAGCAGATGCCGACGACGCGGTATTCGAGGCAGTCCGGCGATGCCACTGAGCCAACGATGGTTGCGGTGTTGAGGGCGTAGCTGCCCGTGGCGCTGAGCAGCAGCACTGAGACCACGCCAGCACGCAGGCGGCGCATCCGCTCGAAGGGTCGGGTCATGGCTGCGGCCTCCGGTGTTGCTCGATGCGCGCGACGGCACGGGCCACGTCCGGCTCGCCATAGACCACGTAACGCTGATCCACCACGACCGCCGGGATGCTGGTGACGCCCAGGCTCCATGCGTCGGCGACGCCCTGGTATGCGGAAGCAATGCGGCGCTGGAGGTCGGCACCGCCGTTGTTCAGACGGCGCTTGACGATGGCCGTGGCCTGCTCAGGATCGGCGGGCAGCTGTGCGGAAAGCTCGGCTTCGATGCGCGGGCCTTCATCCAACTCGATCAACCGCTCGCCACCCATGGTCTTGACCGGGTGGCGGCTGTCGGTGACGACCACCACATCGGCGGCGAAGGTGGCTGGGCTGAAAACGGCCAAGGATGCCGGCAGTGCAACGGCCAGGCCAAGGGTTCGCCAGCCGGATGCGAAGCGGAATAAAGATGCTGGCATGTCGCGTGCCCTGGAAGTTGATCAGAGCCATAGTCGAACGCGAACCCGCTGCCGCCCCAACAAACAATGCGCATCGCGGGCACCCCGCATACCTGTTCGGTGCTGCCGCATGGAAAAAAGCGGAGGCCGAAGCCCCCGCTGTGATCAGTGAACCACGGGCCTTCCTACAAAAGACCAGACTCGGCGAACGAGTACGGTGTGCCCTGACCAATCACGAAATGGTCAAGTACCCGCACGTCGATAAGCGCCAAGGCCGTCTTCAACTGCTCGGTCAGCAAGCGATCCGCATTGGATGGCTCGGTGGTGCCCGAGGGGTGCTGATGGGCGAAGATGACCGCAGCGGCGTTCAGTTGCAAAGCGCGTTGCAGCACGACACGCGGATAAACCGAGGTCGCATTGATCGTTCCATGGAACATCGGCTCCACGGCCAGCACGTCGTGCATGCTGTTCATGAACACGACGACGAATATCTCATTGGGCTCGGCGACCAGCTTCAAGCGAAGGTAGTCCCTGACCGCAGCGGGCCGTTCAAGACGTGGCCCTGCTTTGAAAACCCGTCGCTCCAGCAACACGATGGCTTGCTGGACGATCCAGTCCTCGTTCTGAACAGAAATATCGGAAAGCGACTCCAGGCAGGAGTCATTGATGACGACAGACATGGCGAACCTCCAGGCAGGGAAATCGGAGGGCGCACATGCCCCTGGAGGGCAGGCCCTCCAGGGAATGGAACAAGGTGCATCCATCACCGCAGCAGCGGTGATCGTTCGCGGCCAGGATGCGGGGCGAACGGGTAGCGGTCAGCGCAGCGTGCTGCGCCGTAGCCTCAATGACCGCGGGCTACCTGGGCATGTCGCCGACGACGTCGGCAGGCATTTCCGTAGTGGGTGAAACGACCGAATCCTCAGCTGCCAGCATGTCCATGGCCGACAGCAGTGCATCGCCTTCGATAGGCCCCTGCAGCAGGATCGCCTGGCTGGTCTGGCGATCGTGTAGTCGCAGGGATGGCGTCGCGGTCACGCCGCCCTTGGTGGCTTCCTCGGCCTGAGCGCGAATCAACGTTTCGGGCCGCTCGCTGGCCAAACACTGCTCGACGGCTGGGTTTAGGCCGGGATAGCGCAGGCCCTCGGGCAAGCCCAGGCCGTCACTGCGCGTGTGCGCATAGACCCATTCAATGGCCTGCCAAAAGGCCACATGCCCGCCACTTTCGGCGGCGCACTCGGCCAGGCGTGCCTCGGCAGAGGCGGCCGGTTCGTGCGCGGCCAGCGGCTGGTGCTGCCATTGCAGGGCTACGTCCGCGTTGGCGCCCACCCAGCGTTTGAGTTGCGGAAAGTACTCCCGGCAGAACGGACATTCGAGGTCGGCATAGAGCGTCAGCGTGAACCGGCCCTGCGCGTTGCCCATTTGCCAGGGCGGCCCGGCCACCTGCGCGGTACTGACCGGCGCGGGAGCCAACGACGCGGGTTCGCTGGGTGCGCGGGACACGAGCCAGATCAGCAGCAGCGCGATCAATCCAGCGGCCAAGAACCAGGGCCAGCGCTTGCGCGAGCGCCGATGGCGGAGCGCCTGGACTGGCATCGGAATGGAAGGATGTTTCGGTTTCACGGCAGTCTCCGGCGGCTATTGCGGCAGGCCCAAGGCCGGCGACTCGATGCCGCGCGCCTGGTCGATCTTCTCGGCCACCTTGAAGGCCGCGTCGAGTTCACTGATGCCGTGCTGTTGCATGAGTTGGTAACGCTCGGCTTTCTCCTCGGGTTCGGTCTGCGCAAGCGCGAGATAGAGGCTCGGTGGCACGGCCCGAAACAGCACTTCCAGGCTCTTGGAGAGGATGACGCCCTCGGTGAACTTCCCGGCTTCCTTGCGCGCCGAAAGCATCAGCGCCTTCTGCGCAGGCGAGAGTTCGCGGAAGCGGGCGATCTTCTCCACCTCATCGGGTGGCATCGACAGGCAGATCCACCACTCGATCATGTTGAGCATGGGCTCTGCGGCGCGCGGCAGATCGTCGATGTTTTGTGTGGCGAGCCAGAACCAGGCCCCCAGCTTGCGCCACATCTTGGTGATCTTCACCACGTAGGGGGCGAGCAGCGGGTTCTTGGTGATGATGTGCCCTTCGTCGGTGACGTTGATGATCGGGCGGCCCAGGTACTGATCGCGCTCGGCAATGTTGTTCACCGTGCTGATCAGGCTTATGTAGGCAATGGAGAGCTGCGCGTTGTAGCCCTCGCGGGCATAGGTCGCCAGATCGACCAGGGTGATGTCGGCCTCGGGCCACGGCGAACCGTCGCGGTCGAACATTTCACCGTCCGTGCCTTGGCAGAACATGTCCATGGCGTCGGCCATCTCCAGCAGTCGCACACGCCGCATTTCCGGCAGCGTCGGGTCCTGGCTGCGCGTGCGCAGCGCATTGCGCACATCGCGCGTGAGCACGGTGCGCTTCTCGCCATCCTTGCTGTGGCAGTGTTCTGCGGCATCGAGGATGCACTGACGGATCAGCGAGCGGTCGGCCCGCGTCATCCGGGCTTCTTCCTTGTCTTCGCCACCGGTGATCATCAGCCTCGCGGTGATCTCCAATTCGCCCAGTACGTCGCGCTGCTCATCTGCCTCCATGGCCACAGCATCGGGCGGCAGGTCTTCGTCCAGGGCATCGGCGTCGAGCGTCTGCACGTCGCTGGGCGTCTCGATCAGCCGGCGCGCATCCGCGAACGGCGCCAGGGTAACGACCGAGCCCGGCGCGAGCTTGACCCGGTTCACGGTCAGGCCCAGGCGCCGGGCAAAGTCGCTGAACAAGCCAAAGCTGTTGCCGGCCTCGACAATGAACAGGCGGGGTCGGTAGATCGCCGTGACCTGATTCAAGAGGTTGTTGAGGGTCGCCGACTTGCCCGAACCCGTCGGGCCGAACAGGAACAGGTGGGCGTTCATCTGCCGGTCCAGGCGGTTGAGCGGGTCGAAGGTGATCGGCCCGCCGCCGCGGTTGAACATCGTGATGCCGGGGTGCCCCGTACCCTGGGCGCGGCCCCACACCGGCGAGAGGTTCGCCGCGTGCTGGGCGAACATCAGTTGGGTGTACCACTTGCGCCGATCCTGGCCGGGGTTGTAGCAGCACGGCAGCCAGCGCAGGTAGCTGTTGAGCGGTGCCACCTCGTCGTCCTCGCGCACCGGCTGCAGGCCAGCGTTGAGCATGACGTTCGCCAGATCCAGGCCGCGTCGGTCCAGTTCCGCCTCATCGCGCCCGCGCAGGTAGAACGCCAGCGTGCCGCGATAGAGCTTGTGCGCGCTGCCGATCAGGGAACGGGCTTCATGCACGTCCTTGAGCGTCTGCTCCGACGCCAGGGTTTCGCCGACCGCTTTCTTGGCCAGGTGGTTCAAGTCCGCCTCAAGGACATCCTGCGGCGTGGCGACCATCGTCAGGCAAAGGGTGGTGTCCTCGGGCATCTGGTCGAACAGCGTGTTGATGGCATCGCCTTTGCGTGTCTCGCCGGTCAGGTGCCCTGTGCCCGGCGGCATGCGCAGGCGGTCGGTGATCAGCACGCGGTGCGGCAGGCCGTCGAAATGCCAGGTGCCCTGCGCCACGTCGGAGCGCGGCTGGCCGAAGAACAGCCGCTGGCTGAAATCCCGCCCGCTCGCCAATTCGATCTCGCCGTCTTCGCCGGCCTCCGTACTGTCGGGGTAGCGCGCCAGCGCATAGAAGCGCTCCCTGTCTTCGGCCCCAGGCCCAAGCAACGTGGGACGCGGGTTGAACCAGCGCAGCAGCCAGTCGTGAACATCCGCAGCCACCATGCGCCGGGCCTGAATGCCGGCGTTCGCCAGTCCGCCGCACAGGCGGTCGCAAACGATATTGAGCATCTGCTCGGGCGTCTGCCCGCGGCGGCTGTTTTGCCCTTGGCCGGTCACGCGGCGATAGACCACCATGCGCACACGCCGGGTCTGGCCGCGCCAGCGCAGCCGTGTGACCACCGTGTCCTCGAACAGACCGCCCGGCTTGGCCACCGCGCGCAGGTGATGGCCGAAGAAGCGCAGGTAGAACTCGGTGAACGCCGTCTCACGGGCGCGCGGCTGCACATAGTCGCGCAGGGTCTGCATGTACTGGTCGAAACTGGGCTCGTCCTGAGCGTAGAGCTGCAGCACCCAGGGGTTCTCATCCAGTTCATCGAAACTGTCCTGCAGCGCGTTTTCCAAGGCATCGCGGGCCTGCGCGAGCCAGCCAGGTTCCCGGCCTTCGGTGCCCAGCGGCACCAGCTCGTAGAACGCCGCCACCGATTGCCCGTCCTCCAGCAACATGGCTTTCGACTGCGCCAGGAACTCCACCCAGGGCAGCAGTTCCACGAACGACGGCGCGACCTCGTACAGCGCCTGCTCGTCTGCCAGGGTCGCCGGCCTGCGGCCTTGCACCGCCGTGCCGGGTTCGGGGATGCCGACCTGGCGCAGTGCCTCGACGTGGCGTTGCCAGCCGTCCGGCTGCTCGTCGTCGTCAGCATCGGATGCGGCCAGCTTCGGCGCGGTCGGCTTCGGTCTGGGGAGTTTCCAGCGCATCAGTAATCCTCCACGCGCTCGCCTGGCATGGCGTACTGCACGCGCTGGTACAGCGGGAACACGGTCGTATAGCCCGGAATCGGCACTGGGTCGGTGCCCGCCAAATGCGGATACACGTACATCACGAGATCGGGGTTGGGCAGGCGCTGGAACTGGCGGTAGACCTCGTTGCGCGCCGTGCGCGTGTAGCGCATCTGCTCGGCAGGCGCGGCCTGCACGTCCATCTCGGTCAGCGGCCTGCGCAGGCTCTGGCGCGCATCGAGCAACTGCCTGCGCGCTACCTGGCCGGCACCACCGCCGCCGTCGCCGGCGTTCTGCTGCCAGATGTTCATCATCGTGCTGTCGCCGTGGGTCAGCAGCTTTTCCTTGCTGGTGGCGCAGCCACCGAGCAGCGCGACGGCCAAGGCCAGCGCCAGGCCCTGAGCCCAGCTATTCAAGTTCGAGGGCATGGCTTTCTCCTGCGCGGTGATCGACCTTGCGGCCTTCGGGATCGAAGTCGATGGCGAGCGGCTTTTCGAGGTGGACGGCGACCTTGGCACCGGGCTGCACATAAACGGCAGCGAAGGCCTGGCCGTAGAGCTTGTTGACCCAGCTCGACATGTCCTGGACGCCGCTGGCGAGAATCCGGCCCACGGCTTCCTGGCCGCTGATGCCCACGCTGCCGATGGAGCCGTCGGCGCCGACATAGGACGCCCTGCCACTGTCGGATTCGATCAGCGAGGCCACGCCAGCCCCAGCCGCCGTGATCAGCGCCTGGGTGCCGAGGTACTGCTGCGCATTGCTGCGCCGCTCGCCGCTGACACAGGGAATGCCGTGCGGGTCGCTGATCCAGCCCAGGCCGTCGCGTTGTTGGTTGTTCTGCTGGTTGCCCTCACGATCCTCGGGGATGGTGCGGATGGTCCCGTCATGGAACACGAAGGTGATGCTGCGCACCTGGCCGCGCACGCAGGAGAGCGTCCAGTCGCCCGATGCGGTGCCGGAGAACACGGCCCCGGCCACATCGGGAATGTCGATGCCGTTCGCGGTCAAATTGTCAGGCCCGACCAAGACCTTGAAGGGGTATGGATCGTTCACCGTGCCGTCGATCGGCACGCGGCCAATCAGCGCCGTCATCGCCACCGACCCCATCAGCGTCGAGTTGGTCGGCACGGTATAGACGGGCGTCGGGCTCTTGACGCCTGCCGCGCGTGCGCCCGCGTTCGCCACGGTTTGCGCTGTGGTTTCCAGCGTGCTCTGTGCGGAACCGAAGCTGGTGGGGAAGCTTATGCCGCCATTCGACCTGCCACGCCCGTCGCTTTGTTTCGCGTCATCCGGCTCCACCCAGCGCATACCGCCTTCCATGCCGGCCTCGTCGCCGTCACGCAGGCCCAGCCCCACCGGCAAATCGGCATGGCCGCCGCCACGCCCGCCGATGCTGTCCAGGCGCTGCTGCAGGTCAGCGAGCAGCCCCTCGGTCTGCTGGCGCGCGCTGGCCGCCTGCTGTTGGTCGCGGCGCAGGTTGGAGCGCTCGGATTCGAGGGCGGAACTGATGCGTTGTTCGATGGCGTTCTCGCGCTGGCGCAGTCGCTGGTTCTCCTCACGCTGCGACCTGTTGTCGGACAGCGCGGTCTGAAGCTCGGTGCGCAACTGCTTCACCTGGGCAACCAGCGTCGCCACGGTGTCGCGCGGGGTGTCACCCTCGATGCCCAGCGCCTTCATTTCTTCCGGCGTAAGCCTGCCGCCGCCATCCGCGACAGGCGGTGCCGACGCACCGCCACCGGAAAACAGCCGGATGGCGACAAACAGCACCAGCAGGGCCACGGGGATCAGCAGCCACTTCAGGAGTCCGTTACTGCGCATGGCGGGCCTCCCTGTCGTCGCTGGCTGCTGCTTTGGGCTGCGGGAGATGCACAGCGGGGTCGAAGCGATGGATCGCCGGCAGCAGCGATTGCGCGAGGCCGTGCCCGCGCGTCACCAGGTACAGGACGGTGGTGTCCTCGGGGGTTCCGCGCGGGCCAAGCGCCTCGTGCTGGAAGGTGGCGGTGAGGAAATCCCCTTGCAGCACGCGCGGGTCGAGGCTGATCCAGTCGCTGCTACTGTTGGTCAGGCGCACGGCAGTGACCCACTGGTCTTCCAGGCGCCACGAGGCGAGCGCGACCGCGCGTGCCGGCAAGGTCGGCATCAGCGTGCCGAGGTCGAGGTCGCGGCGCAGGTTGACCCGCATGACGCCTGGCAAGGCTTCCACGGTGCGCAGCGGTGCGTAGAGGTTCTGCGCAGCAAAACGTGTCAGCACGACGGGGATTGGCGTTTCGCGCCGCGCCGTCCGGGTGCCCGCCTGCTCCTGAGCGCGTGCATGGGGCGCATCGGCACCGTCAGGCTGATCGCCATAGCGCGCTGTTGAGTTGTTGCCCTCGACGATTCGCACCGGTTCCAGCTCGGCTTCGCCGTCCTTGGGCGGCTCCGCCGCAATGTCGAGCAGGATCAGCGCGCCGGTGTCGGCGTCCTGCAATTGCAGCCGAGTGGGCTCGATCGGCTCGCTGGCGCGCAGGTACACCGCGCCGCCCGCGCTCTGCACGCGCAAGCGCTCACCGACGCCTGCGGGAACGCCCACGCGGACGTTTCGGTCGATGAACACGATGCGCTCCTGGCCGACCTTCAACGGCACCGCCAGCGGCATGCGCTCCCAACGCAGGATCTCCACCGCCTGGACAGCGGGGGACACGACCACTGCGGCGGCCACGGCCAGCAGCCCCAGCAGCGCGAGTACAGGATGCTTCATGGGCTTCATGAGGAATTACCTCCTTGAGGCGCTTGCGGCGTCAGGCCACCAGGCACCGGGCGCGTCGGCTCCGGTGCGCTGATGCGCTGGGGCGTGCCCTCGTAGCAGTCGATCACCAGGCCGAACGGGTTGCGTGCGGGATCGACGTCCACCCGCGCGACCTTTACGGGGTAGCGCACCAGGGCGCGTTTGACCTGCTCGGCGCCGTAGTACTCGTCGGCGCTGATGTCCAACGTCACCACCCAGTCGCGGTCGGAGATCACACGCACGCGCGCCGTGGGGTTGTCGCCATAGCTGCGACCGGGGATTTCGTAGATGCCGCGCACCCGCTGGCGCAGTTCGCCGGTGCTGCGGCGGTAGTCGTAGTCCGCCTTGAGGAATGCCTGGCAGGACGGGGTGAGGTACGGCGAGAGCGTATGGAGGTTGCGCGGGTAATCTTCTTCGCCATTCGTCGGCCAGCGGTTGAGGGTCTGGAACACGTAGAACGTGAACGCATAGACCGACTCGGGCGGCACTTCCCACCACTTGCGGGTACTGCCGGAGCGTAGGTCAGGCGGGACGTGGATGGTCAGATCGCGCGGTGCGCTCCACCAGCCGCCGCCCATGACCAGGGCGACGATGACCAGCGCACCCGCGCCGAGGCGCAGCGTCTTGATGTGCGCCTGCAGGTGGGTGATCTCGTTCTTGAAACGGCTCATCGCGCGCCCCCGTGCATGCCCCTGCGGATGGTCCAGAAGCCGGAGCGCGAGATCAGCACATGGCCGCCCACCCAACCGGCCATCAGCGGATGGCGCGTGGCAATGCGCCACTGCAACTGCCGGTACAGCCAGGTGTCGGGACGCCCACGCTTGAGACGGCGCAGGATGCCGCCGCCGATGAAAACGCCCAGCGCCACGCCCAGGACAACGAAGGTCGGCGCGATGGCAATGGTGCGTAACACCCAGGACAGCGGCGCGCCAACCACCAGGCCGGCAGCGCCGGACAGGCCGCAGCAAATCCACAACTCATCGGCAGTGAGGCCGCGCACGACCACCGGGTGGCTGTTGAGCCGGTGTGGAAGGAACGTGACTGTCCCATCGGCACGGACATGCTGTTGCTCGGACATAGCCCGTCCTCGCTTACAGGATGCCGGTGGCTTCGGTGAGCAGCCAGATGCCGATCACGAGCAGGACGGCGCCGATGGCGACCGTGAGACCGAACTGCCCCCAAGTCTTGCGACCGGTGTGGATTTCCGCGTAGGTGCCGTAGGCGTGGTAGCACACGCCAATGAACATCGACGCCACCACCAGGAGGGCCACGAGCATGATGATGTCGTAGCCGTAGTTCCTGATTGTTTCCATGATGCCGCTGCCGGCGCCGCGGGTCGGGTTTTCCAGCTGCGGCAGACCTTGCGCAAACGACAGCGCGGGCAGCGCGGCGGCACCCAGGGCGACGGCGGCGCGTTGGACAAAACGAGTAGTGAGGATGCGGTTTGGCATGGTCAATCCCTTCAGGTCAGGAGAGGAGGAAGAACGTCATGACGAGGTACATCGCGACGAAGCGGATGCAGACGCCGAGGAACTGGCGTTGGTTGAGGCGGTTCTCGGCCCACCCCACGTAGGCCGTTCGGATGGCCCAGACGCCCCAGGCGAGCAGAACCGCAAACACGATGCCGACCAGAACGGTCGCCATCGCGGACGGCGCGATACCGCTGTTGGCTTGAAATGCCGAGACCTGGGCGCCGTTCATGGTCTGCCCTGCGCAGTCGTCGGCAGCGATGGCGGGGCGGTCCGCTCGGTGCGGTACTCACCAGCCAGTTCGGAGAGGTCGCGTGGCTGGGCGCGCGACGGTGTGAGATGGGCCTGGATGCCGGCGCGCACACGCGCCAGATCAGCCAGCAGTCGTGGGTAATCGAAGTGGTAGCGCTCGCCCGGCTGGATGGGTGCGTGTGCAGCGCCATCCGCGATGGTGCGCTCCAGCGCGTCGAGCTGGCGTAGCGCGGCAACCAGCTCCTGGCGCTGTGCCGGGGATTCGGCCAAGGCAACCGGGAACTGACCCATCAGCAGGGCCGTCACGAGAAAAGTGGGCACGCCGCGATGCGCGGCGCGCAGCCAGATCGGAGCCAACATCGCGCCATTCCTGTGTGATAAGCAATGGCTTGATCGTGGCGATCAAAGGCGTATCAGGCCGCAAACAATAAGAACCTGCGGATGACCGGATTGATGGCCTAGAGGTACTTCTTGAAGCTCCCTGCAGTCAGGCTCACGGCCAGCCCCAGCAAGCCGGCGCTGGGCAGCAGGATCAGCAGCGGATGCACCGAGATCGGCAGCGCCAGGTACGTGACCCAGGGCAGCACGGCCAGCGGCATCAGGCTCGCTTTCGCTCGGTGATAGATAAAGCCGGATTCCCGGCCTGCGCCGAACCGGCGCACATCCCGCCGTACCAAACCGTCGATCAGGCCGACGAAAGCGGCCGTGAAGATCAGCGGCAGCGTGAGCGCCAGGACCAGCAGGCGCACGAGGAAAGTAAGCGTCGTGAAGGCTGCGGCGATCAGGTAGCTCTCCGTCCAGACATAGACCTGGCTGATGAAGTAGCGGAAGTTGCGCCCTCCGTCCTGGTTTTTCCCCTGGCTGGGCGCGCGGGCGCGCTCGGCGGTCTGGCTCATGCGCTCCAGGAGCCCTGATCGCACGAACACCCATTCATAACCCGTGTCCACCAGCTCGTGCGCCGTTCGCCCCGGCTCCTGCACGACCACGCTGCGCGTGAAATGCTTGGACAGGTGCCCCAGCTCGTACTGCAACATTTGCTGGGAGTGCTGCCAGCCCTGGTCTTTCCAGAACAGGTGCATGCCGATGCACTCCATCAGGATCGAGAACAGCAGCGAGCCGACCAGCACCCCGAGCAGCCGGAGCGGCAAGGTGATGGTGCCGACGATCAAGCCCTGGCGGCGGTTCTGCTCGCGCTGCGCAGTCGAGGCGGCATCGCTCATGGCGCGGCCTCTTCGCTGGCCGTGTCGCCCGTGCCGGTGATGGGTGTGGCGATGGCCGTCTCATCGAGCAGATCGTCCGGCAAGGCCGCGTCCTGCAAGACCGGGGAGCTGGTGAACTCCCACCACTGCGTGGCCTCGCTGTAGCTCTGGCGCATGTGCCCGGCCAGTTGCTGCAAGTCCGCCGGCATCACTTCATCCGGGTCTGGCGCCGGCAACGGCATACGCACCTTCCAAAGCTGACCGCCCTGCAGCAGCGCGAAGCACTGGCCTTTGGGCAGGCCGACGATGTGCGATGGCTCGATCATCGGCACGCTGGACATGCTGATGCGGTCCTGGGTGTTTGACGTAAAGTCTGTCGCTCCACGAATATCGGAGCTGTCGGTCGCGCCGCTGACGATGGTGGTCGTATAGACCTCGACCTTCGGCAATTGCCGGGTCAGCAATTCAGCGGTAGCCGTCTCGCGCACGCGCAGCATGAACAGGTTGTTGAAGTTGCCGATCACCTGACCGGCCTTCGCGCGGTTGCCAATGCGTGCTTCGATGTCCGAGAGCGTCTGTGTGTACGCGGTGACTTGCAGGCCAGCGCCGCCGCCCTTGTTGATCAGCGGGATGAACTCGTCGCCCATCAACTCGTTGAACTCATCGGCATGGACGTTGATCGGCACGCGCGAGCCAGCCGATGCGCCCGGCAGGCCGTCGTCGATCCCGTGCTTGTAGATGTGGCCGGCGACCGAAACCAGGTCGGAGAACATGGAATTGCCGACTGCGGCGGCGACCTCGGCGTCGGACAGCGCATCGAGGCCGACATAGACCACGGCGCGCTTTCGGATGACCTGCATCCAATCGAAGATCGGGCGTGGGTCGGCCAGGTCGGAGTAGTTCGGGGCCAGAAGCTGGGCGATCTTGCCGCTGGTGAGCTTCTCCAGCAGCGGCAGCAGCGATGCGACGATCTTGTCGAAGTAGGTCTTGTCGTAGCGCACTGCCGAGCGCAGGCCGTCGAGCACCGGGTCGTAGTTGCGCGCCTGCGAGAGGTACTGCTCCAGCGCCACCACGCGCTTTTCGCGCCCGATCATGTTGCGCGGGATGTTCTTCTCGTTGAGCTTGGCCTCGATCTGGACGATGACCTCCCAGGCCTTGGGCTCGGTCTTGGCGAAGTAGTGCTGGGCGTACTCGATGAACAGCGCGTCGATGTTGATCACATGGCGCTGGATCAGCATGTAGTCCGGGCGCTGCCCCAGTTCCACCAGGGCGCGGGCGATGATGTTGACGAAGCGCCACGCAAACTCGCGAAATGCCGCGCTGTTGCCTTCCCCGGAGAGCTGCCCTGCAACACGGGTGGCCACCTCGCTGATGCGCCCAAAGCGGCCCACAGCGTTGTAGCGCGCGGAAATGTCGGGCCAGCCCAAGTGGAAGACATAGAACTCGCCCTCGCGCCCCGCGCGCTTGGCCTCGACGTACACTCGCTTCAAAAGATCGGCGTCGCCCTTGGGGTCGATGACGATGACGACCTCGTGCTCGCCGTCGGCGTTCTTGCGCCGGATGTCCTGAGTCACGAACAACTCGGCCAACCGCGTCTTGCCCACGCGCGTGGTGCCCAGCACCAGCGAATGCCCGACGCGCTCACCCAGCGGTAGGCTGACGTCCACCTCATCGGGTTCGATGCCGTGCAGGCGCGGCAGGCCGCCCACAGGCGGCAGCGGGCGCACCGGGTTGAAAGGCACATCCCAGCCCGTGAGCGCAGGTAGCCGGGACAGCGGGAATGGCGCGAACTCCAGCCGTTCCTCCAGCCTGCGCGCCAGCCGGTAGGCCGGCGTCAGCTCGACGTAGCGGCGAAATTCCGGTCTGTATGTCTGCATCAGCCGATGGGTATGTTTCTGCTCCCACAGAAATCCGCGTCCCACGAACAGACGCTGCTGGCTGACCGGCACGTCCTTGCTGGTCATCACATAGCGCGGCAAGCGGCGAATGTTGCGTCGGTAGCGCAGGATGACGCGGGCATCGCGGTAGCGGATGGCACCGTAGATGCAGAACGCCAGCGCACTGCCGACGCCCATGGCGGGGCTCAGCGCGAGCGACCACGGGGCCACCAGGGACAGAAACGCGGCGCCTGCACACGCCGCGACGGTATAGAACTCCACCGCTGGGCGCAGCAGAACCTCGACCGGCTGTTTCCCCGACATGGCTTCATTGCTCGATGCCGGTGGCTGTGATCAGCACCGGGTAATGCCGCAGACCCAGGCGCTCGGCCAGGTCGTCACCGGCCACAGGCGCAAGGGGCACGCCGGGCACCAGGGCGCGCAGCCGTGCCAGGCCCTGCATGGTCTCGACGTTAACCACCAGGCCCACCGCGCCGCGC
>NZ_JXXD01000391.1 GCF_000935215.1 Stutzerimonas stutzeri
CCCCGCCGCTACTTCCTACTAGCAATCGAAAGGCAATAATCCGTGGTGGCAATCACATGCATACGCGGATTTTTGGAAACGGGCTGTCATATCCCCAGAAACGAAAAAGCCCTGTAAAAACAGGGCCTTAACGTTAGGTGTCTGGAGCGGGCGAAGGGAATCGAACCCTTTTGCCTAGTGTGTCGTTCCGTCGCAAAGCGTGTCGTTGTGCTGTTTTCGGGCTGAACCGTCTGCTCGTTTCGTCGCAATTCGGCACAGTGTTTTCGACACCTTTTCGACACTAGCCGGCTCGCAATTCCTTCAACAGCTCGGGGTGGCGGCCGAGTAGTTTGAACAGCTGCACCAAAGGTTGAGGGGCTTCGGTACTACCGCGCTCGTAACGGGAAAAGGCATTAGGCCCGCCACCGAACAGCTCAGCCGCTTCGCGCTGGCTTAAATGCAACTGCTTGCGAACTGTGCGAATCAGCTCCTGGCTACCGCCCTGGGCATTCACCTGCTGGCGGAACTCGGTCATTGCCTTCATTACGCGCTCGCTTTCGCCAGGGCCTGTCAGGCACTCGCCGCAGGCATCGCACCAGTCTGCCGTTACCTCGACAATCTCGGTGGTCTGACCCTTGTAGGTAAAGGGCAGGTTACGGGTGTCATGGACCAGTTCAGCCTGGCCGCAAACCGGACATTTCATGGTCACTTCTCCTTGAAGGAAACGATCAGCAGATCAGCCACCAGCGTGAACTTCAGGTAAACCTGCCCAAAGGGGGTTTCCGGTAGGTAAACGTCCTGCCAAGTGGTGTGGTCTGCATAGGTTGTCATGCTCTTGAAAAAGTCGCGGCTGTTTAGGTTGCTGATGACCGTTAGCATGTCGGCCAGCCCCATACCCAGCTCAGCTCCCCCTTCAAGAGCGACACGGGTGAAGCGATAACGCTGCTCGCCTAAGGCCTGCTTTACCAGCTCAAGCTTGAAGTGGGGTTTGCGCTTTTCCATGAGGTAAACATAACCTATTAGGTATATTTTTCAAGGGGAAACAGATGGACGACGAGCGGGGGAGTCAGCTTCTACGGGACCGCCTCTTGGCTGGCGGAGCAGCGCCGCTGACCAGACCTGTCAGCAAGCAGTATTTCGCTGCACTCCGGCTTCGCTGTGTCGAAGCAAGTAACAGAGCATCTGACCAAGCGGTGCAAGGCGGAACCCAGGAACGTCATGAGTAGGACTGGGCCTAGCCCTCGGATTAAAGCTGCTAGCCGCTCCACAATAGCCCGGCTTCATTCGGTCGCTATGGTTTTTGCAGAACGTCCCCTTTATCCGGTTTGATGGAGGGCTTAACATTCCGCGCCCATGCGTCATATCCGATATTCTCGCGTTCCCTCTTTGCAAATCTAAGGATAGATATGCGTCCCGTAATGAAAAATAACCCGTGGCCGCGAAGGCTTCAGCATGTCCCGATGGCTGGAATGCTAATCCTCATAGCGGTGCTGTCCACCAAGCCAATCACCCTGACAGGCCTCGCAATTGCCCTGTGCACTATTCCTTTTTTTTGTCTCGCTGTTTTCGCTGTCGTAAATCGTTGGGGAAAACGATTCGGTGGTAGCAAATTCATGAACATAGTTGCAATTATATTTCTAATTGCAATGGCGTCGGGTGTGCATTCCGCTGCGAATTATATGAAGCCTTATGTTGGAGAGCATTTCTGCCAGGTTAAGCGGGCAAGTTTGTCGAAGTGCTATCCTTGGTAGATATGCCGCCGCGCACGCATGGAAAGACTCGTTAGGGATAGCTTCCTTCGGTCGCTATGGTCTTGCAGATAATAATTCTTTCCCCTTTTCTACTGCCAAGGAAGAAAACGATAGCTCCTAGGATTTCAATGCTCACGATCACGATGATCATAGTCGGTTATGTTATTGGGCTAGTTCCGCCTGTCAGCGAGTCTTCACTTTCGAGCTTCACACCACTTTCAAAGCTCGTGGCAGCCAATATTAGCTTGGCTTGTGCAGCAGGCTTGAATCTCGCAATTTTGCTGAGCGCGATCTCTGCAGTAATTTATTCTGTTTTGAGCAAAGATGAAGCGGTAGAGATACTTGAGTGGTATGGCTGTTTAATCTTCGGCGGTTCGATGGCTGTGTTTTTCTACTGGGTGATGGTGTCTGGCTATTTATTTGTTTCGTCGGCGGGTGGGGCAAGTCGCCAGACGCGTTTTCTTTACTCTGTTTTGGAGGTTCCAATCGCTTTGTATATGGCAAGCGTATTGTGCCTTGTGATGGGTAGTCTGGGGCTGTATCTGGTGGCGAAGGTACCAATTCTCTTGGTGAAGAATTTTCTTCCGGTGAAAAGCTAAGTGGCTAGCCAGAACTAGTTTTCCTAGAGCACGCCGCCGAAACCAAAAAGGCGAATACCCACATAAAAAGAAAAAGAAATAACGAGACGCCGAACCAATCTAGATATGTAGCCATAGTCATGGCTAGCCCGTGGTATTTAGTACCTTCGCTCGCTGGTAAAAGGCCTAATGACACCGGAAGGAAAGGAAGCGAAATGATTAATAAAAGTATGCGTCCTCTCCTTGGGATAGATATTGACGTGAACCCAAAGCGCCTTATCAGGATTATCGCTATTGGTAGTAAGGCAATGTGAGCGATTGTAATTGAGGTAACTAGCCTGCTGTTTTCAGTTAAATGGCTTATATATGTGTAAGAATTGATGCTGCCTATTTCGCTAGGAATTATGAAAGATAATAGGTGGCCTAGCGCTATGCCGATCACAAGCCATGCAATAGAGATTTGGAACAGGTACTTCGAGTAGGTGATTTTTCTAGGTGTTGTAGGCATATATCACGGCAAGAAATTGTTTTCGGCAGCGCATGCCGGCTCATATCGGCTGCACATTTTCTTGAACGCAACCTTCGCACCTTTACGGCAGTCGCGGTAGACCAGCGAGCCGCGTTTGTAGTTTTGGCACACGCTGTTGTAGTCGATCTGGTCGTTTACCACTGTCCACTCAAACTGGCCGCTGATGTGCTGTTTGTTGTGGCCGTTCTCCCAGCTCCAGTTGCTGAGGTGAGTCTGGCGGGAAACGGAGCGCTTTTGCGTGCTGCTGGTGGAGTTGGCTGCGTAGTAGCGGGCCGGTGGTGGCTGCATCGTGTTGGCGACGGGGCGGGGCGTGTAGTTGCTATCGTTAAACGATGTTTGGCGCTGCTCTAGCGCTCGGGCGGTGCCTTCTTCGAACCAGTCGATTTCTTCCTGGGTCAGCGGCCGCTGCTGGGATGCTGGTGCTTGTTCTGCTGCTGGGGATTCGTAGCTTGCAATGGAAGGCTGGTTAGCCGGCTGCATGGGCTGCTCAGGCTCTTGGTTAAACCAAGGCTTGCCGCCGACATGAATGCCTTGCTTGATCTGATTTACGTCCAGTACGACCGGCTTGCCGAATGTAAATGCAAGTGCCGAAAGCACCGCTGAGCCGATACCCAGGATCGCCAGGAACCGCCAAGGGCTAGGTTTCTTTCCGTTGCGTAGGTAATCGGGTGCATCATCCCAGTCTGATCTCATCACGCCTCCTTGCTCAGTGATCGGGGCCTTTTTCCTTGGTCAAACTATTTGTTCGAAATCTTCCCTCATGTCATCCATTTCGATTGGTTCTAGCTTGGCTTCGCTAAATCCGAGGGGAAAGAATGAGTGAGAGATGTCATGTTTGCAGAAAAAGGATATAAGAGTGAATCCGGCGTCGATGTTTTCAAATATTCTTTCTTGTAATAGTTTCGACATGAAACTTGAGTCAATCTCGTCCTGTCTCTTTTTTGTAATCGTTTTTTGATGAATTATTTCGTTGCGGATGTTCTCCAGTTCTTTGAAGATGTTCCAGCCTTTCATTTCTTTTGGGGAGTCTGTTTTTAAAATGCTTGGTAATACTTCTGATATTTTGTCGCTCGTCGTATACCAACGCTCAATCGCGGATTTGTCCCAGATCTCTTCGATTCCCTTTTGGTTTTTCTTTCTCATCGTGTAGTCGTTTGGTATTGCTATGTTTGAGAAAGACTCTATAGCGGTATATATGGCGATAATGCTGCTCTGGATGTGTTCCAGATAGTCATAAAGCTTGGTTATATTTTTGTCGGTAATATATATCTCTCGCTTGTTTTTTGTTTTTTTTGATATTAGAGAGTTGTAAATTTTGCGAGCTTTGAGCATTTCTTTCTTTGCTATGCTCGCAAATAAAGAAACATTGTTTGGGGGTGGGAAATTTACTTCGCAGCCGTCAATTAAAAATGTGTCTAGTTTTTGAAGTGTCAGGTATCGTTTGGTTTTTTTATCGTGAATTATTACTGGACGAGCCATGCGAGGGTCTGTATGGTCGTCGGCTGCTTTTTTACTCATACATTAAGTCTTAAGTTTATAAGGTCATTGGCTTTAATTATCACCTGCCCTGTAATTGCGAGCATACCAGCGCATTGCTACTTCCTTTGTAATCGCTATCCCGCGTTTTGATTGGGCAAGTTTGAATTAGCTTCCTCATAGTCGGGAGAAAACTGACCTTTGAGAGGGTCGACTTCGCCTTTCCATAGCCAAAGCTCGTATTGAGGGAATGCTTTCAGCAGCTCCTCCATGTCTTCAATGCGGGCTTTTACTTTGCGATTGGTCGCTACGGTCTGCCATCGCTGTCGCTCAGTGATAGCGGTTGTTTCGGCTAGCTTGGTTGCGCCCAGATGGCGAACAAGCGTTCTAAGCCGCTCTTCTATCATTCCGAAAAGCTCTTAAAGATGATGAATAATTTATTGATAAATAATTCATCACTGATAGCATTGCCTCGTGATAAATAATTCATCAGCGCTTGGGCGCTACTGCCACGAATAGTGACGGAACGAGCATGGAACTGGAAGAGCTAGAACCTTCAAAGCTGATCGCCCCACAGCAGGACGTGGAAACCGTCGAAGCCTGGGCGGAACGTAACGGCCTGACATGCTCCATGGCCCGCGCCTGGGTCTACCGGGGCGTACTCCCCACCGTAAAGCTCGGCAAGCGCCGCATGATTAACAGTGCGCTGCTGCGTAGCTGGCTACTGGAACAGGAGTGGACCGCATGAATCCTCCTTTCTATACGCAAGCCGCCTTCGCCGCTCTGGCCGGTGTATCCGTGGAGACGGTTGCTGGTTGGGTCAGGACTGGCGCGGTCGAGAGCGTGAAGCTGGGCAAAACCCGTCTGGTGCGTTTTCCGGGGGTGAACCCATGAGCCGCACAGACCCGCAATTCAAGCTGCGCATGCCTGCTGCACTCCGCGCCCAGGTCGAGCAGTCCGCTTGGGCTGCACGCCGCTCCCTAAACGCCGAAATCGTCATTTGCCTGGAATCGTCCTTCGCCCACGTTGCGTCCAGCACCAATGTACAGGAGCGCTCCGCATGATCCGCACCGTCTACGGAAAGCCAGGGGAGGGGATGACCTATGCAGAAGCCGGCCAGCTATCAACGCCTTCCGCACGCCCAGGACTGCGACTGCTCTGTCTGCTGGTCCAGACGCGAAATGGCGCAACCCGCTCCCTCCCGGTCCACACGCTGCGCCCAATGCCGCCCCGCGTATGCGCGGCCGATTCGCACGCTACAAATGGGCTGCGTCGGTGGAACCTGGAAGCCTCTGCTCTCGGACTGGACAGTGGAACCGGCCTTTATCTGCGAGAAGCACACGCCACCCGAGCGCCCAGCGAAGTGGTGGAGCGTTATCTACGACTCGGGCAAGCCAACGCCCTACGTGCCGATGCACGAACCGTTCGAACTGGTGGGGTAGGGCGCAAGCGGATGCAGGTTCGTATCGCTGCGCCTAACTGGCATGAGATCGGTCGGGAGCTGACCGTTGGTGGGGAGCTGTACGGGCACGTCACCTATCGCCGCGACGTTCCTCTGTTCATTCCGTTGGACGGTAGCGAGCCAACGAAACACCGGTCCCTCGTTGAGCTGCGTCGCTATGTCGCTGAACGCTATCAGGCTGAGCGCGTGGCCGAACAGGTCCAGGGCCGCGCTCCCGGCTCGTCGGATCACGCCTCACCGATCCGGCGAACGGAAGCACGGGCGGAGCGCACCCTTGACCCGGCACGAACCGAAACAGCCTCCGCTCGTGAGTGTGGGGCAGCTTCACCGCCCCGCGCTCCCGAGCCCTCGGCGGCAAGAGCGGGATGACAAGGGCAGAGCCCTTGGTGTTAAGAGGGTGATGTTTATTAATTAATTTTGTTTTGAGCGTGGTGGTTAAGTGTCGATTCGTCGCTATTCATGCCAATAAGCCACGCAACTTGATAATTCCTTGAGTATGAAAAAAAACCGTTTCAAGCGCGTATAACTAGAGCTACGAATTAACCCGCAAGCCAAGTAACAAGCCGGTCGCAGTGAAATTGCTTTTTCACTCGCTCGGGATCGCTCGGCCTGCAGAAAGCAAAGCAGCGCAATAAAGCGCAACTAGAGAGAGGAAACACAAATGGCACGTTCGACTATGGAAGTTGCATTTCTCGGCACTCAACGCTTCGACGGTGAAGCGGGCCAGAAGTACATCAAGGTCTTCTACGGCGATGAACCGGACGGCAAGACCGAACACGGCCTGTCGATCATCGGCATGGCAGCAGCGGACGAAGTAGCCGACGAAATCTTCGCAGCCGGCGCCAAGTTCGAGCCGCTGCAACTGGTGCGCATCCACTTCGAGATTGCCCGTGGTGGGCAGAACAAGGGCAAGAATCTGGCGCTCCAGCTCGAAGCCGTCCAGACCCGCGCCGCTGCCGAAACCCCGCGCACCCCAGCTCAACCCCAGGCCAAAGCCGGCGACCCGGCCAAGGCCAACTAATCGGGAGGGGCGGCCATGCTGATCGATGACCGGGTGTACTGCGACTGCTGCGGCAACGACATGGGCAAGCTCATGGCGCTGCCCGCGCCGCAAAGCGACCTGCTGCCAGACCTCAGCCTGCCGCCCCATTTCGCCGTCTGCCCTGACTGCGAGCCCTCCGAACAAACCGCCGACCTCGAGCAGGCCGGCGAATGAATTTCCTCGCCTGTGACGGTGACTGGCTGCAAGGCGCCGATGGTTCGCCCATCTGCTCCGGCTCGCTGGTCGCCCTCACGGTCGAGGAAATGCAAAGCCTCTACGGCTCTGCACTGACCTGGGACCAAGTCTCCGAGCTGCAAGGCGAAGCGATTGTTCTGTTCGCCACCGTGTTCGGCTTCCTGGTCCTGAAAAAAGCCCTGAAACAGTGAGGTATCACCCATGCAACTGAACAAGCACTTCATCAAGAAAATCGGCGTTGGCGCTGCTGCCGCGCTCTCCACCCTGGCTGGCTCCGTATACGCGGCTGTCCCGACCGAAGCTACCGCGGCGCTGGATACCGCGGGCACCGACGTTGGCACCATCGGCTGGGCCGTCTTCGCCGTGATCATCGCCGCGATGGCGTTCAAGTACATGCGCCGCGCCCTGTAACTGGGGTTTTGCGCACTGCATGTGCCGAAGCAAACAAACCCCGCTCCGGCGGGGTTTTCTCTTCCAGGGAAACGCCATGAGCTACGAACTGTACGTCCTGATCCTCACCACCCTGGCGTTTTATCTCGTGTTTTTTGGGCGGGTGTAGGAGGCGTAATGTCCATTATTCGTCGCGGTTTATCGTTAATTGCGCTGGTTGCCGTCTCGCTCTTTACTGGTTCGGCATATTCCGATGGTTACTATTGGTCGTCTGGCTCTCATTCCGGCCCCACCCCGTCTTCTGTTTGCGAAAAAATACGTCTGTCCTATGGCTCGACATTCCCGCGTTACGCACTTACGCCGATTTCGGAAACCAGTTTCCGATGCGCGATGGTTTTGCCTAATGGCAGTGAAAATGCTGTCCACGTACTTCTTAGAAATGGAACCGGCTGTCCTGTAGGAACTGAGTACGACTCCTCAACAGGGCAATGCAGTGCGCCAAACCGCTGTGAAGCCACCATCGGCCAGGTCGTCACGCACGAACACAAGATGAAAGAAGCGGTTGGCCAGCCGCTGATCGAACCGCCTGGATCGGTCTGCGCCAATAGCTGCCAGTACGCCTTCGGCTTCACCTCGGCCAGCAACGTCTACGTCTACAGCAGCGGTAATCCGCCTGGCGTGTTTGGCGTTTACAGCTATACCGGCAACGGCATCGAGTGCAACGAAAACACTCGCAAGGAACCGGGCAGTCCCGGCCAGCAGACCGATCCCGACGAAACCCCGACACCTGACCCCGATAACACCTGCCCAGACGGCTATGTCTGGAACGGCACCTTCTGCAGCAAGGAACCGCCCCCGCCATGTGATCCCGAGGTCGAGGTAGGCGGCTGTGACGACACCGAGAACCCTGATCCGGATGAGCCCGGCGATGGCGATGAGGACGGCGATGGTGATGGTGATGGTGATGGTGATGGAGACGGCGAGGGGGAGGGGGATGGCGAGGGTGACGGCGAAGGCGAAGGCGAAGGCGACGGGGATGGCAAGGGCGACGGGGATGGTGAAGCCGAATGCAACCCCGCCAAGGACCCAAACAAGTGCGGTAAGCCCAGCGTAGAAGGTGAAGCCTGTGACGCCGAGGTGAAGTGCACGGGCGATGCCGTCCAGTGCGCCATCCTCCGCCAGCAAAAGGAACTGCGCTGCCACGCCGAAGAGCAGGCCGACTTTGAAAAGCACAAGCCGGCCATCGAATCCGCTGTCCAGGGCGACAAGTTCAAGCTTGAGGAAGGCGCCGAAATCCAGCTGCCGTCGTTCATCAACCAGGGCACCCGCTTCCTGCCGGCTACGTGCCCTGCCGCCGAGAGTTTCAGCCTGCGCACCGGCGGCGGGCGCTCCTTCCAGCTCAGCTACGAACCCCTCTGCCGCGCCGCCAGTGACCTGAGCGGCCTGTTCGTGGCCGTGGCTACCGTCCTGGCTGCCCTTTACGTGGGCCGCTCCGTAGGAGGTCAGTAATGCAGTTTTTATTCATCGTGCAGATGCTCGTCATCATCCTCGGCCCGCTGGTAAAGATGGTGCTGAAAATGATCGGTTTCGGCTTCGTCTCCTATATCGGCTTCAACCTCATCATCGGCCAGGCCCAGGACTACCTGTTCGGGCTGATGGGCGATGTGGGTCCGGTGATCCAGGGGATTCTCGGGCTGGCCAAGTTCGATGTGGTGGTGAACCTGTACTTCGCCGCTATCTCGACGCGCTTCATGCTCGCCGGGATCGACAAGGCAACCGACCGTCGTCGCAATCAGGTCTGGCGCAAGCCGGGCGGCACCTCCATCGACGCATAAGGAGACGCCGTCATGCTCGTTATCCGTACCGGCAAGCCCGGCCATGGCAAGACCCTGAACACCATCCGTGAAGTGGACCAGAAGGCCCACGCCGAAGGCCGGGTCGTCTACTTCCACAACATCAACGGCCTCAAACCCGATCAGCTGCAAGCGCAGTGGTTCGAGTTCGAAGATCCCGAGAAGTGGTTCGAGCTGCCCAACGATTCGATCATCGTGGTGGATGAGGCGCAGGGCTGGTTCGGTTCACGCGATCCCAGGGCGCGGCCACCGGAGCACATCACCCGCTTCGAGACCATGCGTCACCAGGGCCACGAAGTGCACCTCGTCACCCAGGACCCGCGCTATCTGGATGTGCATCTGCGGCGGCTATGCAACACGCACATCCACTATTGGCGCGTCTTTAAGTCCGCCCAGCTGCTGCGCTTTGAGTCGGAAGTGGTGGTGGAAAAGGTTGAGCTGAAAACCAGCTTCAAGGATGCCGACAAGAAGTCGCTGCGCCTGGATAAGCGCTACTTCGGCGCCTACACCAGCACCAACGCCAAGCACCACTTCCAGGCCAAAGTGCCGACCAAGTTCATCCTGGCCATCTGCGTATTGATCGGCGCGGGGATCCTCGTGTATCGCGCCTACGAGCGCTACGACACCGAGAAAACCAAGCTGGAAGTCACCAGCAGCGCGCCGGCCGGGAGCATGGTCGATCAAGTGCGCGATACGGTCGGCGCCTTCATCCGACCCAGTGCCGACACCGAACAGGCCGCACCGCTCACCGTCGAGCAGTACCTGGGCAAGCGCGTGCCCAGGGTACAAGACCTGCCGGCGTCGGCGCCGGTGTATGACGGCCTGACCGGACCGCAGACCTTCCCCAAGCCTGTGTGCATCGCCACCACCGATCGCGACCTGATTGCCCGCAATTACAAGCGCATGCATGTCGGTGACAGCGATGAAGGGCTGACGGGGTGCCGGTGCAACACCCAGCAAGGCACGCGCCTGGATGTGTCGTTCGGCTTCTGCATGTCGGTCGTGCAGAACGGCTACTTCGACGACACCAAGCCTGATCCAGAGCCGCCACAAGCGCCGATGCACGCCGCAAGTCCGCCCCCGGTATTTGAACAGGCGATCGCCAGCGGCCTGCAGTCAGCCCCTAAAGGCTCGTCCGTGGTCGTGGTGCCCTATGAGAAGGGGAAATTCCTGTGGTGATGACCGTCAGCGCGCGTGCGCTCCGCGCTCTTTGCACGCACGGCGAGGCACGAGCCGGCGTGCAAACGCGCGCGCTGACGTCCCTGTAACACGTCAGATAAACCCAACTGAACAGTGTCGATTCGTTGCAATTTGGAGCACAAGAGAATGAGCGTTAAAGACCAAATTCGTGTTGATCAGAACTTTCAAGAAACCCCAACCGGTCGACTGTTCTTCGATAGCCATTCGGCCAAGCTGACTGACCTGTTGGGCGTTCGCTTGCTGCGTTGCGGCGTCGATACGGTCCGCCAGCTGTACCGAGGACTGATCCGCCCGGAAATCATGGCGCTGTTCGAGAAACCGGGCGTCATGGTCGAGTTCGCCGGGGAGTTCTGGCATGCCGGTCGGGTAGGGCGGGACTCGGGCTACCAGTACAAGCTCCAGAATGCTGACCTCGGGTTCATCCTGCTCATCAAGAACTTCAACGCCAAGCTCGAGAACATCGGCCCACATCTGAAGATCGAAGTATCACCGCACGCCATCGACGCGCTGTCGCCTGAGCGTCTGCAAGAGCGCATGGACTACTACGCCGCAGCCGTGATGACACACCGCGAACGCAACCAGTGCGCTGTCCATCTGGCGTTGGATCTCC
>NZ_JXXD01000052.1 GCF_000935215.1 Stutzerimonas stutzeri
GCCGTATCAACCTGATCGCCGAGCGCCTGCTGCGCAAGCCGCAGCGCTTCGCCGAGCAGGCGCTCAAGCATTCCGAATGCCCTTCGGCGATGGAGGGCGGGAGCCTCGGCCTGGTACGCCCCGGCGTGCTCTACCCGCAGCTGGAGGCCTGCCTGTTCGCCCTGCGCGCAGGCGAGATCGGCCCGGTGGTGGAGACGCCGCTGGGCTTTCACCTGCTGTTCTGCGAGGCGATCCATCCGGCGGGCCAGCTGTCGCTGCAGGAGGTCTTGCCGCACCTGCGCGAGAAGCTCCGCGCCCGTCAACACGCGCGGCACCAGCGCGCATGGCTGGCCGGTTTGCTGCAGTCCGCCCCAACCTCACCGGAGTCGCTGCCATGACTGATACCGACAAGCCCTGCTGTTCGTTCTGCGGCGCGGAAAAATCGCCGACGGTGCCCTTGATCGCGGGTAACGAAGGTCGGATCTGCGAGGCCTGCGTCAAGCTGGCCCACCAGGTGGTGACCAGCTGGGGGCAGCGGCGCCAGGCCCAACAGCTGGCGCCGCAACTGCTCACACCGGCGGCCTACATGCAGCACCTGGACGAGTCGGTGATCGGCCAGGACGAGGCCAAGGAAACCCTGGCGGTGGCGGTCTACAACCACTACCTGCGCCTGCTCAACTGCACCCGCGAGCCGGTCTGCCAACTGGGCGGCACGGTCGAGCTGGAGAAGTCCAACATCCTCATGGCCGGCCCTTCGGGTACCGGCAAGACGCTGCTGGTGCGCACCCTGGCGCGCATCCTCGGCGTGCCCTTCGCCTCGGCTGATGCCACCACCCTGACCCAGGCCGGCTACGTCGGCGACGACGTCGACAGCATCATCGCCCGCCTGCTGGAAGCCGCCGGTGGCGATGTGCAGAAGGCGCAATGGGGCATCGTCTATATCGACGAGGTGGACAAGCTGGCGCGGCGTGGCGGGGGCGGCACGGCGGTGCGCGACATCTCCGGCGAAGGCGTGCAGCAGGCGTTGCTCAAGCTGGTCGAGGGCAGCGAGGTGCGCATCGGCAAGGGGGGCCGGCGTGGCGAACACGGCGAGGAGCAGGTGGTGGATACGCGCAATATCCTGTTCATCGCCGGCGGCGCCTTCCCGGGCCTGGAAACCCTGGTCGGCAGCCGCGTGCATCCACGCGGCAGCGCGATCGGCTTCCATGCGCGGCCGCAGCAACAGACGCCGTCGCTCAACGAGCTGCTGGCGGCGCTGTTGCCGGACGATCTCCATGAGTTCGGGCTGATTCCGGAGTTCATCGGCCGCTTCCCGATCATCACCTTCCTCCGCGAGCTGGACCACGCGACGTTGCTGCGCATCCTCAGCGAGCCGCGCAACGCGCTGGTCAAGCAGTACCAGCAACTGTTCGCCTACCAGGGCGTGAAGCTGGAGTTCAGCCCGGCGGCGCTCAGCCATATCGCCGACCAGGCGCTGCTGCGCCGCACCGGCGCGCGCGGATTGCGCGCGGTCATGGAGGGCGCGCTGCAGCGCACCATGTTCGAGATGCCGGCGCAGCCGCAGCTGCGCAGTTGCCTGCTCGACCTCGACGGGGAAGGTGGCGAACTGGTGGTGCTCAGGCAGTTCGACGAGCACCTGGACGCGCAGTCCGATGCCGCTCGGCCGGCCGTATCCGCGGGGGCACGCGCGCTGCTGAGGGTGGATGGTTGAATGTCGCAATACCGACAGCGGCGCGCGGCTGGCGGCTGCCGGCTGTGCGCTTTGCTACAGCTGGGCTGCACTTAAAGTTGTTTGTTTCCAATGACTTATAAGAATTTATCGGCTGGCGTGCTTCCTGCTAGAAGTCTTTTGCCGAGCGGGTGCGGACCCTGCGCGGTGTTTCATTCATCCAACAGCAATGAGGTGGCGTGATGGCCAGGATCGGACTTTTCTTCGGCAGCAACACGGGCAAGACGCGCAAGGTCGCCAAGATGATCAAGAAGCGCTTCGACGACGACACCCTGGCTGATCCGCTCAACGTCAACCGTACGAGCGCGGAGGATTTCGCCGCCTATTCGCACCTGATCCTCGGCACGCCGACCCTGGGCGAGGGGCTGTTGCCGGGGTTGAGCGCCGATTGCGAGAACGAGAGCTGGGAGGAATTCCTGCCGCAGATCGAGGGGCTGGATTTCACCGGCAAGACCGTGGCCCTCTTCGGCCTCGGCGACCAGGTCGGCTATGCCGACGAGTTCCTCGACGCCATGGGCGAGCTGTACGAATTCTTCAGCGAGCGCGGCGCCACCCTGGTAGGCGAGTGGCCGACCACGGGCTACGAGTTCACCCACTCCGAGGCGGTGGTGGAGGGCAAGTTCGTCGGGCTGGCGCTGGATCTGGACAATCAGAGCAACCTGACCGAGGAGCGGTTGGACGGCTGGCTGCGACAGATCGCCCCGGCCTTCGACTTGCCGTTGTGAACGGTCGTTGAGCTTCGTTCGGTGGGCGTCGCGCGGCGAAAAACGGTGCGACGCCGATACGAACAGCCCCGGCGAGACCGTAATGCTGTTCAGATAAGCACGGAGAGTTCTTTGTAGGGGCGCGCCATGCGCGCGAATCGCGGGCGTGGCCCGCTCCTACAGATCCAACATCCAGCTTGAGTCGTCAAGTGAACAGCATTACGGCGAGGCCGGGGTTTTCTTGCATCAGAAGCGGTAGCTCAGGGCAGCGCCAAAGCCGTGGGCGCGGTTCTTGAACGTCGCGTCATAGTTGGCCTCGAGCGCACCGCCCTGGTAGGTGCGGCTGCGGTTGATGTCCACTTCTTCCTCTCGCAGATAGGAATAAGCGAGGTCGACGGTGACGTCGTCAGTCGGATTCCAGGCCAGGCCGAAGCTGATAGCCGTGCGGTCGCCGGTCGGGATGCGCGGAGAGCGATGTACGTTGTTGGTCGGGCTCTGGTCGAAAGCCAGGCCAGTACGCAGGGTCCACTCACGATTCAGCTTGTAGGCGGCGCCGATGGCATAGGACCAGGTGTCATGCCAGTCCTGCTCTTCGACGATGGGCGCGAGGTTGCCTTGCAGCGGGCCTGGAATTCCATCGTTTTCGATGATGATCGCTTCGAAGCGGCTCCAGCGGGTCCACATCGCACCACCGTACAGGGTCCACTGATCGTTGAGCTCGTGGGTCAGCGAGATATCTACCGATTCTGGTGTGTCCAGATCAAGGGATGCGTCGTATTTGCCGGCCGCTCCGGTCAGATCGAAGCTGCCGCCGGAGAGCTTGGTGTCACCCTCCAGCTTGTAGGCGACCTTGGAATGGTAGGTGACACCAGCACGGGTTTGCGGAGTGAACTCGTAAAGGACACCGGCGTTGAAGCCCAGCGCCGTGTCGTTACCGGTAACTTTCACACGCCCGTCGTTGGAGCCCAGTGGGCCGGCAGGGTTTGGCGAAGTGCTTTGCAGTTCACCTTCGATACGGTTGATAGTCGGCCCGAAACCTACCGACAGCTTGTCGTTGAAACGGTAGCTGATGGTTGGTTGCACAGTGATCACGCTGACTTCGCTGTAGTCGCCGAAATAGCGTCCCTGGTAGCCGCTTTCATAATCGGAGACCAGGCCGAACGGGACATACACGCCCACACCAACAGCCCACTTATCGTCGATCGGCTTGACGTAATAGCCCATCGGGACGGCCGTGAACGGGACCATGTCGCCGTCGTTGCTACCGTCGTAGGGCAGATTGGCGCCGCCCAAGGCAGGGCCGGAGAACGATCCCGAATTATTCTTGATATCCGTCTTCGCATGAATCGCCGCCATGCCGAAGCTGACTTCCTCACGCTTCAGGCGGGACATGCCGGCAGGGTTGCCGAACAGGGTGGTGGCGTCGTCGGCGGAAGAGGAGCGACCTGCAAACGAGGTGCCCATGCCGCTGATGCTTTGTTCGTTGAGGGCAAAACCGGCGGCCATGGCCTGGGTGGACAAGGCGCCTACGGCTACCGCGAGCGCGGTCTTCAACCATGTTGTTTTCATTGTTCTACTACTCCGGGATGAAAGCGGGTCGGAACCTAGCAACTTTCTCCGACAGGTAGCAAGACAATGAATTGCAATTTTTCGTAAAGATGACGACTAACGGTCGTGAAAACAAATGTAACTTCGGTGAAAACCCCGTGGACGTATTCTGACTGGCGAGCCACGCTGCGCGTTGGGCGCAGCGGGTCTCGTCGGTATCAGGCGCGTGGCCGGCTTGGGTCGGTGATCCATTCGCTCCATGAACCTGGGTACAGCGTCGCCAACGGGTAGCCTGCCAGACAGAGCGCGAACAGGTTGTGACAGGCGGTGACACCAGAGCCGCAATAGACCACCGCGGTTCGCGGTGACTTGCCGTCTAGCAGCTGATCGAATCGGCCGCGTAGCTGCTCGGCATCGAGAAAGCGACCATCACTGTCCAGGTTCTCGCTGAAGGGCACGCAAACGGCACCGGGAATATGCCCGCCGATCGGGTCTATGGGCTCGACCTCGCCGAGGAAACGCGGCAGGGCGCGTGCGTCGAGCAGTGCCAGCTCGGGGCTATGCAGGCGTTCTTGCAGTCGCGCTGCATTGACGACCATGCTGTCGTCTGCGTTGCCGTCGAAATGGCCCGGCTGCACCGCGGGCGTGGTGCTTTCCATGGGCAACCCCGCTTCTCGCCAAGCGTTTACGCCCCCGTCCAGCAGGTAGACGCCCTCACGCTTGCCCAGCCACAGCAACAGCCACCACGCCCGAGCGGCAAACGCGCCGGGGCCGTCGTCATAAAGCACCACTTCGCTGCCGTCACCGAGGCCCCATTGGCGCAGGCGAGTCAGCAACTGCTCAGGATCCGGCAGTGGGTGGCGCCCGGTGGTGCCGGGGATCACCGGGCCGGACAGGTCTTTTTCCAGATCGGCGAACTGCGCGCCGGGAATATGCGCCTCCCTGTAACTACGCTCGCCATAGGCCGGATCTTCCAGGGCGAACCGGCAATCCAGAATCAGCAGGTCGGGGGTGTGCAGGCGCTGGGCAAGCTCAGCGGCGGTAATGAGTTGGGCCAGTGGCATCGGTGCGGCTCCAGGCGGATTGATCGGTCAACACTACCAGCGCGCGTGGCGGTCATGAATGCCCCGGCCGCTCGGATGCTCGATATATACTGCGCGCCTCGTTCGGCCGTGCGCCGGTCGTCAGCCGAAAAGGAGGGCCGTGTGGCCATCGAAACTCAATGGGTTCTGGATGATGAACATCTGACCCGCCTGTGCGCCGAATGGCGCCAGCTGCCCTATGTGGCAGTGGATACCGAATTCATGAGGGTCGATACCTTCTACCCCATCGCCGGGCTGATACAGGTCGGTGACGGGCGGCGTGCCTATCTGATCGACCCGCTGAGCGTACGTGACTGGTCCGCGTTTGCCGCGTTGCTGCAAGACCCGGCGGTGGTGAAAGTGCTGCACGCCTGCAGCGAAGACCTCGAAGTACTGCTGCGTCTGACCGGTAGCCTGCCGCAGCCGCTGTTCGACACCCAGCTGGCGGCCGGTTACCTGAATATCGGTTTCTCCATGGGCTACTCGCGGCTGGTCCAGGCGGTACTCGGCATCGAGTTGCCCAAGGGCGAAACGCGCTCGGACTGGTTGCAGCGGCCTCTGAGTGACATGCAGGTGCGATATGCCGCCGAGGATGCCCAGCATCTGGCCGAGTTGTACGAAGCACTGCTGCCCAGGCTGTCCGAGGACAAGCGTGCCTGGGTACTGGAGGATGGTGCCGAGCTGGTCGCCAACCTGCAGCGCGAATCCGATCCCGATGAAGCCTACCGTGATGTGAAGCAGGCCTGGCGGCTCAAGCCGCAGCAGCTCGCCGTGCTCAAAGTGCTGACGGCCTGGCGCGAGCGTCAGGCCCGTGCGCGCAACCAACCGCGCAATCGCGTGCTGCGCGAAGCCAGTCTCTGGCCGCTGGCGCGCACCCAGCCGCGCGATCTGGTGACGCTGGCCCGGATCGAGGACATGCATCCGCGTACCGTGCGCCAGGATGGTGAATTGCTGCTGGAGATGATCCGTGAGGCCGCGGCGACGCCCGAACAGGATTGGCCGGCACCGCTACCGGAACCATTGCCGCTGGAGGTGTCGTCCGTACTGAAAAAGCTGCGCGCGGTCGGCCAGCGCGAAGCGCAGGCGCTGGATATCGCACCGGAGCTGATGTTGCGCAAGAAAACGCTCGAGGCGCTGCTCAAGAGCGGCTACCCCGATGGACCCTACGAACTGCCCGAATCGCTGCGCGGCTGGCGCCGTGAGCGGATGGGGCAAGCCCTGCTCGATGCTCTGGAAAAACGACCATGAAAGTCATCTGTTCCATCTACAAAAGCCCACGCAAGGACGGAATGTACCTTTATGTCGAAAAGCGCGATGCGCTCAAGCGTGTCCCCGAAGGCCTGATCGCGGCGTTCGGGCCGCCGCAGCTGGCCTTCGAAATGGTGCTGACGCCCGAGCGCCAACTGGCACGCGAAGACATCACCAAGGTGCTCGCCAATCTCCAGGCACAGGGTTATCACCTGCAGATGCCGCCCGCCGAGGACGATTACATCGAGCATCTACCCGAAGAGCTGCTGCGCATGAATGATCCGATGTAAACACCTGCTCGATCCTGACGCTGGACAAGATACGTCGGCCGGATCGGAACTACGCTCTTCTGACCGTACATGCATAAGGAGACGACGATGAAAACGCGTTCTTTGGTGATCGGTTCGGTAATGGCGGCTCTGGCGATGTCGGCCGGCGCGCAGACGCCCTCCAGCGATAACGAAGCTTGGCAGCAGCATTGGCAGAAGATGCAGGAGTACCGGCAGGCCTGGCAGTCTGCGAAGACCCCGCAGGAGCGACAGAAACTTCGCGAAGAGCATTGGCAGAGCATGCAGTCCGGTATGGGTGGCATGGCCGGGTGCCCGATGGGCGGGCCCGGCGGCGGAATGGGCAAGCAGGGTGGCAAGCCGATGCAGGGCGCCATGGGTGGCGGCATGATGGGCGCGCCGTCCAAGGAGATGCTCGACATGCGTATCCAGCACATGGAGCAGATGCTCGAGCAGATGCGTAGTCACCGGCAGATGCTCGACAAACAGTAGCGCTCGATGTAGCCGCCGGCTCCTACCGGCGGCATCCGCCTGGCGGCTCTTGGCCGGATATCCGACAGTGGCTAGACTTGCCGGTTTTTACCGGTAGTGACAGTCATGGCGGCCAAGGTCGAACCCTTCTGGATGCGCAAAACCCTTGCCGAACTCGATGCGGCGGAATGGGAGTCGCTGTGCGACGGATGCGGCCTCTGCTGCCTGCAGAAGCTCGAGGACGAGGAAGACGGCGCCGTTTACTACACACGTATCGCCTGCAAGCTGCTCGACCTGAAGACCTGTCGCTGCAGCGATTATCCCAACCGGCGCGCCAGTGTGCCGGACTGCATACAGCTGAACGCTGCCGATGCTGCTCAGTTCAAATGGCTACCGCCCACCTGCGCCTACCGCCTGGTGGCCGAGCGCAAGGACCTGCCGCTCTGGCATCACCTGGTCTGTGGCGACCCTGAAGCGGTGCACGTCGAGCGGATTTCCCAGTCGGGCCGGATGCTCGCCGAAGGCAGCGTTGCCGAGGAGCACTGGGAAGACCACCTGATTTTCCGTGCCGGTTGAATCTAAGCCTCGTTTGCATCGTCTCAAGATCAGCACACCCCGCGCGTTTCCGATGGAGTTCTCTTCGATGCTTGTTCGACTGCTGTCGCTGTTCGCTCTTGTTCTTTTCGTCAGCGCCGAGGCCCACGCGGCCAAGCGGGTCGACCTGGACTATCACGTGCGTTTTCTGCCCGACGAGGATGAGGCCGAGGTGCAACTGATCCTGGAGAAAGGCGAAGCGGTTCGTAGCCTGGAGTTCAATCTGGGCGATGACGGCTACTACAGCGATTTCGTAGCGGATGGCGAGTGGTTGCAGGCGTCGCCGGAGCGTGGTGCCTGGCGACCCGCCGAAGGCAAGGCGCGTCTCAGCTACCGCGTGCGTATCAGCCATCCGCGCGACAACGGACGCTACGACGCACGGATGACCAGTGACTGGGCGCTGTTCCGTGGCGATGATCTGGTGCCGCCGGCCCGGCTCGATCAGGTCGACGGTGTGAAACTGGTTTCGCGCATCACCTTCGAGCTGCCCGAGGGTTGGAAGAGTATCGAAACCGGCTGGCCGCGTGTCGGCAAGAATCGCTTCCGCGTGGATAACCGTGAGCGGCTGTTCGACCGGCCGACCGGCTGGATGCTCGCCGGCAAGCTCGGTACCCGTCGCGCCAAGCTCGGCGAAACGGACGTCACCATCGCGGCGCCGGTTGGCGAGGGCGTCCGGCGGATGGATATTCTGACGATGCTGACCTTCGTCTGGCCGGAGATCCAGCACGTATTCCCACGCGATCCGGAGAAACTCTTGATCGTCGGCGCGGGCGATCCGATGTGGCGTGGTGGCCTGTCCGCTCCCAATTCGTTCTACATGCATGCCGACCGTCCGCTGGTCAGCGAGAACGGTACCAGTTCGCTGGTCCACGAACTGGTGCATGTCTTCAGCCGGATCCAGGACACCGACCGCAGCGACTGGATCAGCGAGGGCTTGGCCGAGTACTACGCCATCGAACTGGTGCGGCGCGCCGGCGGCATGAGCGAGGACCGCTACCAGGCCGTGCGCGAGGAACTGAGCGACTGGAGCCGCAAGGTCGACAGCCTGCGCACCGCGCGTTCCACCGGTCCGGTGACCGCGCGGGCGGTGCTGCTGCTGCAGGAGCTGGACAAGGAGATCCGCCAGCGCAGCAAGAGCCGTTATTCGCTCGACGACGTGAGCCGCGGGCTGATGCGGCTGGACAAGGTCAGTACCCAGGACTTCATCGACATCACTGAAACATTGCTGGGCGGCGGCTCGAAGGTGCTCGACACACGCCTGCTGCGCTGAGCCCGCTGTTCGTTAACGATCGCCGCGCCGCTGAAATCATTTAGGGTGACAGGCTTGTTTCGACGAGGAACCGGAGCTTCCATGAGCATCATCGATCTGCGCAGCGACACCGTCACCCAGCCGACCGCGCCGATGCGCGAGGCCATGCTGCGTGCCGCGACCGGCGACGACGTCTATGGCGAGGACCCCACGGTCAACCGGCTGGAACGCGAACTGGCCGGGCGCCTGGGCTTTTCCGCCGGGCTGTTCGTGCCGTCCGGCACCATGAGCAACCTGCTGGGGCTGATGGCGCATTGCGAGCGTGGCGACGAGTACATCGTCGGGCAGCAGGCGCATACCTACAAGTACGAGGGCGGCGGCGCGGCGGTGCTGGGCTCGATCCAGCCGCAGCCCATCGAAATGGAAGCCGACGGTTCGCTGGACCTGGCGCGCGTCGAGGCGGCGATCAAGCCGGACAATTTCCACTTCGCCCGCACCCGCCTGCTGGCGCTGGAAAACACCATGCAGGGCAAGGTGCTGCCGCTGGGCTATCTGGCCGCCGCGCGTGCCTTCACCCGCGAGCGGGGGCTGCAGCTGCACCTGGATGGCGCGCGGCTGTTCAACGCGGCGGTGAAGCTCGGCTGCGACGCACAGGCGATCACTCGCCATTTCGATTCGGTGTCGGTCTGTCTGTCGAAGGGCCTGGGAACGCCGGTCGGCTCGGTGCTCTGCGGCAGCGACGCCTTCATCGCCAGGGCGCGGCGCCTGCGCAAGATGGTCGGCGGCGGCATGCGCCAGGCCGGCATTCTCGCCGCCGCGGGGCTGTATGCGCTGGAGCACCACGTCGAGCGGCTGGCCGCGGACCACCAACTGGCGCAGGCGATCGGTTCCGGGCTGGCGGCGCTCGGCTATGCCGTCGAGCCGGTGCAGACCAACATGGTCTACCTGGACATCGGCGATCGGGCGTCGGCGCTGGCGGCGTTCTGCGCACAGCGCGACATTCGCCTGACGCCGGCGCCGCGGCTGCGCCTGGTGACGCACCTGGACCTGCGCCCCGAGCATGTCCAGCCGATCCTCGACAGCTTCGCCGCGTTCGCCCAGGCTGATCGGGCGGGTGCCGTCGAATAGCTTGATTCAATCGACGTTATCCCCTATACCCGGCGCGCAGGCCCGATATAATGCGGCCCTTTGCCGGCTATCCGTTTGGGTAGTTGCGAACCGGCTTTCGGTGGTCCCGCCTCGCCGTGTCGTTTTGCAGCCGTTCGGCCGCAGTCCTCTGGAAGAAATCTATGAAAAGCGCAGAAATCCGTGAAGCCTTCCTCCGCTTCTTCGAAGAGAAGGGCCACACCCGCGTGGCCTCCAGTTCGCTGATCCCGGCGAACGACCCGACCCTGCTGTTCACCAACGCCGGCATGAACCAGTTCAAGGACTGCTTCCTCGGCCTGGAAAAGCGCGCCTACACCCGTGCCACCACCAGCCAGAAATGCGTACGCGCCGGCGGCAAGCACAACGACCTGGAAAACGTCGGCTACACCGCGCGGCACCATACCTTCTTCGAGATGCTCGGCAACTTCAGCTTCGGCGACTACTTCAAGCGCGATGCCATCACCTACGCCTGGGAATTCCTCACCAGCGACAAGTGGTTGAACCTGCCCAGGGAAAAGCTCTGGGTCACGGTCTATGCCAGCGATGACGAGGCCTACGACATCTGGACCCGGGAAGTCGGCGTGCCGGCCGAGCGCATGGTGCGCATCGGCGACAACAAGGGCGCGCCCTACGCCTCGGACAACTTCTGGGCGATGGGCGATACCGGCCCCTGCGGACCCTGCACCGAGATCTTCTTCGACCACGGCGAGCACATCTGGGGCGGCCCGCCCGGCAGCCCGGAAGAGGACGGCGACCGCTACATCGAGATCTGGAACAACGTGTTCATGCAGTTCAACAGGACTGCCGACGGCGTCCTGCACCCGCTGCCGGCCCCGAGCGTGGACACCGGCATGGGCCTGGAGCGCATCAGCGCGGTGCTGCAGCACGTCAACTCGAACTACGAGATCGACCTGTTCCAGAACCTGCTGAGCGCCGCGGCCGAAGCCATCGGCTGCCGCAACGACGGCCAAGCCTCGTTGAAGGTCGTCGCCGACCATATCCGCTCCTGCGGCTTCCTCATCGCCGACGGCGTGACCCCGTCCAACGAAGGCCGCGGTTACGTCCTGCGCCGCATCGTTCGCCGTGCCTGCCGTCACGGCAACAAGCTGGGCGCCAAAGGCAGCTTCTTCCACCGTATCGTCGCCGCACTCGTTGCGGAAATGGGCGATGCGTTCCCTGAGCTCAAGCAGCAGCAGGCGCATATCGAGCGTGTGCTGAAGAACGAGGAAGAACAGTTCGCCAAAACCCTGGAGCAGGGCCTGAAAATCCTCGAGCAGGATCTGGCTGGCCTGACCGGCAGCGTCATACCCGGCGATGTGGTGTTCAAGCTGTACGACACCTACGGCTTCCCGGTCGACCTGACCGGCGACATCGCCCGCGAGCGCAATCTGACCCTCGACGAAGACGGTTTCGAACGAGAAATGCAGGCGCAGCGTGAGCGTGCGCGTTCGGCCAGTGCCTTCGGCATGGACTACAACAGCTTGGTAAAAGTGGAAGGCGAAACGCGCTTCCTCGGTTACCAGGGCACATCCGGTGCCGGTAAGGTGCTTGCGTTGTTCAAGGAAGGCATGGTGGTCGACAGCCTGAGCGCTGGCGAGGAAGGCGTCGTGGTGCTCGATCAGACGCCGTTCTATGCAGAGTCCGGTGGCCAGATTGGTGACTGTGGCTATCTGGCGGCAGAGGGCTTGCGTTTTCGATGTCCGCGATACCAGCAAGGCCGGCAGCGCATTCCTGCATCACGGCATCGTCGACAGCGGCACGCTGCACGTAGGTGCGGATGTCGAGGCGACTGTGGATGCGTCCGTGCGCCAGGCCACTGCGCTCAACCATTCGGCAACCCACCTGCTGCATGCCGCGCTGCGCGAAATTCTTGGCGAGCACGTCAGCCAGAAGGGCTCGCTGGTGGACAGCCAGCGCCTGCGCTTCGACTTCAGCCACTTCGAGGCGATCAAACCAGAGCAGCTGCGCGCGCTGGAGGATCGGGTCAACGCCGAGATTCGCCGCAACTCCGCGGTGGAGATCGAGGAAACCGATATCGATACCGCCAAGGCCAAGGGCGCTATGGCGTTGTTCGGTGAAAAGTACGGTGACTCCGTGCGGGTGCTGACCATGGGCGGTGGCTTCTCGGTCGAGTTGTGCGGCGGTACTCACGTAAACCGCACTGGCGACATCGGGCTGTTCAAGATCACCAGCGAAGGCGGCGTGGCGGCTGGTGTTCGGCGGATCGAGGCGGTCACTGGTGCACCTGCATTGGCCTATCTCAATGCAGCCGAGGAACAGCTGAAAGAGGCGGCGAACCTGGTCAGGGGCAGCCGTGACAATCTGCTCGACAAGCTCGGCGGCATCCTCGAGCGCAACCGTCAGCTGGAGAAGGAACTCGAGCAGCTCAAGGCGAAGGCGGCCAGCGCAGCAGGCAACGACCTGGCGACCTCCGCCTTGGACGTGAAGGGCGTGCGCGTGCTTGCTGCGCGCCAGGACGGGCTGGACGGCAAGGCGTTGCTGGCGCTGGTCGACCAGCTGAAGAACAAGCTGGGTAGCGCCGTCATCCTCCTGGGTGGTGTTCAGGACGATAAAGTGGTGCTGGTCGCGGGCGTAACCCAGGACCTGACTGGTCGTTTGAAGGCCGGCGACCTGATGAAGCAGGCCGCGACAGCGGTTGGCGGCAAGGGGGGCGGTCGTCCGGATATGGCGCAAGGCGGCGGCAGCGAACCGGCCAAGCTGGACGATGCGCTGGCACTGGCTGTGCCGTTCGCCGAGCAGGGGCTTTGATACAGGTACCGAGTCGCGGTCCGTCGGCTGCCGTCGAGCGGGTCTGGGCTGAGTCGGTGCTTGGCAGGTTTCGGGGTTGTTTGTTTAATGATCGCCCTTCAGGGGCTCTAGGCGGCTAACAATGGCTTTGATCGTACAGAAGTTTGGAGGCACCTCGGTCGGCACTGTCGAGCGGATCGAGCAGGTGGCCGAGAAGGTCAAGAAGTTCCGCGACGGTGGAGACGATATCGTCGTGGTCGTCTCGGCAATGAGTGGCGAAACCAACCGCCTGATCGATCTCGCCAAGCAGGTCAGTGATCAGCCGGTCGCCCGAGAATTGGATGTGATGGTTTCCACCGGTGAGCAGGTGACCATTGCCCTGTTGGCGATGGCGCTTATCAAGCGCGGCGTACCGGCGGTGTCCTACACTGGCAATCAGGTTCGTATCCTCACCGACAGCGCCCATACCAAGGCACGCATCCTGCAGATCGATGGCCAGCGGATCCAGCGCGACATCAAGGCTGGGCGCGTTGTTGTGGTGGCTGGCTTCCAGGGCGTGGACGAGAAGGGCAATATCACTACCTTGGGTCGTGGCGGCTCGGATACCACAGGCGTGGCGCTGGCCGCTGCGCTGAAGGCCGACGAATGCCAGATCTATACCGATGTGGATGGCGTCTATACCACCGATCCTAGGGTCGTGGCCAAGGCTCAGCGACTGGACAAGATCACCTTCGAGGAGATGCTGGAAATGGCCAGCCTCGGCTCCAAGGTGCTACAGATTCGGGCGGTTGAGTTCGCCGGTAAGTACAGCGTCCCGCTGCGCGTACTGCACAGTTTTCAGGAGGGTCCGGGTACCCTCATTACCCTTGATGAAGAGGAATCCATGGAACAGCCCATCATTTCCGGCATCGCCTTTAACCGCGACGAGGCCAAGCTGACCATCCGTGGGGTCCCGGATACGCCCGGTGTGGCGTTCAAGATCCTCGGTCCGATCAGCGCCGCGAACGTTGAAGTGGATATGATCGTGCAGAACGTCGCGCACGATAACACCACCGACTTCACGTTCACTGTGCATCGCAACGACTACAACAATGCGTTGCAGGTATTGCAGGGCATTGCATCCGAAATGGGCGCTCGTGAGGTCATCGGCGATACGGATATCGCCAAGGTGTCGATCGTCGGCGTAGGCATGCGTTCGCATGCCGGCGTAGCCAGCCGCATGTTTGAGGCCTTGGCGAAGGAAAATATCAACATTCAGATGATTTCGACGTCGGAAATCAAAGTGTCGGTAGTGATCGAGGAGAAGTATCTCGAGCTTGCCGTGCGTGCTTTGCATACTGCGTTCGAACTTGATGCGCCCGCCGGCAATACTGCGGAATGATTCGCAGAAGGCGCGCTAGTCCGCGCCTTCTGTCGTATTGGGTCATGCGAAAAGGAACTTTAGGCTCCTGCGCGCGGGTCAATACCTGTTGAAAGGCTCTAGCTTCATGTTTTACGGACATTTTCCGTATTTATCTTTGCAGACTGTTTACTGAACTGAATCCGTTTAAGGAGAAAGGAATGCTGATTCTGACTCGCCGGGTTGGAGAAACCCTGATGGTGGGTGACGATGTGACTGTCACCGTGTTGGGTGTGAAAGGAAACCAAGTACGTATCGGCGTCAATGCGCCCAAGGAGGTGGCGGTGCATCGCGAGGAGATTTACCAACGGATCCAGAAAGAGAAGGATCAGGAACCAAGCCACTAATTTTTCTGTAATTTTCGGCTTTGCAAACGGGGCAAAGATGGGTATTATGCGCCCCGTGTTGCGGAGAGGTGGCCGAGTGGCCGAAGGCGCTCCCCTGCTAAGGGAGTACACCTCAAAAGGGTGTCGGGGGTTCGAATCCCCCCTTCTCCGCCATTTTGCATTCTAGGGTTCAGGGTTCTCGCGGCAGCCTGCTTTCATATAAGAAAGCGCCACGGCAAAGTGCTTGACCGTCAATGTTTACTCCCTATAATGCGCACGCTCAGCGCACTCATAGCTCAGCTGGATAGAGTACTCGGCTACGAACCGAGCGGTCGGAGGTTCGAATCCTCCTGAGTGCGCCACACTTCGAATGATCGGCAGAAATGCGGATCACTCAAGCCACCAGCGGTGATCTGGTCTAACAAGCACTTACGCACTCATAGCTCAGCTGGATAGAGTACTCGGCTACGAACCGAGCGGTCGGAGGTTCGAATCCTCCTGAGTGCGCCAACCAAGAGAAGGGCCTGCAGCGATGCAGGCCCTTTTTCGTTTTCGAGCGTTAGCGTCTACCAAGAACGCAGCCGAACTCGTCGAAGCTGACGGTGCGTACCTGGCCGCTGCTGCTGCGAAAGCGCAGGCGTTCCCGCCCGTTGCTACTTGTGATGCTCTCCGGTCGTCCGAATGCGCTTTCGACGTCACTGCGAGTCATGCCGGTGCGGATCTGTTTGTTGATGATTGCGCTGCGCCGTTCGCTGCCGGTTACTCTGTTGCCGCAACCGTCATCTCGTTCGGCGACTATCGCCAGGCTTTCGCCTTCACTGCCGGCGGGGCTTTTCCTGGTCTTGAGGGTCGCCATTGGCACGGCTTTCCCTGAACTGGGTGTTGGATTGGTTGCGCGCTGCCGTTGCTGTCTTTGGTTTTCCGGGCAACCTTGCTGGCTGAAGGTGACATGCCCGGATTCGTCGATGCAGCGAAATACGCTTGCTGAAAATGCGGGGGTGGATAGCAATAACAGGCTCACACCTATGGACAGTGCTCTCATTCTCGTCCTCCATGACTGAACAACTGTCCATTCAGGCTACTCAATAAAAGCTGCTCGTACATTCGTGTCTCTTCGCAGCGTGAAGGCGTCGACAGAATGTCGGCTTCTCCGTCGCAAGCTTTTCTACATCTTTGACGCAGCCCTTGTGATGGCCGTGTTTGAGCGCGTCGGGCCGCTGATTGCGATGTTATGATGCCCGCATCTGCCCCTCAGGGTTTGTGGAACAACCTTTCTTTATGGACTTACCCAGTAGTCGTTCACGTTTCCAATTTGCCAATCACGTACTGATTGATTGATTTTCCCTGGCGTGCTCCCGGCCAGGGTGGAGTGCGCCATGACAGAAGTAGAAGCAAAAAAGCCCCAAGAGACCCTGCAAGATCGCCTGGCGCAGGTGGTCGATCTGCTGCAGCGCCGTCGCCTCGGTGAGGACGGGGAGTACCGGCAGGACGGCGAGCAGGGTGAGATCTACGACGAGAGTCAGATTCTCGCCGAGCTGCAACGCAAGCTCGACGAATTGCATCCTGCTGACGTCGCTCACATTCTCGAAGCGCTACCGCTCGAAGAGCGACTGACAGTCTGGCAACTGGTCAAGGCCGAGCGAGACGGCGATATCCTGCTCGAGGTGTCCGACGCAGTTCGGGAAACGCTGATCGCCGATATGGACGATCACGAACTGCTTGCCGCGGCGAAGGAAATGGACGCCGACGAGCTGGCAGACCTAGCGCCGGAGTTGCCGCGCGACGTCGTTCATGAGTTGATGGAAAGCCTCGATGCGCAACAGCGCGAGCGCGTGCGATCAGCGCTGTCCTACGAAGAGGATCAGGTCGGGGCACTGATGGACTTCGAGATGGTGACCATCCGTGAGGATGTCAGTCTCGAGGTGGTGTTGCGTTATCTGCGCCGCCTCAAGGAGTTGCCGGGCCACACCGACAAGCTGTTCGTGGTCGACTACGACGGCGTGCTCAAGGGCGTGCTCCCGATCAAGCGTTTACTGGTTAACGATCCGGACAAGCAGGTCGCGGAGGTGATGGCCAGCGACCCCGTCACCTTTCACCCGGATGAAGACGCCTATGACGCGGCGCAGGCCTTCGAACGTTATGACTTGGTATCGACGCCGGTCGTCGACAAGGGTGGCAAGCTGATCGGGCGTCTGACCATCGATGAGATGGTCGACCTGATCCGTGAGGAGAGTGAAAGCGAAGTTCTCAACATGGCCGGTCTGCGCGAGGAGGAAGACATCTTCGCCTCCGTCTGGAAATCCGTCCGTAACCGTTGGGCCTGGCTCGCGGTCAACCTGGTCACTGCATTTATCGCCTCCCGGGTAATCGGCCTGTTCGATGGCTCGATCGAGAAGCTGGTGGCCCTCGCGGCCCTGATGCCAATTGTCGCAGGCATTGGCGGAAATTCGGGTAATCAGACAATCACCATGATCGTGCGCGCAATGGCGTTGGATCAGGTGGGTACCGGTAATACGACCCGACTGTTGCGCAAGGAGGTCGGGGTTGGCCTAGTCAACGGGCTGGTCTGGGGTGGTGTGATCGGTGCGGTGGCCTGGTGGCTGTATGGCAGCTGGTCTCTGGGGGTAGTCATGACGGCGGCTATGACACTGAACCTGCTGCTCGCTGCGCTTATGGGGGTGCTGATTCCTATGACGCTGGCGCGCCTGGGGCGCGATCCAGCAATGGGGGCAAGCGTCATGATCACTGCCATGACAGACAGCGGTGGGTTCTTCATTTTCCTTGGATTGGCGACCATTTTTCTGCTGTAGCGGTACTTTTCGCGCTTTATTGGGGTTTGCCTTATTTCGCTGTTTCGGGCTAAGGTTCGGCCGTTTCGTGTGTCGCGAAACGTGTCCGAACCCACGCAGCGAATAACAAGCAGCTTGAGCTGCTGACAAGGGAACTCCCGATGACCCCCAGCCAACTCCTGCTCGAAGGCGTCGAACTCATGCTGTTCGGCATCGGTTTCGTCTTCGCCTTTCTCGTTCTGTTGATCCTCTGCATTCGCTTGATGTCGTACCTCGCCGGCCGCTTCGTCACTGAGCCGGCGCCTCGAGTAGCGGCCGCTCAGGTTGCGAGCGCTGAAACAGATGCGGATATTCTTGCAGCCATCCAGGCCGCGATTCATCAACACCGCGCGCGACGCGGTTGACTCTGGAAAGGGAGTTCCTTCCATGACCATTGCTAAACAGCCGCTCGGCATAACCGATGTGGTGCTGCGTGATGCGCACCAATCCATTCTAGCCACCCGTGTTCGCTTGGAAGACATGTTGCCGATCGCTGCCAAGCTCGATCAGGTTGGCTTCTGGTCGGTGGAAAGTTGGGGCGGCGCGACCTTCGATGCCTGTATCCGCTACTTGGGAGAAGACCCTTGGGAGCGCATTCGCGAACTCAAGAAGGCCATGCCCAACACGCGCCAGCAGATGCTGCTGCGAGGCCAGAACCTGCTGGGCTATCGGCACTACGCCGATGATGTCGTGGAAAAATTCGTCGAGCGCGCCGCTGTAAATGGCGTCGATGTCTTTCGCGTATTCGACGCTATGAACGATCCGCGCAATCTCGAAACTGCCCTGCGTGCCGTCAAACAACAGGGTAAGCATGCACAAGGCACCATTTCCTACACCACCAGTCCGGTGCATACGCTGGAGATGTGGGTCGATCTGGCAAAGCAGATCGAGGATATGGGCGCCGACTCGGTGGCGATCAAGGATATGGCAGGCATCCTTACGCCGTACATGGCGTTCGAGCTGGTGTCGCGCTTGAAGTCCAGCCTTGCGATTCCGATCCATATGCAGTGCCACGCTACAGCCGGCCTGTCGACGGCCGCCATCCTCAAGGCAGTAGAAGCGGGTATCGACAATGTCGATACAGCCATTTCGTCGCTATCGATGACCTACGGACATTCTCCGACGGAATCGGTGGTGGCTATTTTCCAGGGCACGGAGCGCGATACCGGCTTGAACCTGGAGCTGCTCGAGGAAATCGCGGCGTACTTCCGCGAGGTCCGCAAGAAGTACGCGAAATTCGAGGGCACCCTGCGCGGTGTCGACTCGCGAATCCTCGTGGCTCAGGTGCCCGGCGGCATGTTGACCAATATGGAAGGTCAGCTGAAAGAGCAGGGCGCTCTGGACAAGTTCGACGACGTGCTTGCTGAAATCCCTCGCGTTCGTGAAGACCTCGGCTTCATCCCGCTGGTGACGCCCACGTCGCAAATCGTCGGTACCCAGGCGGTGATCAATGTGCTGATGGGAGAGCGCTACAAGTCGATCACCAAAGAGACGGCAGGCGTGCTCAAAGGTGAATACGGTGCGGCCCCTGCGCCTTTCAATTCCGAGCTGCAGGCTCGTGTGCTGGAGGGGGCCGAGGTGATCACCTGTCGTCCCGCAGACCTGCTGCAGCCGGAAATGGATCGACTTACTGCCGAACTGAAAGGGATCGCAAAAGAGAAAGGCATCAAGCTCGCTACGGATTCGATCGATGACGTGCTGACCTATGCGCTATTCCCCCAGATCGGATTGAAGTTTTTGGAGAACCGTGGAAACCCATCCGCGTTCGAGCCGGCGCCAACCGGGGGCGATCTACCACCGCGAGAGGCGGGCAAGCCGGAGGTCTACACCGTTGAAGTCAACGGCAAATCTTTCGTCGTACAAGTGAGCGATGGCGGCGATATCGAGGGCATCAAGCCTCTCGGCGCTGGTGGCGGCGTTACCAGCGCGGTTGCTGGTTCTGCCTCCGTGCCTGCCAGTGGTGAAACCCAGGCGGCGCCGCTGGCGGGCAACATATTCAAAGTGCTGGTGCAGCCCGGACAGTTGGTCCAAGAGGGCGATCTGGTGATGATTCTCGAAGCCATGAAAATGGAGACCGAGATCCGTGCGTTCAAGGCCGGTACCGTCGCCTCCGTCAGCGTCAAGGTGGGCGACGCGGTTTCGGTCGGTGACAGTCTGCTGAGCATCGGCTAAGGGGAGTCCCATGGAAAAGTTGCTCAAGCTGTGGCACGGAACCGGCCTGTACCATCTGGAGCCAGGGCAGGCGCTGATGATCTTCGTCTGTCTGGGGCTGATCTATCTAGCGATCCGGAAGGGATTCGAACCTTTGTTGCTGATCCCTATAGGGTTCGGTGGCATTCTGGCAAACATCCCGGTTGCCAACATGGGCGAGGGTGCCGGAATTCTGCATCTGTTTTATGAGGTAGGGTTACCGACCAGCGTCTTTCCTCTGTTGATCTTCATGGGCGTTGGCGCGATGACCGACTTTGGCCCCATGCTTGCCAACCCAAAGACCCTGCTGCTTGGTGCAGCGGCGCAGTTCGGAATCTTTGCGACCCTGCTAGGCGCTCTTGCTCTGACCGCTGCCGGGATTCCGGGTATGGAGTTCACGCTGCGCGAGGCAGCGTCGATCGCTATCATTGGGGGCGCAGACGGTCCAACGTCGATCTTCGTGACATCCAAGCTTGCCCCAGAGCTGCTCGGTCCGATTGCGGTTGCCGCGTATTCCTACATGGCCCTCGTGCCGCTGATTCAGCCGCCGATCATGCGTGCGATGACCACAAAAGAGGAGCGTGCAATCGTCATGACGCAACTGCGTCATGTCGGGCAGGTCGAGAAGATAGTATTCCCGCTGGTGCTCTGTTTGCTGGTCGGCTTGCTACTGCCGGATGCCGCACCGCTGGTGGGTATGTTCGCTTTCGGTAATCTGTTGCGCGAATGTGGTGTGGTGGACCGCCTGGCGGATACTTCACGAAATGCCCTGATCAACATCGTCACCATTGCTCTTGGTCTGACAGTCGGTTCGAAGCTATCGGCCGAAGCCTTCCTGCAGATGAAAACCTTGGGGATTCTCGTGCTGGGTATGGTTGCCTTTTGCGGTGGTACCGCAGCGGGTATTTTCATGGCCAAAGTGATGAACCGTTTCAGTGAGAACAAGATCAATCCGTTGATCGGTTCCGCAGGAGTCTCTGCTGTGCCGATGGCTGCGCGTGTATCGAACAAGGTGGGGCTGGAGGCCAATCCTCAGAACTTCCTGCTGATGCATGCCATGGGGCCCAACGTGGCAGGTGTCATCGGCTCTGCGGTTGCGGCCGGGGTGCTGCTCAACTTTGTAGGCTAGTTGTATAGGCGCCTCTGCAACGGGGGCGCCTTGCTGCATCCAAGTTCTAACTTCTTATCGAGCGCGGATCTCGGGTCGACCATAGATTCGGCGCAACCCGTGTGTCCGAAGCACATTCGTGCCTGTCTTGATGGCTAGGACGATGATGAAGGGGGAACTGATGCGGCTGGCTGACTTGTTGACCGCCTGAGAGTGGCAGCCGGAAGCAGGGGGTAATCAGAGACAGCGTCAGCTGGAGCCAGTCACCTGTCTCCAGCTGGTGGCTGGTCCGGGGTCAATCTTCTTTGGCGAGCTCGGTGTCCTGAGCGATCAATGCAATGAGCGCGTTCTGCTGGCGGTGAGCGAGCTGGCGAAAGCGCTGCAGAAGCTCTCGCTCGTGAAGAGACAGCTCTGGGCTGTCGAGCCGCATGCTCAGATCTTCATCCAGTGCGCCTTCCTGCAGCAGGCTCTGCTCCAATCTGGCGATGATTTCTGAGTTCATGCTGCGGTGATGATTCCGCGCTACCTCGGCGATGCGTTCACGCATGCCGTCGGGAAGCCGAACAACGAATTTGTCAGCCGTACGGCTGGAATAAACTGCCTGTTTCATAGGGCGCATAATTAACCGGTTAGTCAGGTGGGCGTGCTGGCGTATTGCCGGGGTAGTCACCGGTCTGACAACCACCAGTACTCGCTGTTCCGTCAGCCAGGTTAAAAATTAGGAGACGGCTTCATGACGCCAATTGTACGTCGATATTCTGATTAGTAAAGTGCTCGTGCTATCAAAATGCCTTTACTGTGAACCAGTCTGATTATCGTCCGGCTATGGGGTCTTAGCGCAGCACTGGATCGAACTTGATCCTCCGTCCGATCATGAGTGCGATCAGGGATAAGCTTCCGAATATGCCAAGTCCTGCCTTGCACAAGGTATCCAAGGTCGCCAGGCTTTGGGGGGCCAGGAAGGCACCGTAGCCGCACGCTGCGGTAAGAAGCAAGCAAGTCAATGCAAATCTGGACATGAGTAACTCCTTTTGCGGAACCATCCGCGCTCAACTGAATCCCTTAGAACACCCAGCGTTGCGGTTGAGTGAGCACGCTCGCCTCGCCTGAGTTGAGGGTGGTGATCTGTGCGTGTTCCAAATTGCTCGTGCGCTGAATGGAGAACTGGGAAGAGGGCTCGTATCGCTGTTGCTGCGGTTCGGCGGATGGCAGCTGCGAGGCTGTCAGGGCGGCAAATGTAAAGCCTGTAGCAAGAAGAAAAGCCGACTTGATCATGAGCGTTATCCTTCGCGTCACGTTAACTTTGCCTAGCTATTGCAGTAGCTGTGCCAAAGTTTATCTGGATAAAAACTCTTATAGATCAATAAGTTGGCTTTGTGTTGGGGCGAGTATTGCTTGCGCTTTGCACGGATGACTGATAGTGGTCATGCAATTTGCATTGCTGAGTGTGAGAGGCGTATTCGGCTGTAGGAGGCTGCATGGCGTCAGGTCTACGATGCGCATGACAAATCATGCTTGGCTCGTTACCATGCCCGCCGCGTGATGTCCCAGTAGCTCAATTGGATAGAGCATCCCCCTCCTAAGGGGAAGGTTGTGAGTTCGAACCTCGCCTGGGACGCCAGTAAAATCAGTACCTTGCAAGACTTTGCATATCTCTTGCTCTCTCGGTTTACTGATATTTTCCCCGTTCCTTCCCCGTTTCCCCTTCAGGCCAATAATTCCGTGGCCAGGTCGTGTTCACCAGCGGCACGCAACGCAGCGGCAGCCAGCTCCATGGCGTTCCGCTTCCGAGTGCCAGAATCAACGCCAACCAGCTTCGGGCCGATCAGGTAGGCTACGCAATGGTCCCAGCTTTCTTCCTCCGTCAGCTCGGACACTTCCACACGTCGGCCTACCATGCCCTTAGCGGCCATCGCGGCGTTCCACTTCGTGCACCAGGTCCAGCAGCTTGAAAGCCAGATCATCGCGGCCGGCGCGCACCGCATGTTCAATGGCCTGCCGCATCAGCTCGACAGCGCCGTCCAAAGCATCGCCGCGTTCGGTCTCCGATTCGTAGGGCGGCAGCAGGAAAACGGCCGCATTCTCGGTTGCTTGCGTTAAGCGGTCAGTCTTCATCGGTGGGATCATCCTCAGGCGTAAAATCAGCCTCGGCAGCAGTGGCCAGGGCTAGGGTAATTTCGTCGGTTAGGACCTGTTTAAACCTTGCTTCGTCGGTTTCGCCGATGAGGCTGGAAACAACGCGACGCGGCACCTGCAGCATGTTTGCGCGAATTACGCCACAGGCTTGCTGCCAGACAGATTCCATTTCTGCGATTGGCGCGACTTCTCCGCGTGCCTTGGCTAGCTCAAGTTCGGCACGGTCGGCATCGGCTCGGGTCTTCCGAGTGCGCTGCCGGTTAAGTTCGGAACCTTGCCCGCTGGCTTCCTCGATCAGCGCCGCGAAGGCTTCGCCCAGCAGGAAGCGGCCAGGCCGGCAGCGCGTTAGCGTGCCTTGTTCGGCCAGTTGCCGGATGCGGCGAGCCGACACGCCAGCCAGGGCGCCCAACTCGGCATCAGTCACTTCGAGGCTCGTAAGCTCAGCGGTCATTCGCTTGGCCTCTGAGGGGTTGGCTCCAGGGGGGCCAGGTCGTAATCACGCAACGCGAACGCCGCAGACTTGAGCGCTTCGCACATAATGCGGATCGACTTTCCACGGTCGCGCGCCCTGGTCGGTAGGCGCCAATCGTCTTCGATGCGCCTTGCCAGTGCGATGGTGTTGGCCAGCTGCCCGTACATGTTCATAAGCCGCCGTCCATCGTGCCAATCAGGCAGCCGCGCTTGGCCATGCGAGCACGCGCACGTTCGCCAGGGCTGCAGTGCTTGGATGGGCGCCAGCGCGGCCGGCTGGCCATTTCGCGGGCGTGCTCCGCGTCGGCATGGCGCGTCAGGGCACTGGCCAAGCGTGTGGCGGTGGTCTTGGCTTCGTCGGCGGTGCGGCGAGCGTTGCGCAGCAGCTCAGGCAATGCCGCGTCCAGGGGCTGACGCTTGATAATCTGCTTGGTGCCGTGCGCTGCGTGAAGCAGGCGATTGGCTTCGTTCTCAAGCTGGGTTTGCAGTTCCAGTAGCTCGGCCAGGGTTTCGTCGGTGTTCATATTGTCGGCTCTAAAAAGGCCGGCCCGTACAGGCGCCGGCTCCGAGAAATAGGGCCGCGCATTTCCACAGCCGGGGGCGCGGTCAAACCCGGTGCTGCCAGCCTGACGCCTCGTCGAGGAAGCGCCGCGCCAGGCCGGTGTGTTCAGTCAGTCGTGGTCTACGCCAAGACCCTTTTCTATTGCCCGCTGCGCAACTCTGGTCGCGCTGGGTGCATAACCACCAACTTTCTCAGCTCGGGCGCGTTCAGCCGCAATAGCAGCGATGATTGCAGGGGTGGCGCGTATACAGATTTTTCGTTGGGAGTCGTTCTTCGCTTCTTTCATTGTCTTTCACCAGTTGGTCGCCCAATTGCGGCGGGGCTCTGCCATGTCGTGTTCAGCCTGGCGCAAATAGCCGCCGACCAGGCTTCCGATATAGCGCGTAGCGCGGCTGGCTTGAGCATCGTTCAGTTCGGGGAAGGCCGCTGCAACGAAGTCAGCAGCGGCGGTGCGGTCGTAGATGAAACCGCCGAAGCCCACAGGCTGAACGATGACACGCGGTGCGCCATCCTCGCCGGGCTGGCGGGCGTAGATTGCCGCGCCGTCCAGGGCTGCCAGAACTTCAGATGGCAGGGCGGAACTAACCGCCTCGCCGTCCTGCTCTCGCTTGAAAATCACTTCAAGCCACCGAGAAAAACGCGCTGTCGTCGGGCAGCAACGCAATCAGATTGGCATGGGCGGTCAGCTCCATGGAGCCGTCGAGATTGGTCCGCTTGGCTACCAGGCTGATTTCCTCGCCAACTGCAACGGCAGCGCGGTTGAAGGCGCCCACAATGGTGGCGGCGGTGGTGTCGGTCAGCTCGGCGGGCACGCCAGCGACGCGCAGAACGCCATCGGCGCCGACAGCCGCACCATCGGCATCAGTGCCCACCAGGGCGGCCAGCTCGCCGAACTTCAGGCCACGGGCAGCAGCAGCCGCCAGGGTGAAGGTTGCTGGAGTGGTGGCGACGATGGCAGCCAGCAGGCAAACATCGGCAGCACGCGCCAAACCGAGCCCCATGGCGGCCAGGACGGCTTCAGGAAGCTGGCCGGTGCCTTCGAAGTCTTTCAACTCGCGGCGCGACAGAGTGCAGCTGAACGAGTAGGTGGGCGCCGTTTCCGGCTCGAACTCAGCCACGGAGCGGTAGACGGGCACCGCGCTATTCGGCACGTCGGCACCGTCGGCCAGGATGGCGAACTTTGCGGCCTCGACCGTGGTGAAGCTGGCCAGGCGGCTGCGCAACGCGATGTCACCCGACAGGCCGCCACCTTGGATCGGCTCCGGTGCGGCTGGAACGACGAAGACTGTAGCGCCGGCCTGAGCGATGCGGCTTTGCTCGATCACTGCGCCGCTGAAGGTGGTTTTTGCGCCGGCCTGGGTAGTACCAGGCAGCCTGGCAATCGCATTGCCGGCAGTGCCGACCAGGGAAGGCATGGTCAGATCACGCAGCGAGACGCGGGCGACGCTGGCGGCTGCCTTCGGGATGGCGGCGCGGGTTGCGCCGTTGCCGTCGTAAATTTCGTGATAGCCGAGTTGATGCTTGGCGGATTCGATTAGCTGGCGAAGTTGGTTCATTGGGGAGAAGCCTCAGTATTGGTAGCAAGTGGCACCATTCTGAGCAGTCGCTAAATTTGGTTCCTCCCGGAGTTTTTCCAAGGCACGTCAGTGGCGTGCTAGGAAGTTTGGTAGGTAATTTTTGATGCCTCGGAGATATGCGTTATCGCGGTGCTGCTGCCCCCGCATGGGACACCCGCCAGGAAGGACCCACGAAGTTTCCCAGGCTAATCAGGGGCGATAATGTGCGCCACGCATCCCCCAAGACAGTCAGTTGTTCCGACAGTCGCGCCCCGCTCAACCAAGGCACTATTGCTCAGCTTGTGAGTGCGCCATACGCTGCGTGGGTCTTTATCAATCAAGGATGTAGCTATGAAGCGCGACTGGGATGTGATTCGTGAAGTGCTGATAGAAGTTGAAGCATTGACGCCTGGAACTTATGAGGCCATCCAGTACGACGACGAAGACCCGACAAAAGCCGCTCATGCAATGCTTCTCTGGCGGGCTGACTTCATTCAAGGTGTTGATGCTTCGAGCTTGGACGGAGATTCGATAATCGCTCAAGCGCTTACGTGGGAAGGCCACGATTTGCTTGAGACGATTCGAAGTCAGGCGGTGTGGGAGCGAATCAAGACGACGGCTCGGGATAAAGGGATAGAGCTAACGTTCGACTCAGTCAAAGCGCTTGGGAAATACGCGCTTGAATGGATCATCAGCAACTAGGTTGGGTGAACGACTAGCAATGACGTTCACCAAGTCGTTCACCCATCTGCAGCCCTAGTGCCGCGTGGCTTTGAGCAGTTTCGGGGTGAACGATGAACGTCTTTTTTGCATATAAATAGGTAGGCGTCTATTTGGGCTGATAGACGCCCCCTTTCTTCTTTTAAGGGAAAAGACGTTCACTCGTTCACCTTTTTGCCCTCAAATCCAGTAACCATGCGGTTTACAGGTGGGTGAACGTCTAGGTGAACGTCTGGTGAACGTCTCTGCTCGTTCACCTTTTTAGACATAAAAAACCCCGCGTTGCGGGGTTTGGGGTGCGGGTCCCAGCTATTCAACAGGGTCTGCCTGCGACCAATACAGGCACGTCGAAGAAAAGGCCCGATTTAGTGCGTCTCGGTGTCCCGAACAATTGGCGAAGGGCTTGGCCAGCATCGTTCTTCTGCCGCTGGGTTGGTCGGTCGAAACCAATTTCCAGCAGAATATCGGTCGCGGTCATTGGGCGTCGGATAGCATCAGCCGGCGCGGAGCCGTATCGGGATTGAATCAATTCCTGGACCGGGTCAGTCTGCTGGTGCTCGGCGTTGACTCCTTCCAATTGAGCTTCCTCGCCTCGATCCAGCCACCAGCGTTCACCGGCCTGATACCAGGAAAAGACTTCAGCCCACAGCTGCTGCATGTCGATGCCGTGCTGGTAGTTGACGCTCACCACCGGAACAGTCCACCACCGCACATTCCCTGTGTCGTCGGCTAAGAACTGCTCAGGGTTCACACTGGCGAAAAATACGGTTCGCCGTTGGAATTTTTCTTCGGTGCGTCCGTAGGGGCGACGGAACTGGTCCACGTCCTGGCTGATAAAGCCTTTCAGGCGGGCAATGTCCGCTTTGCGTAGAGTGCCGTCCAGCTCGCCCAGCTCCACCAGCCAATGCGAAACGGCGCTGATGATGCTGTCTTTGTTGTCAGGATTGATAGTGGCGTCGATTTTCACCAGGTCGCGCAGCTCGTCAGGCACCAAGGCGCGAATCCAGGCGGTTTTACCGATTGATTGGTCTCCCTGAAAAACCAGTACGCCTTTAGACCAGAAGCCAAACGGCTTGGCAGCTGCTGCAACTGCGGAGACCAGCCAGCGGCGTAGCAGGATCGCTAGCAGGTCGCGGTCATAACCAGGGCGCGTTTGGATGGTGTCCAGTAGCTCAGCAAAGCGGGATTGGCCGTCCCATGGCTTGGATTGGATAAAGTCCATAACCGGATTGAAGGCGTTGTCATCCCCGATGCTGAGCAGAAACGACGGAGTGTCCGACTTAGGGAGGCGGTTAAGAGCAGCCAGGCTCAGAACGGTGTCAACAGCCTTGCTGCGCTGGTTGTCCACTGTGCCGCATTGCCCTGGATAGCGAATAACCAGGTCCTTTCGGATCACGTCGTAACGAACGGTGAACCCATAGTTCGCCAGTAGGTGTTCCAAGTTAGGAATGGTATTTAGTGGTTGGCCGTTGCTTGACGTGTGCGGCCAGGTCATCAGGGGGACAGGCGGCAGCTGGTGAACATCGCTTACTTGATCGAACAGTGACGGCGCATTGTGGCTTGCCGGAACTGGCGCTAGGGCTGTGCTTAGCAGCTGGCCAACTTCATCCACACTGCGACGCGCCGCATAGTCGTTCCAGTCGTCGCCGACGGTCGGCGGCATGGCACATGGCAGGCCGGTAGCTTCGGCCCCCTTGCGACCGGCGCCGTTTGCATCGTTGTCGGCAGCAACTGCGCTGACCTGATCGGGCAGCTGTCGCGCTACCTCGGCCAAGTTGCCTGCATCGAATGCCACGACAACGGAAGCGCCGGTCGCTGCATGAACGGTGGCTGCCGTAGCGTAACCCTCTGCAATCCAGGCCTGTGCCGTGCCCTCGATGCGGTGGAAGGTGCCTTTCTTGCGACCACCCATAACGAAGCGCTTTCTGCCGTCGGCGTCGATACGCTGGACGTTCCATAGCTTGCCGGCGCTATCCACCATCGGCACTAGCAGATCACCTTTCCGAACAGCAAAGACGTTCTGCCATTCGCGCTTTTCGTTGTTCCAAAGGTGTGCCCGCATGTCAGCGCGGGCCTTGCGCAATCCGTGTGCTTGTACGCGCTTGCTGGTCAGGTATGGATGTTCCGAGCATGGCTCGGCATCGGCCCAGGCTGTTGCCACAGCCTCAGCGGCTGCCTCGTGACCGGCTTTGCGTTGCGCTTCCGCCAATATCTTACCGGCCTCGCTGGCTGCCCTCAGCTCAGCGGCTCGGGCTTGATATTCGGCGGTGCGGTCGGGGCTATGGGGAGTCTCGGCGCGATCTGCCTGCCATTGCTGATACGCCAAATCGCGCGCTTTCCAGAAAACCGAATCCTTGCCTAAGCCGGTAAACGTTACGGCAGGCCAGGTTGTTCCATCGGCATCGGTAACATACTCGCCACGATAGGAGTGCTTCTGCTGGTCCGAGCCTTTTAGGTTAGGCAAGTAATGCCACGTGTTATCCAAGATGGGTAGATATTCCAGCTGCGCACCGACGCTAGCTGCCGCCATCACCGCGTCGTCGAAATATTCGGCTAGCGCATCAGCTGGACTCGGGAAGCGATTGGCGACCCAAAGCGCAAATTTGCTAGGGGTCATGCCGCCACCCATCGGTTTTTCGCGGCGCAATGCTGCGCGTCTACTGCCAGCCGCCAGGCGTCCAACTCAGTGAATACGAATGGCAGTTCTTGAGGTGCGCTGCCAGCCATCCGCGCCAGGTTGAGCGCGAACGCTGGACGTCCCATCGCAACGGCTGCGCAAATGACTTCTTGAGCTGCCGCAAGTCGTTGTGCGTCTAGCTGCTGGCCAGGCTGCAGCCAGCGTGTCTGCAGTGGTGCGATTACTAAGTCGGCGTAACGCTGCAGCATCGGTTGTAGTCTCGCGGGCGCACGTCTCCCGCGACCGGCGATGCGCCGGTTCGAATGGGCAGACATGATTCAGCCCTCGCCGGTAACAGGGCGAGAGGTCAGCCAGGCTTCAAGTTCAGATTCGAGCCAGCCAACGCGGCGCGGACCGATCTGGCGGCGACGCGGCATGTGACCGGCATTCTCCCAGCGCCAAAGGGTGACGCGGCTAACGCCAAGCTGCTGGCAAACGGTTTTTTCAGAGAGGATTCGGTTTTGCATTTGGATGGTCTCATTCGAGACCGAGGGGCTGCATAGCACTTGCACCATGACGGGCAATCGCGCAGCATTATCAGGCGTCCCAACGCTCTGACGTCGCCTCGGCGCTGTTCAGATACGGAGCGGAGAGCGCGCCAACGCCTTCCGCACCACTTCAAAGCCCGCCCTGTGCGGGCTTTGTTGTTTCACTGTATCCAGCACCGAAAATGACGGCAACTAGCTGATTTTTAACGAAATTAACTAACGTTGCTCCACGTTATTCACAGTTATTAGCGGTTATCCGTAGTTATCGAATCTTTACGTAATCTTTACATTTCTAACGTTCGATTTTCCTACGTTTGCGAATCGTGATGGCCTCGTGCGCATCGTTCCCCTTGAGGGTGTCCAGGTAATTTCCCCACAGCAGCAGTGCCTCGGTTTTCTCCGGTAGATAGCTGTTCCTGTCGTAGTGCTTTGCTTGAACTCCACTCCGGCCGTGTGACAGCAGCCAGGCTCGTGTTTCGCTGGAAACACCGTTTGCTGCTAGTAGGGTCTCGCATGTTGCCCGCACGCGCTGCCAACTAAACGGTGTTGTTTCGCCGGTCTTAACTAGTGCTTTGCTTGCGTCGGTGAAGACTCGGGCGATCGTATCCCGATTAGCGGTTACTCCCTCTTTCAGGCAAAAAGGGCCAGGTCCAATGCGGTCTGCAGTAAGCGGCGCCAGGATCGCCTTAATTTGCGGTGTTATCGGAAGCAAGTGTTCCCAGGCTTCAACCTTTCGGCCTTTCAGGTCAAGAAGCGTCAGCGTATGGTCCGTCATATGTTCCCAGCCAACGGCTAGTAGCTGCCTGATTCGCTGCCCGCCGAGGTAAATTAGAGCCTTGGCGATTGCTGCCTTTCTTGCGTCTCGCGCATGCAGAGTATCTAGGTAGCGGAGCAGGCTGCCTAATTCTGCAGGCTGCATCGATTCGGTATTACCTCCGCTCGCGTCTTCAATCGGTGCAATGATGGCAGCGGGGTTCGTCGTAATGCGGAAACGTTTGTCAGAGCCGGTACGGCCGACTGCCAAGTGTGCAGCCGCAGCATATTTGAAGGCGGTTCGGATGTAGCGGCGCAGCTCATCTGTCGTGCTGCGCATGTTGGTCGAGGGGGCGGCGGCTTTGTTTCCTATGCCTCGACCCTTAGGGCGCCTCAGCAATACGGCGTTGAGCAGGTCTGCGATATCTTCGGGCGTTATTTCATCTGCATAGCGGGCCGCCAAGTCCGGCCGAAACTCCAGCACGTTCACTTTGAACAGCGAACGAACCTTTTTTGCGCTGGCCTTACCGGCTGCTTCAAGGTGGTCGCAATAGCTCGCTAGCATTTCGCCAAAAGTACCGCGTTTCGCTGCCTCTTCCTGCTCGCGTTTCTTCTTGGCGCGATCAATTTCAGCCTGTGCGGCGTCTTCAGCCTGCCTCTGTAGGTATGCCGCAAGGCCGCCGACGCTCGCCGCCTCGGTTGCGATTCGCAATGCTTCCGCGCGGATATCCTGCAAGGTCATTTCGGCAGAGCCTGGCGCCGGCTGCTTGGAAAGAATGCCGATTTGAAGGCGCCTGTCCGTTGATGGGGTGCGCTCACGATAAAAAGCCATTATCGCGCCTGAAGCCTTGCGCTCCAGCAACAGCGACCCCATGCCCTTAGACCCTACTGGTTCCGATAGGCGGGTTTTAACGGCGTGTGCTTCCATCGCCGTGAGTCGTTTAGCCATATCTTTTCCCCGTTCCTTCCCCGTTTCGCACGGGAAGTTAGGGTATGGCATGAAACGAGCTTAAGCAATTTTCGAAAAAAATCACTTATAAATCAGTTATTTGGGTTATCGATGATGATTGGCAGAAATTCCATGAAACAACGTAACTTCCCGCTCCTAAGGGGAAGGTTGTGAGTTCGAACCTCGCCTGGGACGCCATAAGATTTCGCACAGCGATCACGTTCAGATAGCAAGGCTTGTGACTCGGCTGTGCCGCTTTTCCGCGACAAGCCTTGAGCTGAGCGGTGGTCTGGCAAGGCGCGCTGCGCGGCGCGTTAGCCGAACGGTGAGGCGGAATTGTCGCGGCGTGCGTCGCGTTGAAGCTGGTACACGAGCTTTTCAATCTGACGTTGCGTCAGTCCGCTAAGGCGATGAAAGCGCAGCCCGCAGATCGAAGTTCCAGACTTTTCATCAATGGTCACGTGACGAAGCTCGACTTCCGTCTGGATCGCGCCAATTGGCAGCTTCGCGATCATCTCGTAGACCTGTCCCGTTTGAAGGATGGCCTGTTGGTCGCCCTTTACGCTCAGCTTGCAGCCAGTAGCCGATATATCGAGCAGCCTGCCTTCCAGGGCTTTTCTTACTGTTGAGCCGCCGAGCTGCGCAGCGACGGCGATCTCTTTCAGCTGTGCGCGATAAGCATTGCGGCGCTGATGGTAAGTGAGCGTTGTCGGGGTTGGGATCCAATAGCAGCGAGCGCCATCAATTTCGCCGGTATGAACCTGTTGGTTGCTCGTCCAGGAGAGTCGTGCGCCTTCGTAGAATCCTTCGATATGAATCGGCTCGCCTTGCAATAGCAGTCTCTCGCCGTCATTGGGGATCAATTCGTCGAGCGCTATCCAGCCGGTTTCACGGTTCATTTCAACCAGAAAACTCTGGTAGCGCTGGTTGCGCTCATGGAAGCGAAGCGTGAGGGGGGTGTTGTTGTCCAGAAGGGGACGCAGATTGGCGTAAATCTCGAGTGGCGCCGTCAGTTCCTTGGGAGGCTGCGGGCCTTCATCGCCGAGGAATAAGCTAGACACGGGTCGATGCTCTCCGGCGCATTGTAGTCACCATCGCGTTGCGTCCTTGTGGCGGTCTATCGTTCAGGCTTGGCTCAGAGGCCGTTGCGGCTTGTTCTTGGCGGAACCGCCACGATTGTCATACAGGCCGGGTGTATCGTCCTTGCCTTGGAGAATGTGCAGCATTCCGCCGAGGGCGCTTTGATTGGCTCGGATGAGACGGCCATTTCTTTCATTGGCGCTACGGCAGCGCTCAAGCTCTGTCTCCAGCAATAGCGCTCGCTCAAGGATAAGCGCACCGTCCTTCGATCTATTTGCGGCCGCTTCAAGTCCGGCGCGATCAGGCGTCAGCTGTAATCCCGCAAGCCACTGGCTGCGCTGAGTGCCATGCTGTCCAAGCAGTGCCAGTAACGGCTGCTTCTTCGCTAATATCGCCTCTAGCTCCGCCAGATTGCGTTCACCCAGTGCGGTGAACTCTTGATCGATGAGTTCAAGGAGCTGGCGTGCGATGCCGATATCATCGGTTAGCTGCTCAAGCAGGGCTGTATCTTGCATTTCGTGCTCTGGGCTTGCTCGCGTGTATGTGTCGGCTCAGGTTCAGCGCTGGGTCTCGAACGCGAGCAGCTTGGATGCGACGCGTTGGCTATCAACCTGGTAGGAGCCATCAGCGATCGCCTGTTTCAGCTTCTCAACGCGCTCCTGGTCCACTGCGGGCTGCTCGTTCAATTTGTCAGCCGCGTGCTGCAGGCGCTGGGCTTCAGGGCTCAGTTGAACGGTGTCGCTAGTGTTGGAGTTGACGCTGTCGGTTTTAGGCGCTTCGCTAGCAGGCCCTTGCTGGGTGCCGGCAGTACGCTCGTTGCCTTGTACGCCGCTGCGCCCGTTAGGGGCGTTCAGTGGACTGTTGGGCCGATTGAAGTCGATGACCATGATGCAAACCTCGAAGGAATCAGGACGCTTGCCATGTGTTCGGCAACAATGGAGGAAACTTTAGCCTTTTTTTCCAGCGAACACACTGGGAAACTGCGGCATGCGGACATGCTACATTGCCACTTCAACCTGGCCTGGGCCAGTCACTCGGGCCTTGATAGTGCGGCCGGAACGTTGGTTCTTGACCGGGATCTGTTTGCCCGTAACGCCATCGGCCATCGCCTCGCCGGGCATGCGTACGCTTATCGAGCCCGACCTGGCCGTGATGACCACCTGGTCACCTTTGCGTACTACCTTCGCCATTTCCAGCTGATTAGGCGTGATGACCTGATCTGGCTGAGCCGGCCGCGTCAGCTTGTTACCCAGCGCCTCGTCGTGTCTTGTCAGGTATCCCTGAGTAAGGATGGACACGTCCCGCTCGGCAAGGCTCACGTCGGCATCGGTCAATACTGTGCCGCGCAGAAGTGATCTGCTGGCGACAAGGACCTGACGATAAAGGCGGACGTGGCTAGGGATGAATACCGACCATGGGCTGCTGCCTTCGCAACTTACCCGTACGCTCACACGTCCTACAGGGATAGCGGTGCTGCCAAGGCTGGTCGTGAGAGTTTGATCGCATTGATTCAAGCGCAAACGAGGGTCCAGCCTGGCTACTTCGACCTCGTAGCGTGCATCGATAGCGCTGCGGCTTAAATACTCGCTTACTGTCTGCTCAAGAAACTGCTCGGTCACGTCGATAAGCTGCTGAGGATGTGACAAGGTTGACGCATGGGTGAACTGAGAAAACACGCACAGCATTGATAGCAGCACGTTTCTGTACGGTAGCCGGCCGCGCCGGAAAATGGTCATTTGGACGTTCATATCCCAACCAAAGCAAGGGGCGTGCCGCGTCCTCGGCCCCAATAATCTGCAAGCAGAGAGGAAGACTGGCATGGCCGGTGTATTGGATTCGGTTAACCAGCGTACCCAGTTGGTGGGGCAAAACCGTTTGGAGCTGCTGCTTTTTCGTCTCGAAGGCGAGCAGCTATATGGCATCAACGTGTTCAAGGTGCGCGAAGTGTTGCAGTGCCCGCGCCTGACCGTGATGCCCAAATGCGGCCGGGTGGTACGGGGCGTTGCGAGCATTCGCGGCAGCACCCTGCCTATCCTCGATCTGTCGCTCGCCACGGGCAAGTCGGCGCTGATGGATTTGCAGAATTCTTTCGCTGTCATCACCGAGTACAACAACAGAACGCTGGGTTTCCTGGTGAGCTCGGTTGAAAGGATCGTCAATCTGAACTGGGAAGCGATCCTGCCTCCGCCAAAGGGTGCAGGACGCGATCATTACCTGACGGCCGTAACTCACATCGACAACAAGCTGGTGGAGATCATCGATGTGGAAAAGGTGCTGGCAGAAGTTGCGCCGACCTCCGAAGAGGTGTCAGCTGATGTGGTCGATGACGATACCCGTGCCAGGGCGCTTTCGTGTCGCGTGCTCATCGTCGACGACTCGTCTGTGGCGCGTAAGCAGATTGCTCGTTGCCTGGAAAATATCGGTATCGAGGTCGTCAAGCTGAATGATGGACGGGAGGCTCTCAATTATCTGAAGCGAATGGCTGACGAGGGCAAGAAACCGGCTGAAGAATTTCTGATGATGATTTCCGATATTGAAATGCCGGAAATGGATGGCTATACCCTGACTACCGAGGTGCGGCACGATCCGCGCATGCAAGGTATGCATATACTCCTGCATACTTCCCTTTCCGGCGTGTTCAACCAGAACATGGTGAAACGGGCGGGGGCGGATGACTTCCTCGCCAAGTTCCAGCCTGATGATCTCGCTGCCCGAGTGGCTGAGCGGATCAGGCAGGCGGATGCAAACTGAGGCTAGTTCCTCTCTCATGATGGTGAGGCTTTGATTGGTGTCAGTCGATCTGGATTTTGAGCAGTTCCGGGTGTTTCTTGAAAAGACGTGCGGCATTCTGCTGGGCAGTAACAAGCAGTATCTGGTGTCCAGTCGGCTGAACAAGCTGATGGAACAACAAGGCATCAAGACGCTGGGCGATCTGGTCCGGAAGATTCAGGCACAGCCACGTAGCGGGCTTCGGGAATTAGTCGTCGATGCTATGACGACCAACGAAACGCTCTGGTTTCGTGACACCTACCCGTTCGAAGTGCTCAAGAGTCGTGTGCTGCCAGAGATGCTCAAGACTGGTGCGGGGCAGCGTCTGCGGATCTGGTCGGCGGCATGCTCGTCCGGGCAGGAGCCGTACTCTCTGTCGATGTCCATCGATGAGTACGAGCGCAGCAATCCCAGTCAGGCGAAAACCGGGGTGCAGATCGTGGCTACCGAGCTGTCCGGCGCGATGCTTGCGGCGTGCAAGGCGGCAGAATACGACAGTCTGGCAATTGCTCGCGGCCTGTCCAGTGACCGCCTGCAGCGCTACTTCGATGTCAAGGCACCAGGGCGGTGGGCGGTAAAGCCCGCGATCCGTTCGCGGGTCGAGTTCAGGGTGCAGAATCTGCTCGACAGCTATGCCGCGCTGGGCAAGTTCGACATCGTGTTCTGCCGTAACGTGCTGATCTACTTTTCCGCCGATGTGAAGAAGGACATTCTCAAGCGCATTCATGCGACGTTGCGCCCAGGCGGCTATCTGTTTCTTGGCGCCTCCGAAGCGCTCAACGGCCTGCCTGAGCTGTATCAGATGGTCCAGTGCAGTCCGGGAATCATCTACAAGGCGAAATAGCCGGCATGACGCCGGCGGCAGAAAACTGTCATGCAGCATGGCGGGTGCAGCAAAAAAGCGGTAAAGCCTTGCCGCTTTTGACGCCTTCTAACCGAGTGTTCTCTGGTTAGTCTAATAAAATCAATGATTTGCGTTCAGTGGCATGAGCTTTGCTGGTGTTTGCGTAAGCAGACTTGTATCCGGCAGAGGGCCAGATCATGAGCATCAGTTTCGATAAGGCACTGGGTTTACACGAGAAGGCACTCGGTTTTCGCTCGCAGCGCGCCGAAGTGCTGGCGAACAATATCGCCAACGCCGACACGCCTAACTACAAGGCCCGCGATCTGGACTTCAGCAGCGTGCTTGCCGAGCAGTCCGCTCGCAGCCAGGGTGGGTTCGGGGTAACGCGGACCAGTGACAAGCATATTGCCGCCGAGGGGTTGGAGATTGCCGATGCCTCCTTGCGCTTCCGCACTCCCGCGCATCCCTCGCTTGATCAGAACACTGTCGATCTGCAGATCGAGCAATCCAACTACGCGAAGAACGCCGTTGACTTTCAGGCGAGCTTCACCCTGCTCAATAGCAAGTTCAAAGGGCTGATCAGTGCCCTGCGCGGCGAGTAAAGGAGTTTCCCATGTCTCTAAGCAGCGTCTTTAACATTGCCGGTAGTGGCATGAGTGCCCAGAGCACCCGTCTGAACACTATATCCAGCAACATCGCGAACGCCGAAACCGTTTCATCTAGCGTCGATCAGACTTACCGCGCTCGGCATCCGGTGTTCGCTACCGTGTTCCAGCAGGCCGGCGGCCAGCCCAACGAGTCGCTGTTCGCCGAGCAGGACCAGGCCGGCGCGGGCGTGCAGGTGCTCGGGGTGGTCGAGGACCAGAGCGAGCTGCAGGCGCGTTACGAGCCCAATCATCCCGCTGCCGACGAGAAGGGTTACGTCTACTACCCGAACGTCAACGTGGTGGAGGAGATGGCCGACATGATCTCCGCCAGCCGCGCGTTCCAGACCAACGCCGAGCTGATGAACACGGCCAAGACCATGTTGCAGAAAGTCCTGACGCTGGGTCAGTAATTCCTACGAGAGCATACGCATGAGCACTACAAGCGGCGTCGGCGGCACCAGCTCGATACTCGATCAATATCAGTTCGGCGAGAAGCGCGAGGTCAAGGGCAACGATCTTGGCAAGAACGAGTTCCTCGAGCTGCTGGTAGCCCAGTTGAACAACCAGAATCCGCTGGAACCGCAGGAAAACGGCGAATTCATCGCCCAGCTGGCCCAGTTCAGCACGGTGGAAGGCGTCGAGAAGCTGAACACCAGCATGGAAACCATTCTCTCCGGCTACCAGTCCTCGCAGGCGCTGCAGGCCTCCTCGCTGGTCGGGCGCAAGGTGGTCGTGCCGACCGACAAGGCGGTAGTGGATACCAGCGAGACCTTCAAGGCCAGCCTGGTACTGCCGGTGAGCAGCAACAACGTCTACGTCAACGTCTACGACGACACCGGGGCGGTGGTCAGCCGGGTCAACCTGGGCCAGCAGGAAGCCGGCAACATCTCCTTCATGTGGGATGGCAAGGATTCCAGCGGCAATACCTTGCCGCCTGGAACCTACAAGTTCGAGGCGCAGGCCACCTACGACAGCGAAACCAAGGGCCTCTACACCCTGCTGCCGGCGAACGTCGACAGCGTGACCCTGGGCGGCAGCGAGCTGCTGCTCAATCTTGCCGGGCTCGGCAGCGTTCCGCTTTCCAGTGTTCAGGTCATCGGCCAGTAACCATCAGCCGCAACTGCCGGCAGTTCCGGCGAAGGAGCATTCATGTCGTTCAATATCGGTCTCAGCGGCCTGCGCGCCGCGAGCAAGGATCTCAACGTAACCGGCAACAACATCGCCAACGCCGGCACCGTAGGCTTCAAGCAGTCGCGGGCAGAGTTTTCCGACGTCTACGCGGCGTCCGTGCTGGGGACCGGCAAGAACCCGCAGGGCAGCGGCGTGCTGATGTCCAACATTTCCCAGCAGTTCAACCAGGGCAACATCAACTACACGCAGAATGCGCTGGACCTGGCGATCAACGGCAACGGTTTCTTCCAGGTCAGCAACAACGGTGCCGTGAGCTATACCCGCGCCGGTTACTTCGGCACCGACCGCGAAGGCTTCCTGGTCGATAACTTCAGCTACAAGCTGCAGGGCTTTCCGGTGGACGGCAACGGCAACCTGCAGAACGGCGTGGTGGGCAATCTGCAAATCCAGACCACCAACCAGGAGCCGAAGGCGACCAGCACGATCAATACGGCATTCACCCTGAACTCGACACTGAAGTCGCCGGTTACCTGGCAGTCGGCCTATGATGCCATCGTCGACGATGCCTACCAGTCGGCCTACACACCTGCGTATAACAGCACTCTCGCTACGCAGAAGGTTGCCTATTACGCAGACCCGGCCAATGGCGTTGCCGATCCTGCCAACCCGACCGCCGAAGAGATTGCAGCGGCAACCGCCTTCGCGACCCCGCTTGCCGAGGCCGCCGCCTCCGCCGCCGGGGATCTGGCCGCCAGCGATGCGGCGGTGCTGAGCGCCGCGCGTGCGGCGGCCAACGCCACCTTCAATCCGGCCGACCCGACCACCTACAACAGTTCCACCTCGCTGAACATCTACGACTCGCAGGGTAACGCCCACGTCCTGACGCAGTATTTCGTCAAGACTGGTGCCAACTCCTGGGACATGAAGGTGCTGATCGATGGACGCAATCCTGCCGATCCCGCGCAGGAGCCACCGCAGCCCTACGTGATGGGGCTGTCTTTCAACACGTCCGGAGTCCTGACTGGTATCGCGAATCCGGAATCTGGTCCCTTCAGCGTCGGGCCTGATCTCAAGGTGACCCTGAACAGCGCCAGTGCGACCAATCCGAACGGATGGGTGCCGGCGATCTCCGATGGCGGTACGCCCGCGACATGGTCGCCCAATGGCGCACTGGCCAACCCGGACGGGATTGTGTTCGATTTCTCCAAATCATCCCAGTTCGCCAGTTCCTTCGCGGTCAACAGCGTGGCCCAGGACGGCTACACCACCGGCGAGCTGGCGAGCCTGGAAATCGACGATAGCGGTGTGGTCTTTGCGCGTTACACCAACGGTCAGTCCAAGGTGCAGGGGCAGATCATCCTCGCCAACTTCGCCAACGTGCAGGGGCTGACGCCGGTAGGCAAGACGCAGTGGGTGCAGTCGTTCGAGTCGGGCGAGCCGGTGGTCGGCACGCCGGGTTCCGGCACCCTGGGCGCGCTGCAGGCTGGAGCGCTGGAGGATTCCAACGTCGAACTGTCGGACCAACTGGTCAACCTGATCGTCGCCCAACGCAACTATCAGGCCAACGCCAAGACCATCGAAACCGAAAGCGCGATCACCCAGACCATCATCAACCTGCGCTGAGCATGAGCGGCAATGCGCGTTGCCGCTGACGGCAGTATTCCGCCGCTCTCTTGAAAGAAGGCCCGTCAGGGCCTTCTTCTTTTCCAGGAAACCGTTTCATTTCAGTGCCTTGGACTCCGGCTGGGTCTGTGGCACGCGCCTTGCATTTTCGTCATCAACACAATCGCAAGCGTCAATCTCGCGTCTCGGAGATTTCGATGGACAAGATGCTCTACGTCGCCATGACCGGTGCCAGCCAGAACGCGCGGGCCCAGCAGGCGCACGCCAACAATCTGGCGAACATTTCCACCACCGGCTTTCGCCGGGACTTCGAGCAGGCGCGTTCGATGCAGGTGTTCGGCGACAGCTATCCGGCCCGCGTCTACGCCATGTCGGAGCGCCCGGGTACCGATTTCACCGCTGGCGCGCTGCAGGAAACCGGCCGTGATCTGGATGTCGCCATCGAAGGCCAGGGCTGGATCGCCGTGCAGGCTCCGGACGGCAGCGAGGCTTACGTGCGCACCGGCAGCCTGAACATCGACGCGCTGGGCATGCTACGCACGGCAGATGGCATGCCGGTGCTCGGCAACGGTGGGCCGATCGCCATTCCGCCGGAGGAAAAGGTGGACATCGGCCAGGACGGCACCATCAGCATCCGTGCCCTGGGCGAAGACCCGAACATCGTGGTCACCGTGGACCGGCTCAAGCTGGTCAATCCCGATCCGCAGCAGCTGGAGAAAGGCATCGACGGCCTGATCCGCATGAAGGATGGGCAGCCACTCGAGGCGGATGCCAACGTACGGGTCACCTCCGGGTTTCTCGAGGCGAGCAACGTCAATGCCGTTGCCGAGATGACGTCCATGCTGGCGCTGTCCCGCCAGTTCGAACTGCACGTGAAGATGATGCGCACCGCCGAAGACGACGCGGCTGCCATGGCTCGCGTACTGCAACTCAGCTAACACCCGCGCGTAGCGCCCGGCCGGCGCACGAGGAGAACGCACATGCTTCCAGCACTTTGGGTCAGCAAGACCGGTTTGTCCGCCCAGGACATGAACCTGACGACCATTTCCAACAACCTGGCCAACGTATCCACCACCGGTTTCAAGCGCGATCGCGCCGAGTTCCAGGATCTGCTGTACCAGATCCGCCGCCAGCCCGGCGGCCAGTCCAGCCAGGACAGCGAACTGCCGTCCGGCCTGCAGCTGGGTACCGGTGTGCGCGTGACCGGCACCCAGAAGATCTTCACCGCCGGCAGCCTGCAGACCACCGAGCAGCCCCTGGACATGGCCATCAACGGTCGCGGCTTCTTCCAGGTGCTGCTGCCCGATGGCACGGTGTCCTATACCCGTGACGGCAGCTTCCACCTGGATTCCGACGGCCAGCTAGTCACCTCCAATGGCTATGCGCTGGAGCCGGCCATCGTCGTACCGCCGGAAACCCAGACCTTCACCGTCGGCGAAGACGGCACCGTGTCGGTCACCACCCTGGGCAATGCCCAGCCGCAGATCATCGGCAATATCCAGACCGCCGACTTCATCAACCCGGCCGGCCTGCAGGCCATGGGCAGCAACCTGTTCCTGGAAACCGCTGCCAGCGGCGCGCCGCAGGTCAGCACCCCGGGCCTGAACGGCCTGGGCACCGTATTGCAGAACACCCTGGAAAACTCCAACGTCAGCGTCGTCGAGGAACTGGTGAACATGATCACCACCCAGCGCGCCTACGAGATGAATTCCAAGGTCATTTCCACCGCCGACCAGATGCTGTCGTTCGTCACGCAGCAGCTCTGATCGGGCGTTCGCCGCTGTATACGGGCAGGCATGAGCCGCGCCCGCAGTCGTTTCGATGGCCTGTCAGAGCTTGAGGTGTCTATGAGCCGCTTGTTGATTGTTGTCTCGCTGTCGTCCGCCTTCGTGCTGGCCGGGTGCGTCGCTCCCGCGCCGAAGCCGAACGATCCGTACTACGCGCCGGTGCTGCCGCGTACGCCGCTGCCGGCTGCGCAGAACAACGGCGCGATCTATCAGGCAGGTTTCGAGAACTATCTCTACGACGACCGCAAGGCCTACCGGGTCGGCGACATCATCACCATTACCCTCGCCGAGCGCACCCAGGCCAGCAAGAACGCCAGTTCCAGCATTTCCAAGGACAGCAGCGCCAACATCGGGCTTGGCTCGCTGTTCGGCGGAGCCGTCTCGATGGCCAATCCGTTGACCGGCAACTCGATGAGTCTGGGCGCCGAGTACGACGCGTCACGAGATACTTCCGGTTCCGGACAGGCCGGACAGAGCAACAGCCTGTCCGGTTCGATCACCGTGACCGTCTCCGAAGTGCTGCCCAACGGCATCCTCGCCGTGCGTGGCGAGAAGTGGATGACGCTCAATACCGGCGACGAACTGGTGCGCATTGCGGGTCTGGTTCGCGCAGACGATATCTCTACCGACAACACGGTCCCGTCTACCCGTATTGCCGATGCACGCATTACCTATTCGGGCACCGGCGCCTTTGCCGATGCGAGCCAGCCTGGCTGGCTAGACCGATTCTTCATGAGCCCGATGTGGCCCTTCTGACCGGAGCTGATGTCATGTGGAAAAAACTGCTTCTGCTCGCGGGTTTGCTCACGCTCTGTGCTGGCGCACAGGCCGAGCGTCTGAAGGATGTCGCGACCATCCATGGTGTTCGTAGTAACCAGCTGATCGGCTACGGCCTGGTTGTCGGCTTGAACGGTAGCGGTGACCAGACCACCCAGACGCCGTTCACCGTGCAGACCTTCAACAACATGCTGGCCCAGTTCGGCATCAAGGTGCCGGCCGGTGGCAACATTCAGCTGAAGAACGTCGCGGCGGTGTCGATTCATGCCGAACTGCCACCCTTTGCCAAGCCGGGACAGACCATCGACATCACCGTCTCGTCTATCGGTAACGCCAAGAGCCTGCGTGGCGGCAGCCTGTTGATGGCGCCGCTGAAGGGTATCGACGGCAACGTCTACGCCATCGCCCAGGGCAACCTAGTGGTAGGAGGCTTCGATGCCGGTGGCGCCGATGGCTCGCGGATCACCGTCAATTCGCCGTCGGCTGGCCGGATCCCGGGTGGCGCGACGGTCGAACGGCCGGTGCCGAGCGGCTTCAATCAGGGCAATACACTGACGCTGAATCTCAATCGTCCGGACTTCACCACGGCCAAGAACATCGTCGACCAGATCAACGACCTGCTCGGCCCGGGTGTAGCGCAGGCGCTGGATGGCGGTTCGATCAGCGTGACCGCGCCGCTGGATCCGAGTCAGCGCGTGGACTACCTGTCGATTCTGGAAAATCTCGACGTAGAGGTTGGCCAGGCCGTGGCCAAGGTCATCATCAACTCGCGTACCGGCACGATCGTGATCGGCCAGAACGTGCGGGTACAGCCTGCAGCTGTTACCCACGGCAGCCTGACCGTCACCATTACCGAAGATCCACAGGTGAGCCAGCCGGAACCCTTCTCGGATGGTCAGACCGTCGTCGTGCCCAACAGCAAGGTGAAAGCCGAGCAGGAAGCCAAGCCGATGTTCAAGTTCGGCCCGGGTACCACGCTGGATGAGATCGTCCGGGCGGTGAATCAGGTGGGCGCTGCGCCCAGCGACCTGATGGCCATTCTCGAAGCACTGAAGCAGGCTGGCGCACTGCAAGCCGACCTGATCGTGATCTAAGGGCAGGGATATGGAAAATCGTCTCGGAAGCGGAGCGCGCGGCCTCGACAGTGGCAGCTACACCGACCTCAATCGCCTCAGCCAGCTCAAGGTTGGCAAGGATCGGGACGGTGAGGAGAACGTGCGCAAGGTTGCGCAGGAGTTCGAGTCGTTGTTTCTCAACGAAATGCTCAAGTCGATGCGTTCGGCAACCGAGGTGCTGGCCAAGGACAATCCGCTGAACAGTCAGGCCAGCAAGCAGTACCAGGATATGTATGACCAGCAGCTGTCTGTCAGCCTTTCGAAGGAGGGCGGTGGCATCGGCCTGGCAGACGTACTGGTGCGCCAGTTGAGCAAGCAGACCGAAACCGCGACACGCAACAATCCCTTTGCCCAGGTTGCGCAGACCGAAGGCGCCGCCTGGCCGAGTAAACCGGCCGCGGCTGTCGAGTCCGCACGAGATGATTCCCGATTGCTCAATCAGCGTCGCCTGGCGTTGCCAGGCCGGGCGATCGAGCGGCAAGTGGCAGATGTGTCGGCGACTGCGCAGAAACCTGCCGCAGAAGGCGTCCAGCCTTTGGTCGACCTCGATTGGAAGCCTGCCACGGCGTTCGTTCCCCCCAAGGACAAGCCGTTGGTCGTCAACGGTGTCGAGAAAAGTGCGCCCAACGCGCCGAGCAAGACGCGATTCAATTCGTCCGAGGAGTTCATCGCCACCATGCTGCCCATGGCAGAAAAGGCGGCCGAACGACTGGGTATCGAACCGCGTTTCCTGGTCGCACAAGCTGCCCTGGAGACCGGCTGGGGTAAATCCATGATCCGTCAAAAGGACGGCAGCAACAGCCACAACCTGTTCGGCATCAAGGCCACCGGCTGGAAAGGGGCGTCGGCCACCGTGATGACCACCGAGTACGTCAACGGTACGGCAACCCGCGAGAGAGCGGGCTTCCGCGCCTACGATTCGTTCGAGCAGAGCTTCGACGATTTCGTCAGCCTGCTGGAAAACAACGACCGTTATCGGACCGCCATTCAGGTGGCGAGCAATACCGGCGATTCGGAGCGCTTCGTCAAGGAGCTGCAGAAGGCCGGCTACGCCACCGACCCGCAGTACGCGCGCAAGATCAGCCAGATCGCCCGCAAGATGCAGACTTATCAGACCGTTGCCGACGCGAATTCGGTGCCCGCCATGCGGACCAGAGGCTAAATCATGGCTGACCTATTGAGCATTGGCCTTTCCGGCCTGGCTGCCAGCAAAACCCAGCTTTCCATCACTGGCCACAACATCACCAACGTCAACACGCCTGGCTACACTCGTCAGGATGCGACCCAGGCGACACGCTCGCCGCAGTTCAGTGGCGCGGGTTACATCGGGTCGGGCACCTCGCTGGTAGACGTACGTCGCTCATACAGCGAATTTCTCACCAGCCAGCTACGCAGCAGCACCTCGCTGAACAGCGATGTAGAGGCTTACAAGAGTCAGATCGATCAGCTCGACTCATTGTTGGCTGGCACCACCACCGGCATCACGCCCTCATTGCAGAAGTTCTTTTCGGCGCTGCAGACGGCGGCCGAAGACCCGGCAAATATTCCGGCGCGCCAGCTGGTATTGGCCGAGGCCGAGGGTTTGGCACGGCGTTTCAACACCGTCTATGACCGTCTCTCCGAGCAGAACAACTTCACCAACAAGCAGATGTCCGCGGTCACCGATCAGGTGAACCGGCTGGCAGGCAGCATCGGTAGCCTCAACGAGGCGATCGCCGTCGCCGCGGCCAACGGCAAACAGCCGAATGATCTGCTCGATGCCCGTGACGAGGCCGTTCGGCAGTTGTCGGGTTACATCGGCGTGACCGTGGTGCCGCAGGACGATAGCAGCTTCAATATCTTTATCGGCAGCGGCCAGCCGTTGGTCGTGGGCAGCGCGGTCGCCAAGCTGGAGGTGGTGCCGGGGCAGGGCGACCCCAACCGCCATGAAGTGCAATTCATCAGCGGTGGCTCGCGGCAGGGCATCACCTCGCAGATTACCGGTGGCGAACTCGGCGGGCTGATTCGCTATCGCGAGGAAGTGCTGGATTCGACCATGAATTCGCTGGGGCGCCTTTCGCTGGCGGTCAGTGATCAGGTCAATACTCAGCTGGGACAGGGGCTGGATCTGAAAGGACAGGTCGGTTCGGCACTTTTCGGTAACTACAACGATCCGGCGCTAGCCAAGTTGCGCGTCAATGCGTTTGCCGGGAACAGCAACGCGCAACCAGTGCTGAACATCACCGACACCAGCGTGCTCACCACCAGCGATTACCTGATGGAGTATGACGCGAGCGGCCCCAAAGTTCGTCGCCTGAGCGACAACCAGCTGATGACCGTAACGGACACCACGCCGCCGACCGGTGTGCTCACGATCACCGACAAGAACGGAGTCGATCAGGGCTTCCAGGTCGTTCTCGGTAACCCAGCCCCCGCTGTAGGCGACAAGTTCAGTCTGCAGCCGACTCGTCGAGGCGCGGCTGATATCAAGGCGACTCTGGATCAGGCCGATCAACTGGCCTTTGCTGCCCCGGTGCGCGCGGAAAGCAATTTGCAGAACGCTGGCACCGGTGCGATTGGCCAGCCCGACATGACTTCCGGGCCTTCGCCGATCAGCATTTCGGCGCTGCAGGGGTTGTTCGGCAGCAATGGAGCGACGCTTACTTTTACCGAGCCGGGCACAGTAACGATTACGGGTGGTACTGCGCAATTTCGGACTGTGGACGACAGTACTACGCCGCCGACGGTCAGTTACTCGTCGACCGCAACCATCCAGCCAGGGCAAAGCAATTCACTGGTGGTGGGGGATGCCAATTACCAGTTCGAGTTTTCTCTGAGCGGTACGCCGAAGGATAACGACAGGTTCGCGATGGCGTTCAACCAGAGCGGCGTTTCTGACAACCGCAATGCCTTGAAACTAGTCGACCTGCAAACCAAGCAAACTGTTGGTGTGAGCGCCAATGTCGCTGGTTCTGGCTTCAGCTTCACCGATGGCTACGGCGAACTGGTCGAGCGAGTCGGCACGTTGACGGCACAGGCACGGATGGATAGCGAAGCGACAGGCTCGATTCTCAAACAGGCCACGGACAACCGCGATTCACTCTCGGCTGTGAACCTGGACGAGGAAGCCGCCAACCTGATCAAGTTCGAGCAGTACTACAACGCTTCGGCCCAGATCATTCAAGTTGCCCGCTCCTTGTTCGATACATTGATCAGCTCCTTCAGGTAATAGGTCGCCTTATGCGCATTTCCACCCTGCAAGCATTCAATAACGGCGTCGCCGGACTGCAGCGCAACTACGCCAATGCGACCCGCACTCAGGAGCAGATCAGTACCGGCAATCGCATTCTCACGCCAGCCGACGACCCTGTTGCGTCGGTGCGTCTGCTCCAACTGGACCAGCAGCAGAACGTGTTGAGTCAGTACAACGCCAACCTGACCGCGGCGGACAGCAGCCTGGTCCAGGAAGAGTCGACGCTCAACTCGGTGAACACCGTGCTGCTGCGCGTGCGCGAGTTGGCCTTGCGCGCCGGCAACGGCTCTCTCGACGCGGAAGATCGCAAATCCATCGCTGCCGAACTGCGTGAGCGTGAGGATGAATTGCTGTCTCTAATGAATACTCGCAACGCGCGAGGCGAATATCTCTTCTCGGGTTTTCAGGGCAAGACCCAGCCCTTCGTGCGTGCTGCCGATGGCAGCTACAGCTATCAGGGCGACGAAGGGCAACGCAAACTGCAGATCGCCAGTTCGCTGAATATCCCAATCAGTGACAGCGGCAAGTCGATCTTCGAGAACGTTACTAATGCTGGGCGGCTAGCGAGCGCTCTGGACACCTCTGGCATAACGCCTGGCGACGTTTCCACTCTAGCCGTATCTAAGCCGCTGGTTGGTGATGAAGTTGCCTTCTCCGGCTCGCCAGCCTTCCCTGCAGAGGGAGTGGAAATCTTATTCGAGGACGATGGGAGTTATTCCATCTATGGCCTGCCACGTACCGCTGGGGATACTGCTCTTCCCGATGGACAAAACTTCAAGATGGACGACGATGCAGAGCGTAGCGACTCTCTGGTGTTTCGGGGGGTCACTTTGCAGTTCGATGGTACGCCTGTGGGCGGCGAACGAATCGTTGTCATGCCCGGCGCAGGAATCACCATAGATCCGGTGACTGGGGATGCGTCGGCTGAGCCTGTGCAGAACAAACAAGGGATTCTGGATACCATCGCCAACCTGCGCAAGACCCTGGAAGACCCGTCCTCCAGCAACGCCGATATTCGCGACTCGGTGGCGGTGAGCCTGACCAACCTCGACCACGGCATGGTCAGCGTCGATGCCGCCCGGGGCAATATCGGCGCACGGCGGAACGTGATCGAAACCACCCTGACCGACAACGAAGACGTGGCGCTGGTGAACAAATCGGTGCAGGCCGACTTGCGCGAACTGGATTATGCCGAGGCGCTGTCCCGGCTGTCATTCCAGACAGTCATCCTCGAGGCTGCGCAGCAGAGCTACGTAAAGATCAGCGGCCTGAATCTGTTCAACGCCATGCGCTGAGCTTGACGAGGTTCGCAAATATGCAACCTCGTTTTTGACATCAGCTGGCAGGCGACTAGATTGGCTGACGCGGAGCAGGAAGTCCCGCGAACGAATACTCTGGTTTTCATAAGGACATGATCATGCGTAAAGCTATTCTTGCCGCTGCGGCGTTCGCCGTACTTTCCGGCTTTTCTTTCGGTGGCTATGCGGCCACTCAGGCACAACCTGCCCCAACAGCTGTGGCTGTCGCCCCGGCCCCAGTGAACCTCAATTCTGCGGATGCTGAGACGCTTACCCGTGAGCTGAGAGGCATTGGTGAAACCAAGGCAAAAGCAATCATCGATTATCGGGAGGAGCATGGTCCGTTCAGCTCGGTAGATGAGCTGCTCGAGGTAAAAGGCATCGGCTCGGCGACCCTCGACAAGATTCGCGGGCAGCTCAGCGTTCAGTAAGTGAAGGGAGGTCGATTGCAATGATCGACCTCTTTTTTCAGCTCTTCATCAACGCCTTCCTCCCTGCCACGACTAGCCCCCTATAGTCCGAACGTCCGGTGTCTTCGTCAGTCAAAGTGCTTGCAAAGGCATTGACATTCACCGGTTATGCACATTCGGAATAGATTGCGGCGTGCTCGTCGAGCATGTTTCAGTACAATTTCAGTGTCACTGTAACCTATTGATTATTAAGGGATAGATCGGCTGGATAAAAAAGCACCGATCTGTTCGGCAGCCCCGTAAACAGGGCTTTAGCGGCAACCATCCATAAACTGTTCACAAGGTTATCCACAGCTTCGGTGGATAACCTTCTCAAGGTCAGGGATGACGCAGGCTGGAGGCAATCTAGATGAAGGCTCCCTGGAATTTCATCCGATATTTTCCGCTCGCTCAGCGTCTGATCAAACGCGGAAAGATCCCTGCGTTGCTCCTTGCTGTTGCTCGCAAGTCCTCATCGAAAAGAGGGTTGCTCAAGGGATTGCGAGAAGACCTGGCGCTTTTACAGGCGCTTTGCGTAGCCTGGTGGCGCGGCGAGTATCGGGCTATCAGCCCTAACGCATTGATAGCCGTAGTGGCAGGCTTGCTCTACTTTCTGTCGCCTATCGACGCCATCCCGGATTGGCTGCCCGGTCTCGGATTCGTTGACGATCTGGCTGTGCTCGGCTGGGTAATGCGCAAGTGGTCTGGTGAGTTGGAGGCGTTCAAGATCTGGAAGCAGGCCCAGACTGCGGATCGGCAGGCATCACTGCAACGCTTGCCTGCGCTGGACGAACCGAAAGCCGGCGGCCAGCAGAGCTGATAGTACAGCGGCACGCGGCGTCGCCGTTTGTCGGTGCCTGATGAGCAATTGCGGTCTCGGTCCCGATTCACTAACGCATGCGGCAGGTTGGTAGCTTCAAGGAACGGCAAGGGCTGTTAAGATCCCGCTTCTGATCGAAGAAGCCTGGGGAAATACGGATGAATGTACAGGTCATCATGCGTGACGGCTCGCCGGAATACGCCGTACTGCCGTGGGACGAGTACCAGGCGCTTCTGAATGCGGTCGGTGTCAAATCGTCCGTTACCATTGACGTCCCATCCAATGGCACTCAATCACCCCCGTCCCTGGTCGAGCTGAGTGCTCTGCGTGAGGCCAAGGGGCTTTCTCAAGAAGCGTTGGCGCGCGCTGTGGGGATCAGTCCAGCCTACCTGGGGCTGATCGAGGCGGGAGAGCGCGAACCCGATGCTGCGATTCGTCGAGCACTGGCACGTGCGTTGGAAATTGCCGGCTGGGAGGGCGACGCTTGACGTCAGTATCCATCAGCCGGCACCACTGGCAGGCGCTGCTTGCCGAACTGGATGCCGCTCGCAGGCAGAGACATCTGGTGACCTACCGTGCGCTGGTCGAGCGGCTCCAGTTGCCCACACCCGCCATGCGAACCCTTACCGCCGCGCTGGAGCACCTCGCTGCGCTGGATGCCCGCTCGGAGCGCCCGTTGCGCAGCGCACTGGTCATCAGTCAGGGTGCTAGTCGTTTGCCCCGCACGGGCTTTTTCGAGTGTGCTGCGCGGTTGGGACGCTTCTCGGGGCCGGCGGACGGTGCCGCCGCTGCATCCTGGCATGCGGGAGAGGTGGCGCGCGTTTTCGAGTTCGTTTATTCGGAGGAGCTCTGATGCTGGGCAGGCTGCGTGCAAGGCTCGGTTATTTAACTGCCCGCAAATTGATGACGTCGCACTACGCGGTTCAGCAACCGAAGATCTGGCGTTGGATGGAAGGGCAATTCGCGCGGATGGCGGCACTGGGCGACGTGTCGGCGCAGAGTTTCTACGGTCATATCCTGTATTTCCGCGGCCGCGGCTATGGTGCCAAGCTGGAAGGCGTTCGCCTTCTAAGGCTGGCGGCCAAGGCGGGAGATGTGAAAGCGGCATATCAGATGGGCGTCATCAGCCTCAGCGAAGATGCCTCCCACGGCCCGGATGGCAGTGAGGCGGCGCGCTGGTGGTCCCAAGCGGCCGAGGCAGGGCATCCACTGGCGGCGGTTCGCCTCGAGCAACTGTATCGTGCCGGCGGCCACGGCCTGGCCGCAGACCCCCAGCAGGCAGATCGTTACAAGGCGAAGGCGGAGCAGCTGGGGTTGTAGGCATCCTGCGTTGGCTGCCCTGCATCGATCAGGTGGAAGCTCGGGCCGTTCACCTGTTTGGCAAAGCGCTTGGCCTCCGAAGCAAGGGCGGCGAGCCTGCCTGCATCCAGGCGGTCAGTGTGCTCCGGGTGCACGCTGACGATCCCGATCGAGAGTGACAGCAGGGCATAGCGCTGTTTACGCCCGTCACGGCTGGTGGAAATAAAGCAGCCGGCTGCGAGGTGTTCTGGCTGGTAGAAGGCGCTGCTGCGAAGCGCGAAGGCGCTGTGCAAGTCGGCAATGCGCTGCTCCCAGTCGTGACCGCTTAGCACCAGCATGAAATCATCCCCGCCAATATGGCCGACGAAATCCATCTGTGGGTCGACCCGGTCGTTCAGACATTGGGCCAGGCACAGCAGCACTTCATCGCCTTTGGCGTAGCCATACAGATCGTTGAAAGGTTTGAAGTTGTCGATGTCGACGTAGCAGACCATCGCCCTACGTCGCTGTAGCAGCATGCGGGTCAGGCACTGCTGGATAGGTACATTGCCCGGCAACAGTGTCAGGGGATTGGCGTGGCGCGCCTGCTGAATCTTCAGTTCGGTTATCAACCTCAGAACATCGATGACGCGGCCCAGACCGAGGTATCGACCTGCCTGTGTGATGACGAAGTCTTCCTCGATTCTTTGGCGCGCCCGGCTGGTGAGCAAGCGGCTGACCTGTTGCAACGACTGGTCGAGCTCGACGGCGAGGAAATCCGTGCTCATCAGGCGGCTAAGCGGTTTGCGTGCCAGCAGATCGGTGGCGTAGGGCTTGAGCAGCGCGTCGGAAATGAGATTGCGGTGAAGTATGCCGACCGGCCTGGCGTCAACGTCCAAAACTGCGATCGAGTTCAGGGCCGGCTGTAGTCGAAACGCCTCGAGCATTTCAGCGACCGGACGTTCTGCGGCCATGGCGGGTTGTCGGATAAGCAGTCCGGACAGGTTGCCGGACTCCTCGCCCAGGACCGCCTGCTGGGCCTCCGGGGGTGGCAGGACCTCGTCGATGTCCTGGGCAGGCAACTCCAGCGGACGTCCGAGCAGATAGCCCTGCACCAGATCGATACCCATGCCGGCCAGCACCGCCAGTTCCTCGCGCAGTTCGATACCTTCGGCGATGACGTGGGCACGCGATGCGCGGGCGATCTTCAGGATGGATTCGACGAACTCGCGCTTCACGGGGTCGAGATGGATGCCGTCGATGAAATAGCGGTCGATCTTCACATAGTCCGGTCGCAGCTCGGACCACAGGCGCAAACTCGAATATCCGGCACCAAGGTCGTCGAGCGCTATGCTGAAGCCCATCGAGCGATAGTGATGAAGCGCCTTGTCCAGCAGCTCGAGATCGTCGGCCGGTGCCTGCTCGGTCAGCTCGATGACCACGTTGTCCGCGGAAATGCCATAGGTGTGCAGCAGCTCGAGCGTGCGCCCGGGCTTGTGGGTCGCGTCAAGTAGCGTTTCCGGTGAGGCGTTGAGAAAGAGCTTGCCGCTTAGCGCCCCCTGGCTGTAACGCCGGCACGCTGTTTCGCGGCAGGTCATCTCCAGTTCGTTGAGCCGGCCGGCGTGGCGTGCTGTGGCGAGCAAATTGATCGGGGAGTGCAGCGGGCCGTTGGATGGTCCACGGCTGAGTGCTTCATAACCGAGAATGCGTCGCTCCGAAAGCGAGACGATGGGTTGGAACAGGGTGGTGATGTCGCCGTGAGCAAGGATATGTCCCAGCGTGCTCAACTGCTCGGTGACTGTCATGGAGGTCTCTGGGCGTGAAAAGAAAAGGGCCGCAGCGCGGCCCTTTCATTTCACGATATCGTGATGTCAATTTGATGACATCGCAGCGCTCCACTCGATTCAGTGCTTGGCCATCGCCGAGCTGAGACCGAGGTAATCGAGCAGAATGCGTCCGCTCTCGGAGAGGTAGGCATCATCCTCCGGCTTTGGTTTGTCCGCTTCCGCGTGAGGCGTGTTTTCGTCTTCCTTCTCCAGCTTTGCCAGTGGTTCCTCACCTTTGGCCAGGCGCAATGCATTCTCCAAGGCCAGCTGACGCTTCTCGATATCGGCCTGCTGTGCACGCCGCTTTTCTTCATTGAGGCTGACGGTGGTTTCGTGCATCAGCTCCTGGGCAAGCGCCAGGCGATCGCGGGTGAAGACGAAGTCCGGGTTTTCGCCGGTGCGTGCTTCATGGCGTGCCTTCAGCTCGGCGAGGAACGGCTTGAACGGGTTCATGTGCGGATTGATCGCCGCGCGGATGCTGTCCCAAGGCAGCGCTTCCGGCAGCGCACTCTCACCGATTTCCTTGGTGTCGACATCGGCAGGGTAGCTGATGTCGGGAATCACACCCTGATGCTGAGTGCTCTGCCCGGATACGCGGTAAAACTTGGCCAGGGTCAGTTTCAGCTCACCATGGTTGAGAGGCTGGATCGTCTGCACGGTGCCCTTGCCGAAGGTCTGGCCACCGAGGATTAAGGCCCGGTGGTAGTCCTGCATCGCGCCGGCGAAGATCTCCGAGGCCGATGCCGAAAGACGGTTGACGAGGACGGCCAGCGGCCCCTTGTACAGCGCGCCGGTCTGTTCATCGGCAAGCACGTCTACGCGGCCATCGCTGTTGCGTACCAGCACAGTCGGACCCTGATCGATGAATAGGCCGGTGAGCTCGGTGGCCTCTTGCAGTGAGCCGCCGCCGTTGTTGCGCAGGTCGATGACCACGCCGTCCACTTTCTCTGCTTCCAGTTCGGAGAGCAGCTTTTTAACGTCACGCGTGGTGCTCTTGTAGTTCTGGTCCCCGGCGCGCAGTGCCTTGAAGTCGAGGTAGAACGCCGGAATTTCGATCACGCCGAGCTTGAAGTTCTGCCCCTGGTGTTCCAGGTTCAGCACCGACTTCTTCGCTGCCTGCTCCTCGAGCTTCACTGCTTCGCGGGTAATGGCGACGACCTTGCTGCTCTGGTCATTCGGCGCGTTGCTCGCCGGGATGACTTCCAGACGCACGACGGAACCCTTCGGGCCGCGGATGAGCTTGACCACCTCATCCAGACGCCAGCCGATGACGTCGACCATCTCATCGTTGGCCTGGCCGACGCCGACAATCTTGTCCGCTGGCGCCAGCTGCTTGCTCTTCTCCGCCGGGCCGGCCGGCACCAGGCGTACGATCTTCACGTGCTCGTTGTCACTCTGCAGCACCGCGCCGATGCCCTCGAGCGACAGGCTCATGTTGATGTCGAAATTCTCCGCGCTGTCCGGCGACAGGTATTGGGTGTGCGGATCGTAGGTCTGCGCGAAGGCGTTGATGTAGGTCTGGAAAACGTCCTCGCCACGGGTCTGGTTCAGGCGCGATAGCTGGTTCTTGTAGCGTTTGGTCAGCAGTTCCTCAATGGCCTTCGGCTCCTTGCCGGCGATCTTCAGACGCAATACCTCGTCCTTTACCCGTTTGCGCCACAGGTCATCCAGCTCTGCGGTGTCCTTGGCCCAGGCGGCCTTCTCACGGTCGACCAGCAGCTCCTCGTCGACGCTGAAGTCGAAGCTGTCGACGCCCTTGTCGAGCAGGCTCAAGGCGTAGTTCAACCGGTTCTGCAGGCGCTCGAGATGACGGGTGTAGATGATGAAGCCGGGCTCGAGATTGCCGCCCTTGAGGAAGTCATCGAACTGGTTGCGCCACTTGCCGAACTCTTCGAGATCAGATGCCAGGAAATAGCTGCGCGAGGGATCGAGCATCTGGATGTAGCTGTCGAAAATCTTTGCCGAACGCGCGTCGTTCAGCGGCGGCTTGTTGTAGTGATGGCGCTTGAGCAGTTCGACGACGTTCAGGCTGGCGATGACCTGTTCACGATCGGGTTGCAGGTAGTCCCAGTTCTCAGGCGTGCTGACGGCTTTGGCCATCGCCAGGGAAGCGTGAAGGCCGAACAGAACGGCGAGAACGGTGCAGGTCAGCGTACGTTTCATGGCTTGGGGGCGACGTAAGGCTAGGGAATAACGCATATTAGGCCATCTAAAGTAGGCGCCGGTTCGGTTTTCCGTCCGGCGGTGGAAAGCACAAGCCCGATGGTTGAGGTGGTCAAAGAAGGCCAGCGAGCGATCAGTTGGGTGGGCATAGATAGGAACCACTATGGAGGCAGCATGAAGGCATTGCAAGGTATCGAGGGGCATCTGGAGTGGGCCGAGCGACCGGCTCCGGCGTGCGGCGATGGCGAAATCCGTATCCGTGTGGCTGCTGCCGGGCTGAACCGTGCGGACCTGCTGCAGCGAGGCGGACACTATCCGCCGCCGGCAGGTGTCACCGACATCCTGGGGCTGGAATGCGCAGGGGTGGTCGCCGAGGTCAGTGGGCGTAGCCGCTGGAAGGTGGGTGATCGCGTGTGCACGCTGCTGGCTGGTGGTGGCATGGCCGAGGAGGTGGTGGTCGATGCCCGTCATGCGCTGCCGGTTCCCGAGGGCATGTCGCTGCATGAAGCTGCGGTGATCCCGGAGGTATATGCCACGGCCTGGCTCAATCTCTATCGCCTGGGCGCTTTGCTGGCCGGCGACAAGGTGCTGCTGCACGCTGGCGCCAGTGGTGTCGGCTCGGCGGCGATCCAGTTGTGCAAGGCTTTCGGCAATCCCTGCTGGGTCAGTGTCGGCTCGGCCGAGCGGCTGGCCTACTGTGAGTCGCTCGGTGCTCAGGGGGGTGTGCTGCGTGGTGACTCGCTCGAAGCGCTACGCGATTTTGGTCCGTTCGACATGATCCTCGACCCGGTCGGTGCCAAGTACGCCGCATTGAATATGCAGCTGCTGGCGATGGATGGGCGTTGGGTGATGATCGGCTTGATGGGGGGACGCAAGGCCGAGATGGATCTGGCTGGTTTGCTGGCCAAGCGCATCCAGTTGATCGGCTCGACCCTGCGCAGCCGCGACGCCGATTACAAGGCCGGGCTGCTGGCGGAAATGGAAGAGAAGGTCTGGCCGCTGTTCGCCCAGGGCAAGCTTTCGCCGCGTCTGGAGCGAACCTTTGCCATCGGTGATGTGGAGGCTGCATTCGAAACGCTGGCCAGCAACACCGTGTCCGGCAAGGTGGCCCTGGTGATCGATAGCGCGCTTTCCTGATCCGCATCGGCCTGATGTGGACGGAGCCAGATTTCGCTTTGCCTTGATGGATCGAGCAGGTTTGCAGTGCTGCAGACCTGCCCGGTGCGGTTCAAGGCAACTGGCTGCTGGCGTAGAACGCGGTCAGTACCTTGACCAGATGCGCCAGGTCCTGGCTACCCGCAAGCTCGCGGATCGAGTGCATGGCGAAGGTCGGCAGGCCGATGTCGACGGTACGCACACCTAGCTGACTGGCCGTGATCGGGCCGATCGTGGAGCCGCAACCCATGTCGCTGCGGGTGACGAAACTCTGCACCGGCACTTCGTTTTCCAGGCAGAGATGGCGGAAAAAGCCGGCAGTTTCGCTGCTGGTGGCGTAGCGCTGGTTGTTGTTCACCTTGATCACCGGGCCGGCGTTGAGCTTCGGCCCGTGATTGCCGTCGTGCTTGTCGGCATAGTTCGGGTGCACCGCGTGGGCATTGTCGGCGGAAATCAGCAGGGAATGGCTGATGGCGCGCTGGAAGTCGTCCTCATCCGGCAGCACGCGACGCAAGACCTGCTCCAGGAACGGGCCATCCGCGCCGCACAGCGAGGTCGAGCCGACTTCCTCGTGATCGGTGCAGACGAGTACGCAGGTGTGCTCGGGTTCGGCGTTCAGCAAAGCCTGCAAGCCCGCAAAGCACGAAAGCAGATTGTCCAGACGGGCGCCGGCGATGAAGTTACTGTGCAAGCCGATGACCGCCGCGCTCTGGGTGTCGTAGAAGCTCAGTTCGAAGTCCAGCACCACGTCGGCGACCAGCCCATGTTCACGCCCGAGTTGATCGGCGAGCAGTGCGCGGAAGTCCGGGCTTTCCTGGCTGGCGATCTGGGCCAGAATCGGCGGTAGCTCGTTCTGCGCGTTGATGGCCCAGCCCTGATTGGCTTCCCGATTGAGGTGAATCGCCAGGTTCGGAATCGTCGCGATCGGAACCTTGAAGTCGATCAGCTGGCTTTCGATGCGGCCATCACGGCTGTAGGTGACACGGCCGGCCAGCGACAGATCGCGGTCGAACCAAGGAGCGAGCAGGGCGCCGCCATACACCTCGACACCCAGCTGCCAGAAGCCCTGGCGCTGCAGCTCGGGCTGCGGCTTGACTCGCAGGCACGGGCTGTCGGTATGGGCGCCAACCAAGCGCAGGCCGTGTTCGACGAGCGCTTTGCTGCCCAGCTGGAAGGCGATGATGGCCGAGTCGTTGCGGGTGACGTAATAACGCCCGCCCGCCTCGGTATGCCAGACCTCGCGCTCGTCCAGCGCACGGTAGCCGGCGGCCTGTAGCGCTTGGGCGAGATTCTGGGTGGCATGGAACGGGGTAGGGGACGCCTGCAGATATTCGATCAGGCCTTGGTTGAGAGCTTTGCGCATTTCGGACTCCGGACTGCAAGGTCACGAAGTCTATAGCATTCGACACCTGGTCATAAGCGCACCGGCACCGCCTGCATTTAGTAAGTGCGCGCGATGGCACGTGCTTGTCGTCATCAGAACGGTGCCGGGCACTCGAAGCGCAGGCGCTCGCCGGTTTGCGGGTGGGTCAGGGTGAGCATACTGGCGTGCAGACACAGGCGCTCATGGGCTTGCAGGGCTTGCTCGTGGGCATACAGGCGATCGCCAAGCAGCGGATGCCCGATCGACAGCATATGGACTCGCAACTGGTGGGAGCGGCCGGTGATGGGGGTCAGCTCGACGCGGCTGTAGTCGCCGCAGCGTTCAAGCACGCGCCAGAAGGTCAGTGCATGCTTGCCCAGCTCGTGGTCGACGACGTGGCGCGGCTTGGTCGGCGGATCGTAGCGCAGCGGCAGGTCGATGCTGCCGCTGTCCTGTTCGGGCTGGCCCCAGCACAGCGCGGTATAGGCCTTTTCCGTTTCACGATCATGGAACTGACGGGACAGCTCACGGTGCGTATCGGCATCGCGGGCAAGCACGATAAGCCCGGAGGTTTCCCAGTCCAGGCGATGCACGATGCGCGCTTCGGGATAGCCGTTTTCCTGCAGGCGGGTCACCAGGCAGTCACGGTTGTCTTCGGCGCGGCCCGGTACGGACAGCAGCAGGGTCGGCTTGTTGATGACCAGCAGGGCAGCGTCCTGATGGACGATCTCGATAGCGCTTAGAGGCATTCGCTTTTCCACAAACGAAGACGGCGACCCGTGGGCCGCCGTTTCTGTACGCCGGTGTTCAGAGCCTATTCACGGTCTAGCGAGCTAGAGTCCTGCAAGGCAAAAACAGGCGAGAAGCGGAGTTTACTGAAGTAAATGAGCATTCCGAGCCTGTTTTTAACGCAGCAGAACCGACGCGCAGCAGATCGTGTGTGGGTTCTCAGCGATCCGGTAGGGTGATGTTCAGTTCGAGAATCGAGCAGCTGCCCTGGTCCTCGAGTGCAACCTGGACCTGATCGCTGTCGATGTTGACGTACTTTCGGATCACCTCGACCAGCTCTTTCTGCAGGGCCGGCAGGTAGTCCGGCTCGGTGCGCTGGCCACGCTCGTGGGCGACGATGATCTGCAGACGCTCCTTGGCGATCGCGGCTGGGGTTTCCTTCTTCTTGCGTTCACGGAAGAAGTCGAAAAGGTTCATTCGCGGCCTCCGAAAAGTCGTTGCAGGAAGCCCGGCTTCTTGACGTCGAGGAAGCGGTGCGCGACTTCCTTGCCGAGCAGACGGTCCACGGCGTCGCTGTACGCTTGGCCGGCGTCGCTCTGGTCGTCGAGAATCACCGGGATACCCTGGTTGGAAGCCTTGAGTACGGCCTGCGACTCGGGGATCACGCCCAGCAGGCGGATGGAGAGGATTTCCTCGACGTCTTCGACGCCGAGCATTTCGCCCTTGGTGACACGCTCGGGGTTGTAGCGGGTCAGTAGCAGATGTTCCCGAATCGGCTCTTCACCGTTCTCGGCGCGACGCGATTTGCTCGCCAGCAGGCCGAGCATGCGGTCGGAGTCGCGAACCGAAGAGACTTCCGGGTTGGTGACGACGATGGCTTCGTCGGCGAAGTACATCGCCAGGTGCGCGCCCTTCTCGATACCGGCCGGGGAGTCGCAGATGACGTATTCGAAATTCTTGCCCAGCTCGTCGATGACCTTGCCAACGCCTTCCTGGGTCAGCGCGTCTTTGTCGCGTGTCTGGCTGGCGGCCAGCACGTAGAGGTTCTCGAGACGCTTGTCCTTGATCAGGGCCTGGGTCAGGGTTGCGTCGCCATTGATGACGTTGACGAAGTCGTAAACCACCCGGCGTTCGCAGCCCATGATCAAGTCGAGGTTCCGCAGACCGACGTCGAAGTCGACGATGACAGTCTTGTGGCCGCGCAGAGCGAGGCCGGTACCGATGGCGGCGCTGGTGGTGGTTTTACCAACGCCACCTTTGCCGGAAGTGACTACGATGATCTTGGCCAAGGTGATTCACCCTAAATATTTAAAAAATCGGGACCTTACGCCGATCTCAGCGTCAGGATTGCCCGTTTGGTCCTTGAAAATTCGCGGCAGTATCCGTTAAAGGCGGGTGATGTTCAACACGTCGCCAGAGAGGCTGATCTGTACCGCTTCAGCCCAGAGAGGATCGCGTCGCAGGTCCTCGGCTACCTTGTACTGGCCGGCGATGGAGACCATTTCAGCGGTGAGTTGCTGACAGAAGATCCGCGCCGAAGTGTCGCCTTTGATACCCGCCAAGGCGCGACCTCGAAGCGGACCGTAGACATGGATGTTGCCATCGGCGAGAAGTTCCGCACCGGGGCTCACGGGAGCGAGAACGATGAGGTCGCCGCCTTGCGCGTAGACCTGCTGGCCGCCGCGGATGGGGGTGGTCACGACGCGGGTCGGGCGATAGACCGGCTCGGCTGGTTTGGCCGGGGTTTTCGAGCTCAGGTCGA
>NZ_JXXD01000392.1 GCF_000935215.1 Stutzerimonas stutzeri
CATAGGGGCAGCACCGTACCGGAAAGGTCAGGTGTTGCACTCAGTTGTTGCCGCCGCCAACGCTTTCGTGTATTGTGTCCTAAACCCAGGACGAATCACTGTCGCAGTAGCGGCGCTGTGTTCCGCGTCTTGGCGGGGGTAGCTCTATGATTGGATTCGACATCTAAACCAGGAAGTCATCGTTTTGCCTTGGATGAGAAAAATAGTTCTGCTGTTGTTGCTAGCCCTGTTCCCATTGCAATCATCATGGGCAGTTGTTAGCACGAGCTGCAGACATGAGGATGGTTCGGCAGCAAATCATCTTGGACATCACGAACATTCGCACGAGTCTCTGGGTGCTGACGAGGAAGGATCGTCAAAAGCCGCAAAAAAAATCAGTCTGGATGGAGACTGTGTCTTTCATGGCGACCATATCAAGCCGCTTATAAGGAAAGGGATTTCTCCCGGTTCGGTATTATCAATAAGCTTGAAACCGTTTTCTTCTGCTAGCTACGCATCGGCTGAAGCGGGGCGTCCTGAGAAACCTAATTGGCGCATCGGTGCAAAGCCGGTGAGACGCCAGATTAACCAGTAGGACGCCATTTATCTGTATCTGACGTCTCACCGAACCTTCCCTTTTCTAGGAGATTTCGGTGCGAAAAGTTCTTTTACCGCTGGGGTTGACGATGTTGTCGTGCAACCTCGCCTCTGCGCAGCCTTTAGAGTTGCCGACCTTCACACAGACCCTGCCTGTCGGTGTGTCAAATACCTTCCCCGTTGAGCCTGCCGGCTCCATAAGCTTTCTACGCGCTTTGGAGCTCGCTACCTCTGCAAGCCCTGAACTTGCTGCTGCAAGACGTGAGCTGGCTGCTTCTCGCGCATTGATTAGCCAAGCAGGAGCACGTCCGAATCCAATATTGTCCGCTAGCCAGGAGGGAATCCGAGGTGATGCCCCCGAGACGACGCTTGAGCTGAGCCAAGAAATAGAGCTGGGTGGTAAACGTTCGGCTCGTATTGAGGCAGCGCAACGCGCCATGGACGTAGCGGCCGCCGACCTACAGGACGCCCAAGCTCGACTGAGGGGGGCAGTGATGGGCGCATACTACGATGTGCTTATTGCGCAAGAACGGCTGGAGCTCGCTCAGGCTGCTTCAAAGCTTGCGAAGCAAGCAGTGAACGTGGCCAATCGGCGTGTGAGGGCCGGCATGGTCTCTCCCGTAGAGGAAACCCGGGCGCGGGTTGCGGCTACTGGAGTGCAAGTAGAGCTTGCCCAGGCCACAGCTGAACTCGAAGCTGCGCGCACTCGGCTGGCGGCCAACTGGGGAAATCCACAGCCACGCTTTGAGCGAGTAAAAGAGCCGGTAGAGGCAGTGCCTCCTCTTCCCGAGCTAGCTGAGCTTTATAGCCGTTTGAACGATTCCGCCCAACTAACCCGCGCGCGTCGGGAGGCTGAAAGACGTCGGGCTGCGTTGGAGCTGGAAAGGACGAATCGCTTTTCTAACGTGACGGTTAGCGTAGGTGCCCAACGCTCAGATGAATATAACGGCACGCTGGGACTGGTGAGTATCTCGATGCCCCTGCCGTTGTTTGATCGAAACCAAGGCAACATCGGAGCAGCACAGGAACGGGCCTACCAGGCGCAGGACGAGCTTAACGCCGTCCATATACGCCTGAAAAGCGAACTTTCCCAAGCGCACATGCGGCTGCGCACTGCTCGGCAGCAGTTTGAACTGTTGCGCAACGACATGCTCCCCAGTGCCCAGAGCGCTTATGAAGCTGCCAGCAAGGGGTTTGAACTAGGAAAGTTCACCTTCCTTGACGTACTGGATGCTCAACGCTCGCTTTTCCAAGCCCGCTCTCAGTATCTGTCTGCGCTCTCACAAGCTAACCAGGCGGCGGCAGAAATCTCGCGAATTGTCGGCGATGGGTCGGCCGTTATCACCTCGGCCACTCAGCCATAAGGAATCCATATGACAAGTAAATCGAACACATCTTCCTTGGCTGTTCACAAGAAGCAGATTTTTTGGATCGTCGTCATATTAAGCGTGGCACTTGTGCTTGGCGGATTGCTTCTTCGCAGTAGTCCAGCTGTGCCCGAAGCGGGCGACGCACATAGCGAGCATGGTGACGCATCGGAGCAGGAGGATGAAGGGCATTCGGATGAGGATGCTGAAGCCGAAGGAGATCATGGACATGATGAAGGAGGCGCCGATAGCGATCACGAGGTCGGTGCGGCAGAGAAAGATGAGCATGAAGATGAGCCCGAGGGAGCGGAGCACACTGAAACAGCAGAGGTAGAACTCTCAGAGACACAAATCCTAGCCGCCGGCATTTCACTGGCAACTGCTGAGCCCGCAAAGATACAAAGCGCAATCGAGCTGCCAGGTGAAATTACGTTTAACCAGGATCGTACAGCGCAAGTTGTGCCTCGTCTCTCAGGTGTCGTTGAAGCGGTCAAAGTCGATTTGGGCGAACAGGTGAAACAGGGGCAAGTGCTTGCTGTGATCGCGAGTACCGACCTGTCGGAACGTAGAAGCGAGTTCTACGCGGCACAAAAACGTCTTGCATTGGCTCAGAAAACCTATCGACGCGAAAAGGAGCTGTGGGAAGAGCGTATTTCTGCAGAACAGGATTATTTACAGGCACAACAGGCTCTACGGGAAGCAGAGCTGACGGTTGCGAATGCAAAAGCACAGCTACAAGCGCTTGGTAGTGATGCTGGCAAGCCAGACGCATTGAGCCGCTACGAACTCAGGGCGCCGTTCGATGGGATGATCGTTGAGAAGGACATCACGCTCGGTGAGTCAGTCAATACCGACGACCAGATATTCATCATTTCCGATCTCTCTACCGTTTGGGCAGATATCAGCGTTCCTGCCAATGCACTCAGCGCGGTACGAGTCGGCAGCAACGCGGTTATCGAAGCCACAGCATTCGAGTCCAGTGCCAATGGCACCGTTTCTTATGTCGGCTCACTTGTTGGTCAGCAAAGCCGCGCCGCTACCGCCCGGGTCACGCTTCCGAACCCGGAAGGTGTTTGGCGTCCCGGCCTGTTCGTCAAAGTGCGGGTAGGCTCTGGCGGAGTGTCCGTGCCGGTTGCAGTCAAGCCCGATGCGATCCACACGTTGGAAGATAATCCGGTGGTGTTTGTACGGACCGACCATGGCTTTGCTGCTCAGCCAATCGTGACTGGTCGCAGCGATAGTGAAGCGGTCGAAATCAAGGAAGGCCTCCAGGCCGGAGCGCGCTATGCCTTGGATAACAGCTTCATCATCAAGTCCGAGCTTGGCAAAGCCAGCGCCTCGCATGCTCACTGATACGGAGTTATAGAATCGTGTTCGAACGTATCATTCGTTTTTCTATCGAGCATCGCTGGTTGGTTATGCTAGCCGTGCTTGGCATGGCAGCGTTAGGAGCTTACAGCTACCAAAAGCTGCCTATCGATGCTGTCCCGGATATCACCAACGTACAGGTGCAAATCAACACTGCGGCGCCAGGTTATTCCCCGCTGGAAGTGGAGCAGCGTATTACCTACCCGCTCGAGACGGTAATGGCTGGGCTGCCCAAGCTCGAGCAGACACGATCCTTGTCTCGATATGGACTTTCTCAGATCACAGTTATTTTTGAGGAAGGCACTGACATCTATTTTGCCCGCCAACTTGTGAACGAGCGCCTGGGAGGGGCCAAAGATCAGCTCCCAGATGGCGTCACTCCAACACTTGGCCCTATTTCCACTGGGCTTGGCGAAATCTATTTTTGGACGGTTGAAGCTGAGGAAGGTGCCACCAAATCGGACGGTACGCCGTATACCCCTGCTGACTTGCGTGAGATTCAAGATTGGATCATCAAACCGCAAGTCCGAAATGTACCTGGTGTTACTGAGATCAATACGATCGGAGGATATGCAAAGGAATATCAGATCGCCCCCAACCCAGACACTTTGCGGTCGTTTGGACTAACACTACAAGATTTGATCGAGGCGGTTGAGCAAAACAATAACAATCTAGGTGCCGGATATATTGAAAAGCGCGGCGAGCAGTATCTTGTTCGCGCTCCAGGACAAATGCAGTCTGTGGAGGACATCCGCGATACCCTTATTAGCAACGTTGACGGTACCCCAGTGCGTATCCGCGACGTTGCGACGGTCGAGGTTGGAAAGGAGCTCCGCACTGGCGCAGCCACCGAGAATGGCCGCGAAGTGGTTCTAGGTACGGCTTTCATGCTTATCGGTGAAAATAGCCGGGTAGTTTCTAGGGCTGTCGATGACAAGATGAAAGAGATAAACCTTTCGCTTCCAGAGGGCGTAAAGGCGATTACTGTCTACGATCGAACTGTACTCGTAGACAAAGCTATATCCACCGTTAAGAAGAACCTCACTGAGGGTGCCATTCTTGTTGTGGTTATACTTTTTCTCTTCTTGGGCAATATCCGTGCGGCGATCCTAACCGCACTTGTTATACCGCTGGCGATGCTCTTTACGTTCACCGGCATGGTAGCCAACGAGGTCAGCGCCAACCTGATGAGCTTAGGCGCATTGGATTTCGGCATCATTATCGATGGTGCCGTGGTGATTGTTGAGAACTGCGTGCGTCGACTTGCTCACGCTCAGTCCCATCACGGGCGGGCATTAACGCTGTCCGAACGGCTTCATGAAGTGTTCGCTGCGGCAAAGGAAGTGCGTCGGCCTCTACTCTATGGGCAGCTGATCATTATGATCGTATATCTGCCGATATTCGCCCTTACAGGGGTAGAAGGTAAGATGTTCACGCCCATGGCGTTTACCGTAGTGACAGCGCTATTCGGGGCGATGATTCTCTCGGTGACGTTCGTCCCGGCAGCCGTTGCGCTCTTTATCGGCAAGCGTGTTACAGAGAAGGAAAACTTTCTAATCCGCAATGCTAAACGGGCCTACGCACCTGCATTCGATGCGGTGATGTCCAACAAGCCAGTAGTGCTCACCTTTGCCGTTGTTGCAGTTGTACTTTCCGGCCTCGTAGGGGCACGTATGGGCAGTGAATTCGTGCCTAGCCTCAACGAGGGGGACTTCGCTATCCAAGCCCTTCGTGTACCGGCTACCAGCCTTAGTCAGTCTGTCGAGATGCAGCAGCAGCTGGAGCGAAAGCTCATGGATGAGTTTCCGGAGATCGAGCGGATTTTTGCGCGCACAGGCACTGCGGAGGTGGCATCCGATGCCATGCCTCCAAACATCTCTGACGGGTACGTCATGCTGAAGCCACAAGAGCAGTGGCCGGATCCAGGCAAGTCGCGCGACGAACTCTTAAGCGAGGTCCAAGCATCCGCCGCTGAGTTACCGGGCAATAACTACGAGTTTTCCCAGCCTATTCAGCTGCGTTTCAACGAGTTGATTTCCGGTGTTCGTGCCGCGGTAGCCGTGAAAATCTATGGTGATGACATGGACGTTCTTAACAGCACGGCGGCGGAAGTATCCGAGGTGCTAGGACAAGTACCAGGCGCTTCAGAGGTTACGGTCGAGCAGACGACTGGCCTTCCCATGCTCACGATTGATATCGATCGCGATCAGATCGCACGATACGGCCTGAGTCTAGATACCGTGCAGCAAGCGGTTGCAGTAGCTATCGGTGGCCGAGAGGCAGGCACCTTGTTTCAAGGAGATCGGCGTTTCGATATCGTGGTTCGTTTACCGGACGAGATACGCAGCGATCTCGCCGCAATTGAGCGGCTTCCAATTGCCCTTCCAAGGGAATTAAACAGCACCATAAGTTATATCCCCCTCGGCGAGGTGGCCACCCTGGATTTGGCCCCCGGTCCGAATCAGATCAGTAGAGAAGAAGGGAAACGGCGAATTGTCGTCAGTGCAAACGTCCGTGGTCGTGACATTGGATCATTCGTATCTGAGGCAGAACAGAAAATCCAGGCCCAGGTAGATATCCCGGCAGGTTATTGGATCGACTGGGGCGGTACCTTTGAGCAGCTTGAATCGGCAACGAAGCGGCTGCAGATTGTCGTCCCCGTGGCGCTGCTCCTGGTCTTCATTCTGCTTTTCATGATGTTCAACAATGTCAAAGACGGCTTGTTGGTGTTTACAGGGATTCCATTTGCGCTCACCGGAGGCATTGTTGCGCTGTGGCTGAGAGATATCCCATTGTCCATTTCAGCAGGAGTTGGCTTTATTGCTCTGTCTGGCGTCGCCGTTCTAAATGGCCTGGTAATGATCTCCTTCATCCGTAGCCTACGGGAGCAAGGTTTACCTCTGGGCACCGCGATCCGCGAGGGCGCTCTGACCCGGCTACGGCCGGTATTGATGACAGCCTTGGTGGCTTCACTCGGGTTCGTTCCGATGGCCTTGAATGTGGGTACCGGTGCAGAGGTACAGCGCCCCCTTGCGACGGTGGTGATCGGGGGGATTCTCTCCTCAACGGTGCTAACGCTATTAGTTTTGCCGTTGCTCTACCAGATGGCTCATCGACGCGAAGACGAATTGGAGGAGCAAGAAATCGCGTTGGCCGCTGACAGAACAAGCTAGAGATTGGATGGCGGCACACAACGCCCCGTTCTTGCTAGCTAGCGAGAACGGGGCGCGTTAATTATCGGAGCGCAGTTTCATTAGCGGCGCAGCGGACAGCACAGCCTTTGTGGCGCAGTCTGATGCATCTAAGCGGTAAATAAAAAATTGCTCAGCGCTTAGTGCGTATGACTTTCGCTACATACGCGTCCTTGACCTGATGGCTTTCACCCACGGTGAGCTGACGAAGGATTATGCAAACAGCGACTGACCTGCCCCGGTCGGCAGCAAAGGGCGATAGCTACGACAAAGCCCTGGCTGGAACGATCAGCGGGCTGTGCAAGGCCGAGCTGACACCGTCAATCATGGGCGAACCGTGAGGCCTTTGAGATAGCGACCCAGACATGGGTGCGCTGTACGCCACAGCGTCTGTTCAGCTCACTCGGACATGATCCTTGCGAAGGCTAATAACAACAGATCAGGCAATGGCGGCCTGACTTAAACGAAACGGCTTATATAAATTCCGGGCGATTCGCTGGTAGCGATGTTGCGGGCAAGTTATGGAAACAAAAAAGCGCCCCGAAGGGCGCTTAGAGTGCAACTGCTTCCAAAGGAGATTGGAAGCTGCAGGAGGCGAATATCGTTCAGATATGAAGCGGTTAGTCAGCTTTGGTTTCTTTCTTGCTTTCCGTATTGTTCTGATCTTGGCGGGTATCCTTAATCTGTAATTCGTCTATTTTTCGTTTGGCGGATTCGGTTCCGTGAATTCGTTTTTGATCTGCTCGGAATTTTTCATTAAATTTAATTGAGCGGTCGTAACCATCTTCTGCATAAGACAATGCGGAGCCGCAGATTACCAAACCAACAACAATAGCTTTCAACAGATTCATAGGGCAGTCCTCGCTAAATTCAAAGGTGGCTTGCTGAGCTTTCTCGCTGAGCCCTGCAGGTTCGAATGAATTTTGCGTGATTGAAGTTAACAGCAGCATGAGCCAAGCATTACATTATTGAAATGTAATGCTTCCATTGCGCGGTGACATGAGCGCCTTGCTTCGTCATGTCAGCACCGAGGCGCACCAATCTGCAAGGGCCTATCCTACGAAAAGAATGATTGGAAGATTACAATTTTGTCATCTTCGGATTGACGCCGCATCATCTATCATTAGCGAGCAACGTCGTTTAACGTTTGAGAGGGATCGGCCAGTTATCGGCAAGTTTCAGACGATAATGCACGAACTCGCTTGAGAGTGGTCGCATTTTCTGTCAGTGTGGCTTGGAGGGCCAGATGGTATAGGCGCTAGTATTTTTATTATCTCTTATGGGCGGTCGTTTGGCTCCCCTATTTTTCTTACGCTAGTTTTTAAGGAGCGGTAAAAATATGGCTCACGAACATAACCATAACACCGAAGCCATGGGTGATAAGCGTTTAATCGCAGCTATTGGCGTTAATACTGCACTAACTCTGGCACAAGTTGTTGGCGGGATACTTTCTGGGAGCTTATCGCTCATAGCGGATGCACTACACAACTTGAGCGATGCTGCATCACTGGTTATTGCGCTCATCGCACGTAAGATCGGCCGCAAACCGCCAGATGCTTTTAAAACCTTTGGCTACCGACGCAGTGAAACCATAGCGGCTTTGATTAACTTGGTCACGCTGATTATCGTTGGTCTCTACCTCATCTACGAAGCTATAGGTCGGTTTTTTTCCCCACAGCCCATTGAAGGATGGACAGTGGTCGTGGTGGCGGGAATAGCCTTGATTGTAGATATCGCTACGGCCTTGCTCACCTACACAATGTCTAAGAATAGCATGAATATAAAGGCGGCATTCTTGCACAACGTGTCGGATGCGTTGGCCTCCGTCGGCGTTATTATTGCCGGAACATTGATCCTCCTGTATGGCTGGTATTGGACAGATACTGTCCTGACGCTGATGATTGCTGGTTACGTGCTATGGCAGGGCTTTAGCATGCTACCTAAAACCATTCACTTGTTGATGGAGGGCGCGCCAGAAGGAGTTTCCATCGCCGACATAATCAATATCATGGAACATGTAAACGACGTTGTGAGTGTTCACCACGTACACGTATGGGAAATCGCTGAGCATACAATCGCACTGGAAGCACATGTTGTCATCAAGAAGGCTAGCCTGCCCGATATTGAACGAGTAAAGACTGATTTAAAACGAGTACTTCATGAGCAATTCAAAGTCAGCCACTCGACACTTGAAATGGAGCTAGACGGCAGTGTTTGTATCGACACCAGGCAGGCCGACAGTCATCGCAGCGAAGCATAAGCCTGCTTTGCGCTCAACGCTGTTGCTAGACAGTTATCTCGATATCAACGGAGTGAACTTGCGACATCACTCGTTGGCGCTATGTCTTCGACCAGAGACATGCTAGCGGCATGTGGCCAAAGCAGCTCGTCACGAGGAGATCAGGCTAGGTCGTGGCACCTTCGGCAGGCTGCCGCGACGAGCAAGCCCCGCCAGTCGCTACCGCCGCGGACGCTCAGAGCCAGCGGCGGACTCGTGCACGGTAGCGGGCAAATGATTCGCCGAACAATGTTTCCAGCGCCCACTCTTCGGCTGGGATCTGGAAACGGTTCATGTACAGCACGAAAGCAACTACGCCAAGCAGGGTTAGAGGCGAGGCCAAGACCAGCGCCCAAGCCGCCAGGATAATGGCAAAGCCTAAGTACATGGGGTTGCGGCTGTACCGGTAGATGCCAGCCTCCACTAATGCAGAAGCCTGCTGCGGCTGCAATGGATTAACCGTAGTACGCGCGCGGCGAAACGACAGGACGCCGGCGAGGCACACGCCGAGCCCCAGGAGCAGTATTGGCAAAGCGAAGGTCAGGCGCGCGGTCCATGCCAGTTCGAAACCCGGCAATTTGGTTCCCGACAAACCCATCAGCACAGCGATCAGGCCGGCCACGAGCAGCGGTGGCACGCGGTTTTCCAGCGCGCTCATAGTGTCATTCTCGTGCCTTGGCCACTTCGCTGTTCACCAACTGGCGCAGCGGCTCCGGGCCAAACTCGCTGAGCGCACGACCATTGACAAAAAAAGTCGGCGTGCCACGAACCCCAACGGCTTTAACGTCCTGCATGTCCGTTTCCAGCACGGCGTTGACGCCAGGCGTATGCATGTCCTGGCGGGCCTGTTCCAAGTTCAAACCGACGCGCTCTGCAGCAGCCCATGCCTGCGTTACCTTGGGGTCGTCGTGCCAACCGGGTTGGGCTTCCAGCACAGCCCCCAACACTTGTTCATGGAGATTTTGCTTACGCGCCGCCTCCAGCATTCGCGCCACCTCTTCGGAGCCTTGATGGAACAGTACATAGCGCAGCACCAAACGCACGTCTTCCGGGTTCTCGGCGAGGATCTGCTTCACATAGGGGTGGAAGGCGCGGCATGCCTCGCAGGAAGGGTCAAAGAATTCGACGATGGTCACTGGCGCTTGCGCCGGGCCGAACACTGGTGAGTGGAAGCGAACCAACTGGCCGCCGTTCTGTTTGGGTTGTGTCCCGGTCTCTTGGGCGGTCGAACCGGGAGCCTGGGCCTGTTGAGGCGACTGCGAGGGGGAATAGAAGAATGCGGCGGCAGCAAAGACGGCCAGGATCACGACACTGATGATCAGGACCACGGAACGGCGATTCATGGGGTGGTTCTCCGACGGATGAGAATGAGCAGGATGGCGATCAGGATAAAGGCGAACAAGGCGAGTGCCGGCAGGGGCACCACGCCGAAGAGGGTCATTCCGGCGCCTGAGCAGGATGGACCGGTGGCCGTGCAGGGCTGGATCGGCTGTGGAATCAGCCCGGCATAGAGCAGCGTGTGAACAAATGCCAGCGCCGCACCGATAACGGTCAGCGGTAGGGCATAACGCCAGACTGTAAAATCCGAGCGGTAGCAGGCGATGGCCAGGATCACCGCCAGCGGAAACATGAAGGCACGCTGGAACCAGCACAACACGCAGGGTGCCTGGCCCATCACCTCACCAATGAACAGCGCGGACAGCGTCGATACCAGTGCGACCAGCCAGGTTAGCAGCAGCAGATTCCAGGTCATGCTTGGAGGTTGAGGATTCATTGCGGTTAACTCCTGGCGATGGCGAGCACTTGCCTCAGACCCGCCATCCAGTTATTTCGAAACATCATGCATCCTCTTATCGGCAGGACTTGTTAGGACCGTTGCGGACTTCGCCCAACGGCAAAGCGAAAAGCAACCAGCCTCAACGCTGGGTTAAATCCGATGCCAGTGGGAGAATGTCGCCCTTGCGCAACAAGGGAAGATATCAGATGTCGCGGGACTGGCTGGAAGAACACCAGATAGCATTTTATTTCGCGGCGGTGGTGGCCGCTGCCATTGCAGGTTTGAGCTCTGCGCAATTCACCGGACTGACGGCCATGGCCATCACACCGGCGATTGCCGTGCTGATGTATGCCATGTTTCTGCAGATTCCTTTTTTGGAGCTGCGAGAAGCTTTTGCCAACCACCGCTTCGTCGGTGCCCTGTTGCTGGCCAACTTCCTATTGGTGCCATTGATGGTGTGGCTGGTGACGTGGCCGCTCTCATCGAACAAGGCCTTGTTGGTCGGCGCGCTGCTTGTCCTGCTGACGCCTTGTATCGATTACGTGGTGGTCTTCACCCACCTGGGCAAAGGGGACTCTCGTCTGGTGCTCGCGGCGACGCCATTGCTGCTGTTGCTCCAGCTTCTGCTGCTGCCCCTCTACTTGCGGCTAATCCTTGGCCCCGAAGCCGGCACAGTGATCGAGCTGTGGCCCTTCGCAGAAGCCTTCCTGTTACTGATCGTCCTACCCTTGGTAGCGGCTGTGCTCACCGAATTTGGCGGACGCCGATCTCTGCTGCTTCGCGCATGGAGCGCAGGTTGGGCCTGGCTGCCAGTGCCTGCAATGGCCCTGGTTCTAATCGTGGTGGTGGGTTCGCAGATCGCGGCTGTCGTGTACCAACTCGACATCCTGGCGCCGTTGCTTCCGGTATACGGAGCGTTTCTACTACTCGCTCCGGCCCTCGGCGTACTCAGCTCCCGGCTATTTGGCTTGGAGGCTTCTGCCGCACGGGCAGTGGCCTTTAGCTCAGGCACTCGCAACTCGCTTGTAGTGCTTCCCCTGGCCCTAGCGCTCCCGGAGTCCATTCGCGCGCTGGCCGCGGCGGCTGTGATTACTCAGACACTCGTAGAACTGATTGGTGAATTGATCTACTTACGGGCGATTCCAGCCATGGTCAGAAACAGTTGAGCCTCGTCGAAATCGGCGAGAGCGCTCATGCCTCGTGCTGTGGAGCAAGATTGATCAGCGGCGCAATGATGAGCTGAGCGGAGCGCGCCCAAGAAACCAGTGCCTCAAGATCCATCTGTAGAGATTGGGCTTCTGTCCAGATACAAGCACTCTCGGCAGGCACCGTAAGAGCGATGCCCTCAACTATCGTCAGAGCCATCGCATGCAATCTCAGTAGCTCGTCGCGAATGGAGGTGATTCCACCCAGTTCCACCAAGCAGACGTCCAAGCGATCAACCAGCCGGAGCAGTTGAGAGGTGTCGAAGCTGTCGCGCAGGTTTTCCAACGCCACGGCGTCCACTTCGCCGTACGGTGTAAGGCGGAAGGATGCGGGAGGAATGTTGATCATGGCGTTTTCTCGGTATCTAGCTGGCTAGGTCTGATCACCCGCAGCGAGCCGGCAGCTTGTTGGAACACCGAGTCCTTGATCCAGGGCTCCGGTGGCCGGTTTAGCTTGAGGTTGAATTCGCCGAAGCGCTTGAGGTTGCTGGTCAGGTAGAGTGGTTGGGCCCCCTTCAGCATACATAGCGGAACTGGTGTAGACGACTAGCCCTGAGCTAGGCCTTGGGCTTTCAAGCAGCTCCAATGATCGGCACTGAAGTGCTAGGGAGCGGATTACTTCTAAAATTCTGGCTAACACGCTCACACTTAAAAACGCTTCTGGATATGCTGGAAAAAGGCAAGCCAAGCAGGCGAAAAATTGACACTAACTACTTTCAATACAATGGTTATTTCTTGGGATATAACTCTTCTAAAGATAATGCCGGTAAATACGGATTTGAAGAAAGCCCTGCTGAAATCAAGCAAAAAGTGAAAGAGCTTTTACTAATCTAGCTCGGTCGAACAAACTAGGTCTATTGCTCGTTGAGTGATCGTCTCTGAGCATTTTAACTGCTGCCGTTGCTGGCAGCCATGAGTCAAAAATTGCACTCAACGACAGGCAGCTTTTGGCCGCTAGCCGCCGTTTTGGAGCGAAAGCAGTCAACCACAATCAGACATTGTTTGGATTGCTATGACGAGGCGCCATCAGCTCGTTGCTGGAGTTTCAAGCAAATGTTTTCCTCTCCCGCCTCAACTGACAGCTCATCACCCAAACTCCGTCTGAGTGCTTAAGTAGCTCTGATGGAAGCTCAACGATGACGTCTCCGCTGCCATCCCCTGGGTCTTGGCATACAACTCGCCAGCTTTCAGATGTAGTAGTCATAGATTCGCCCTGAACGCAGTAGGCACAGATCCGCTTGGTACGGTGGGGCAGCATTTGGCCGAAAGCTGCCGTAAGCGGCGGGCTGCTTTCGGCCGATTCTGTTGAAAAAGTAGGTTTAGCGGCAGCAAGGCGGT
>NZ_JXXD01000393.1 GCF_000935215.1 Stutzerimonas stutzeri
GGTAGGCGGCGAGCATCTGTTCGCGCTCGACGAGCATGCGCCCGGCGACCAGCGTCAACCCCGCCTCGCCCGGCAGCCGCCGCCAGGCCAGCCGCGCTCCATCAGTATCGGTCAGCTCCGCAGCATCGCCGGCCGGCAGTGGTGGTATCGCCAGCCGCGCCGGGTTGATCTCGATCAGCGCGCGTCCCTGAGCGTCGAGCAACCAGAGCAGGCTGTCGCGATTGCCCAGCATGTTTTCGTAAAGCTGGGGACGCTGCCGAAGCGCCTCGACGCTGGCGCTGTCCTCGAGCAGGGCCGACATATCCTCTTTGCCGACGCCGAGGACCAGATGTTCTGGCAGAGCCTGGAGATGAACGAGGTCGAAGCGGTGATCCTGGCGATGAACGATCCCGAGGCCAAGATCATCTCCACCCGCAAGCTGCGCGAAAGCGGATTTGGCGGGCTGATCGTGTCCCACGCGATGTACGAGGATATCGCCCAGCGCATCCAGGAAGCTGGCGCCGACCGCACCTACCTGACCATGAGCGAGGCCGGCGCGGGCCTTGCGGAAAATGTCTCGCGGGAATTGCAGGCACCGCGCTGAGGCCCGGTCCAGAGCCGCTCGCGCGATCTGGACCAACTGCCGTCGATCCAATTGTGCACAATTTTCTGATTTATTGTTTATCAGCCTGT
>NZ_JXXD01000053.1 GCF_000935215.1 Stutzerimonas stutzeri
CGCTGCAGCTGAATCACTTCACCTTTCTCCCAGGCATTTGCCGCCGGATCGACCGTCGGCTGCGGGATCGACTCGCGACTGCGACGGATCGCCTGGGTATCCACGTCGAGACGGTCGTCACGGGCCTGTTCGAGCGCCGGGTCCAGCTGGCCATCCGCGGTGAAGCCCATCATCAGCGCCGGAATTCCATAGGGCAGTTCCTTGTCGCGGTCGGTATGCCAGGTGTGCCACGTCTTGCCATAGGTGCTGACTACCTGTTCCATCAGCTGCTTTTCCGCGACCTGCGGCAGGCCGGGGGCGACCAGCGCGCCGGACTTCACCTCGTAATCGTGGCTGTGCCAGAGCTTCTTCTCGTCCTCGGGCAGTGTCGCGAACAGGCGCGCGCTGATGATGTATTCGACGCCCATGAGCTTGGCATCGCTGCCATTGCCGTCGTAGATCAGCGCCTGCATCACGTCCTCGTTCAGCCGCGTGACGTAGTGGTGGGCCTCCATTTGCCCGTCCATGTCGCCGTTATAGAAGTGAAAGCCGTTGAGGTAAGCGCTCACAGCATTCAGCGGCGCCTTGCCCTGCAACAGCTTTGCGCCGGCCTCGAGGGTGCGCGTCTCGGCGCTTTTCGGCGCGCCCGCGGCGTCGGTGTAGGACGCCGTATTGTGTTGCCCGCAGGCAGCCAACAGCACTGCGGAACCCAGGACTGACAACTTTCGCATGGCTCGATCCCCTGCTTTGCTCATACAGAGTGACCAGAGCGCAGCCGCTTTTTCTTCATGGTCGCCAAGCCGGCCGGCAGAAACTTTTGCCCGCCGCGCCGGGTCGCTATGGGAGGCCGTTTCGGTCGTCAAACCCGAGGGGGACAGCCATGGGCAACCTGGCAGAGCAGCCACATTCGCATCCGGTACTCGCCGAACTCGACCTGTTGCTGCAGCGTTACCGGCAGGTACGTGCCACCAGCGAGGCGATCTGCACGCCGCTGCAGGTCGAGGATTACGTCATCCAGAGCACGCCGGAAGTCAGCCCGCCAAAATGGCACCTGGCGCATGTCAGCTGGTTCTTCGAGACCTTTCTGCTGTTGCCTTATCTGCCCGGCTACCGGCGGCTGAACGAGGCCTACGACTACCTGTTCAATTCCTACTACCAGACCCATGGCCTGCCCTTTCCGCGGGCGCGGCGCGGTGTGCTGTCCCGCCCGGGTGTGGACGAGATCTATCGCTATCGCCGCCACGTCGACCAGGCCATGGGCGAACTGCTGAGCAATCCGCCGCGCGAGCAGGCTGCCGAAATCGTCCGCCGCGTCGGCCTCGGCCTGCAGCATGAGCAGCAGCACCAGGAACTGCTGCTGATGGACATCAAGCACATCCTCGCGCAGAACCCGCTGCACCCGGTTTATCGCGACGATCTCGCCCAGCCCCGGCCCAGCAGCCCCGAGCGCCCGCGCTGGCATGAATACGCCGGCGGTGTGCAGCACATCGGGCATGCCGGCAGCGATTTCGCCTTCGATTGCGAAACCCCGCGACATCGCCAGTTCGTCGAGGATTTCCAGCTTGCCGAACGATTGGTGAGCAACCGCGAATACCTGTCGTTCATCACTGACGGCGGTTATGCCCGCCCGGAGCTGTGGCTGTCGGACGGCTGGGACCTGATCCAGCAGGCCGGCTGGAACGCCCCGCTGTACTGGCTGCGCGAGGACGCCAGCTGGCACGAGATGACCCTTGGTGGTCTGCGCCCGCTGGACCTGGAGGCACCGGTCTGTCACATCAGCTATTACGAGGCCGATGCCTTCGCACGCTGGGCCGGTGCGCGGCTGCCGAGCGAAGCGGAATGGGAAGTCGCCGCCGCCGACCAGCCATTGCGCGGCAATTTCCTTGAAAGCGACTACCTGCAACCGGTCGCCGTGCCGCCCGGCCATGACGGCCCGAGGCAGCTGTTCGGCGATGTCTGGGAGTGGACCGCCAGCGCCTACCTGCCCTATCCGGGTTTTCGCCCGCTGGAGGGCAGCCTCGGCGAGTACAACGGCAAGTTCATGTCCGGCCAGATGGTCTTGCGTGGCGGTTGCTGCGCCACGCCGGAATCCCACCTACGGGTCACCTACCGCAACTTCTTCCAGCCGGCCATGCGCTGGCAGTTCGCCGGGCTGCGCCTGGCCAGAGGGCTCTGAACATGGCGCTGGCAATTCACTTTCACGATCAGCTGCAACAGCCACACGACGCCTCGCTGCGCGACGAAACCCTCGCCGGGTTCGCCGCGAGCCCGAAATGGGCCTCGCCTAAGTTCTTCTATGATCGCCGCGGTTCCGAGCTGTTCGAGCAGATCTGCCAGCAGCCCGAGTACTACATCACCCGCACCGAGGAGCAGATTCTCGCCGAGGCTGCCAACGACATCCTCGACATCGCCGGCCCTCACAGCGACCTGATCGAGCTGGGCAGCGGTGCCAGTCGCAAGGTACGCCTGCTGCTGGAAGCACTGCACCCGACCAGCTATCTGGGCATCGACATCTCCGAGGACTTCCTGCTCAGCAGCACCCAGCGGCTGGCGGCGGACTACCCGTGGCTGGAGGTGCATGCCGCCTGTACCGACTTTTCCAACGAGCTGAACCTGCCGGATGATTTTTCCAGCGAGCACCCGCTGATGTTCTTCCCCGGTTCCAGCATCGGCAACTTCACCCCGGGCGAGGCCGCGGCCTTTCTGCAGCGCTTGCACGATGTGCTGCCGGCCGGCGGCGGCCTGGTGATCGGCGTCGATCTGGTCAAGGATCGTGCGGTGCTGGAAGCGGCCTACAACGACCGCGCTCATGTCACAGCCGCCTTCAACCTCAACCTGCTGCAGCGCATCCGCAACGAGCTGGACAGCGACATCGACCCGTCACGCTTCGTCCATCGCGCCTTCTTCAACGAGGCCGAATCGCGCATCGAGATGCACCTGATCAGCCCCGATGCGCAGGACGTGACCATCGAAGGCCGGCGCTTCCACTTCGATGCTGGGGAAAGCCTGCACACGGAAAACTCCTACAAGTACACGCTGGAATCCTTCGCTGCCCTGGCCGATGCCGCCGGCTTCGCCTGTCGCGGTCAGTGGACCGACCGGCGCGGGCTGTTCAGCGTCAACTACCTCGAGCGACGTTGAACCATGCCAGAACGCGCCTCCACCCTGTTCACCCTCGGCCTCGGCCTCGGCCTCGGGTTATTGAGCGCCCTCGCCGCCTTTCCGGCAGCTGCAGAAGATCCCATCCGCATCACCCAGCTCAAGCGCTGCGGCGACCTCTTCGCCGAGGATTCGCTGAGCTGGTGCCTGAGCGCCAAAGGCCTGCCCCGCGCCGATGTGCAGCTGTACCTCAACGGCCAGCGCGTGGATGCCGACACGCTCCAGCGCGACGGTGAGCAGCTCCGCCTGACCCTTGCGCCGGACGCGGTGCGCAGCGGCCCGCTGTGGCTTGAGCGCGACGGGCTACGCAGCAATCCGGTCTGGCTCTCGGCCGGACGCAGCCAGGTGCTCGCCGCCAAACCCGATGAAGTGGCGCGCAACATGGATGACCTGACCACCTATGTAGACCTGGTCAGCCTGATCATCGAGGAGGACCACAAGGGGCTGGAAAAGGCGCGTCAGCTCGCCGAGAAGTACGGCGCCAAGGTGGTCGGCGCCATATCGCCGCTGAACACCTATCAGCTGCGCCTGCCGGTGAAAGACCTGACCGAGCGCGACGCCATGGTGCTGCGCCTGGGCAGCGAGGTGGGCGTGGATGCCGTGGTGATCGAGGAATCGGCCGCCGAGAACGACGAGCAGGAAACCGGCAAGACCGCGGATCAGAAGCGTCCGCAGAACCGCGAGTGGGCCGCCAACCGCTTCCTCGATGCGGTGGACTACTACCGCGAACGCATTCCCGCCGGCCAGCGCGCCGGGGAAAAACAGCCGGTGCGTATCGGCATCATCGAGCGCGCGGTGGATTTCGATGCACCGCATTTCGCCGAATATCTCGAACCCTGCGATCCACAGCAACAGCGCACCTGCCTCTACGCCCGCGACGCCGACCGGCCGGACAATCACGGCAGCAGCGTCGCCGGGATTCTCGCCGCCCACGCCAACGATGCCCGCGACCAGGGCTTTCTCAGTGCACTGGACGGCACCGGGCCGGGCTTCGAGGTGATCGTCGAGCGCAACTCGGACGCCGGCATCACGGCCAACGTCGCGGCCTCGGTGAATCTGGTGGAGGACGGCGCGCGCATCCTCAACTGGAGCTGGGGTATCCACCGCATCGGCACGGTGGATGTGGAAGGCGAACCGGTGGATTCGCTGCTGCGTTCGGGCATCGCCATGAGCGGCTACGAGGAGCTGCTGGAGGAATTCTTCCTCTGGTTGCGCCGCGAACATCCCGACGTGCTGGTGATCAACTCCGCCGGCAATGGCTCGGCGCACTCCGGGCGTGACGACTATCGACTGCCCTCCTCGTTCATCACCGAGCAGCTACTGGTGGTCGGCGGCCATGAGCGCAACGATCAGGAAAAAGTCGCGGTGGAGCACCCCGACTACGTGCGCAAGCGCAAATCATCCAACGTCGATATGCGCGTGGACATCACCGCCGCCGCCTGCACCCGTGCCGCCACGCTTGATCCCGACAAGCGCGGCGACGTGCATTGCGGCACTTCCTATGCCACGCCGCTGGTTGCCGGTGCGGTGGGCGCGATGCTTTCGGTCAATCCCGGGCTGGAGCCGGATCAGGTGCGTGAACTGCTACGCCGCAGCGCCATGACCATCGGCCGCGACTCGGATTTCGAGCCCGCCGAGGCGGATGACCTTACCGCGCCGATCCTGCCGTCCGAGCGCGGCTATCGACTGGATGATCGCGATGTCGGTCGCTCAGCACGGCTGGACATGCGCAAGGCGCTGGAGCTGACCGTGGAAAGCCTGAAGAACTCGCGCTAGGGTGTTCACTCCATGTCGCCGCACAGCTCGGCGGCACGCAGCAGCGCGGCGGTCAGCGCGTGGCGCTCCCATTGCGGCAAGGCGGCCAAACGTGCGCGGAACTCCGGCGGCAACAGCGCTGGCGCCTGTTGCAACAAGGCGCGGCCTCTATCGCTGAGCAGCAGCCACTGGCGGCGACGGTCCTGGTCGTCGCGCTGGCGCTGCAACAGCCCGCGCTCCTCCAGCCGGTCGATCTGCCCGGAAAGCGTGGCTGCGGTAAGGCTGACGCGCCGGCTCAGGTCACTCGCGGTCAACTGCCCTTCGCTGGCCAGCACCTGCAGGATCATCAGCTGCACAGGGCTCAAGCCTCCGTAGCGCGCCAGACGCTTGGCATGTACTTCGGCGTCCTGCTGCAACCGGCGCATGGCCTGAAACAGCGGCATTTCGAAGGCTTCCAGCCCGGCACTATTGCTTTCGTTTAAAACTGTTTCTTCAGTCATATGCGGCTTTTCGTGCGAAAACTAACTTTGACATCAAAGCATTTTTTTGTTTTGGTGTAAAAAGCTGACTGACCTGTTCCCGGCCGCATCGGCGCCGCTGCGCTGATCCGAAAGGCTGAACTTCGCGGGTGACGGGCCAGTCACACTCCCCAACGGCAAAACCGGTAAGGATCTTATGTGTGGCATAGCTGGAGAACTTCGCTTCGATAACCGCCCGGCCGATCTGGCTGCGGTTGAACGCATCACTCAACAACTGACTGCGCGCGGCCCCGACGCGTGCGGTTTCCACAGCCAGGGCCCACTCGCCCTGGGTCACCGACGCCTGAAGATCATGGATCTGTGCGAGGCGTCCGGCCAGCCGATGATCGACTCGGCCCTCGGCCTGTCGATGGTCTTCAATGGCGCCATCTACAACTACCCGGAACTGCGCGCCGAGCTGGAAGGCCTGGGCTACCGCTTCTTCTCCGAAGGCGATACCGAAGTGCTGCTCAAGGGCTTCCATGCCTGGGGCGAAGCGCTGCTGCCGCGGCTGAACGGCATGTTTGCCTTTGCCATCTGGGAGCGCGACAGCCAGCAGCTGTTCATCGCCCGCGACCGTCTCGGCGTCAAGCCGCTGTACCTATCGCGCACCGACCAGCGCCTGCGCTTCGCCTCGTCGCTGCCGGCACTGCTCAAGGGCGGCGATATCGCCGGTGTTTTGAATCCGGTGGCGCTGAATCACTACATGAGTTTCCACGCCGTGGTTCCGGCACCGGACACGCTGATCGCCGGTATCGAGAAATTGCCGCCGGCCAGCTGGATGCGCGTCGACGCTAATGGCGCGACCACCACCCAGCGCTGGTGGGAGCTTGAATTCGGCGCCCGTGAAGAGGAGCGCAACTACAGCTTCGAAGACTGGAAACAGCGCACCCTGGACACCATGCGCGAGGCGGTCGCGATCCGTCAGCGCGCCGCGGTGGATGTCGGCGTACTACTCTCCGGCGGTGTCGACTCCAGCCTGCTGGTCGGCCTGCTGCGCGAAGCCGGTGTGGCCGACAATCTGCTGACGTTCTCCATCGGCTTCGAAGATGCCGGCGGCGAGCGCGGCGACGAGTTCAAGTACTCGGATCTGATCGCCAAGCACTACAACACGCGTCATCACCAGCTGCGTATTCAGGAAAAGGAAATCCTCGAACAGCTGCCGGCCGCCTTCCAGGCGATGAGCGAGCCGATGGTCAGCCATGACTGCATCGCCTTCTACCTGCTCTCGCGGGAAGTGGCCAAGCACTGCAAGGTGGTGCAGAGCGGCCAGGGTGCGGACGAACTGTTCGCCGGCTACCACTGGTATCCGCTGGTGGACGGCGCCGAAGACCCGGTGGCGGCCTACCTCGCCGCGTTCCGCGACCGCACGTACGAGGAATATGCCGAGACCGTGCAGCAGCAGTGGGTCCAGGGCGACTTCTCCGGCGACTTCGTCCGTCAGCACTTCGCCCGGCCCGGCGCCGATGCGGCGGTGGACAAGGCGCTGCGTATCGACAGCACGGTGATGCTGGTCGATGACCCGGTCAAGCGCGTCGACAACATGACCATGGCTTGGGGCCTGGAGGCGCGCACGCCGTTCCTCGACTACCGCGTGGCCGAACTGTCGGCGCGCATCCCGGCCAGGTTCAAGCTGCCCGAGGGCGGCAAGTATGTGCTCAAGGAAGCGGCGCGCCAGGTCATTCCTGCCGAGGTGATCGACCGGCCTAAGGGCTACTTCCCGGTGCCGGGCCTCAAGCACTTGCAGGGTGCGACGCTGAACTGGGTTCGCGAGATGCTGCTCGACCCCAGCCAGGAACGCGGCCTCTACAACCCGCAGGCACTGGAGAAGCTGCTCGCCGATCCGGATGGCCAGCTCACGCCGCTGCGCGGTTCAAAACTCTGGCAGCTGGCGGCGGTCAACCTATGGTTGAGCGAACAAGGCCTTTGACGTTGGCCGCTGCAGGCGCCAGGCCACGACGGCCCCGATAACCCGCTCACGAACGGCTGCGGTTGCCACGCGCCACGGGGGCAAGCACATCGCCCCGCCGCTGCCGGTTCGTGACTTAGCATCAAGGAACGCACCATGCAGAAGTCCCAAGCCTACGGTCAGCGTCTGTTGCGCGGACAGGCTCCGACCTACCAGCGGCTGCAGGCACGCTTCGCCGAGGACGGTCAGGAGGAACCCTGCGGCCCGGTGATCCTGCATTGCGGCTGGGGTCGCATTCTGGTCGGCCACACCTACTCCGATCCCGCCCAACTCGCTGCCGAACTGCTCAACGAGCAGGCGGGCGAGCGCGATATCGCGCTGTACGTCGCCGCGCCACACCAGGTGCTTTCCTATGCACCGCAGCAACTCTTTCTCGACCCCTCCGATACCCTGCGCATCTGGTTCACCGACTACCGCCCTGCGCAGAAGCGTTTCCGCGGTTTCTGCGTGCGTCGTGCCCAGAGCGAAGCCGACTGGCAGGCCATCAACGGTCTGTACCAGGCGCGCGGCATGATGCCCGTCGACCCGGAGCGCTGCACGCCGCGCGAAAAGGGCGGCCCGGTGTACTGGCTGGCCGAGGACGAAACCTCCGGGCAGATCATCGGCAGCGTGATGGGCATCGACCACCACCGCGCCTTCAACGATCCGGAAAACGGCTCCAGCCTGTGGTGCCTGGCGGTTTCGCCAAGCTGCCCGCGGCCGGGCGTCGGCGAGGCGCTGGTGCGGCACCTGATCGAACACTACATGGGCCGCGGCCTGGCCTATCTCGATCTGTCGGTGCTGCACGACAACCAGCAGGCCAAGGCGCTGTACGCCAAGCTGGGCTTCCGTGATCTGCAGACCTTCACCGTCAAGCGCAAGAACAGCTTCAACCAGCCGCTGTTCCTCGGCCCTGGCCCGGAAGCAAAGCTCAACCCCTACGCCAAGATCATCGTCGACGAGGCCCGGCGGCGCGGTATCGAGATCGAGATCAACGATGCCGAAGCCGGTCTGTTCACCCTGACCCAGGGCGGCCGGCGGGTACGCTGCCGAGAGTCGCTATCCGACCTGACCTCGGCCGTCAGCATGACGCTCTGCCAGGACAAGCGCCTGACCCACCGCACCCTGTCCCAGGCGGGCATCTGTCTTCCGGCGCAACAGCTGGCTGCCGGCCCGAAGGAAAATGCCGCGTTTCTCGCCGAGCACGGCAGCGTGGTGGTCAAGCCTGTGGATGGCGAACAGGGCATGGGCGTGGCGGTGGACCTGCGCGATGCGACCGAAATGGAAGACGCCATCCAGCGCGCCCGGCAGTACGACAGTCGCGTATTGCTGGAAAGCTTTCATCCGGGGTTCGACCTGCGCATCGTGGTGATCGGCTTCGAGGTGGTCGCCGCGGCGATACGCCGCCCGGCGGAAGTCATCGGAGATGGCCGCACCAGCATCGGTTCGCTGATCGAGAAGCAGAGCCGCCGGCGCCAGGCCGCTACCGGCGGTGAGAGTTCCATTCCGCTGGATGAGGAAACCCAGCGCTGCCTGCGCGACGCCGGCTTCGACTTCGAAAGTGTATTGCCGGACGGACACCGGCTCGCGGTGCGCCGCACCGCCAACCTGCATACCGGTGGCACGCTGGAAGACGTCACCGCGCAACTGCACCCCGAGCTGGTCGACGCTTCCGTACGCGCCGCCCGCGCGCTGGACATCCCGGTGGTGGGCCTGGACCTGCTGGTGCCGGCACCGGACCAACCGGAGTACGTCTTCATCGAGGCCAACGAGCGCGTCGGCCTGGCCAATCATCAGCCGCAGCCGACCGCCGAACGCTTCATCGACCTGCTCTTCCCACT
>NZ_JXXD01000394.1 GCF_000935215.1 Stutzerimonas stutzeri
AGGAGGAGTATGAACGCCTGGCGCGGATGATCGACAGCATGCTGTTCCTCGCCCGTGCCGAGCAGCCGTCTGCGGCCATCGAGCTGCAGCGCTTTGCACTGCCGGCACTGGTCGAGCAACTGTGCGACTACTTCGAAGGCGTCGCCGAAGAGCGCGGCATTCAGCTGCTCGATGAAACCGAGGGTGAGCTTTTCGGTGACCCTGAGATGATCCGCCGGGCGCTGGCGAACCTGCTGGCCAATGCGTTGCGCTACGGCGCCAGTGACAGCCCGGTGCGTATCGTCAGTGGCTCAGGAGTAGGTTGGCGGTCGGTCAGCGTGATCAATCTGGG
>NZ_JXXD01000395.1 GCF_000935215.1 Stutzerimonas stutzeri
CCCCTATGGGGAGAGGGCTGGGGTGAGGGGGCTCTTGCCAGCTCCGACTTCCAGCAAGGCTACCGCAACCACTTCACCGCCATCCCCTGGGACATCCCCTTCCGACCGGCTCTGAAGCATCCGAAACCGAAGGTGCTCGGCAGCCAGACCGCCGTGGTCACCGGTCCTGCCGGCGAAGAAATCCATTGCGACGAGTACGGTCGCGTACGCGTTCAATTTCATTGGGATCGCGAAGGCCAGGCCGACGACAAGACCAGCTGCTGGCTGCGCGTCAGCTCCAGCTGGGCCGGCGGCCGCTACGGCGGCATCGCGATCCCGCGCGTTGGCATGGAAGTGCTGGT
>NZ_JXXD01000054.1 GCF_000935215.1 Stutzerimonas stutzeri
ATAGGAGCCTGAAAATCAACGTCAACCGTTTATTTCAGTTTTATTCTGCCTTGAGGGAAATACGTGCAAACGACTTCTTTCCAGCCTGGCAAACATGGGTCGCGCCAAGCCTGAATACGAAACCACGATCCACTACCTGCCCATCAACACGGACACCGCTAGAACCCAGCAAGTCACGCGCGACAGCTGCATTCTTGACCAGCGCCGCCTTATTAAGGACCGACGCAATGGGCATGTCCTGATCAGAGATCAGTTCGATTTCCGGAAGGTCTTCGGGAAGCTCACCCTCCTTCATCCGATTACCCGCAGAACGATGCGCAGCCGCAGCCGCTTCGTCCCCATGGAAACGCGCAACGATCTCCTCGGCCAGCTTGATCTTGATATCCCGGGGATTGGATCCCCGCTCGACATCAGCACGAAACTCATCGAGCTCACCCTGCGACCGGAAGCTAAGCAGCTCGAAGTACCGCCACATGAGCGAATCAGGGATCGAGACCAACTTGCTATACATGACGCCTGGCGCTTCTTGAATCCCTACGTAATTACCAAGAGACTTGGACATCTTCTTCACGCCATCCAGCCCCTCAAGCAACGGCATGGTCACTACGCACTGCGAGGCCTGACCGTACGACCGCTGAAGCTCACGCCCCATAAGCAAGTTGAATTTCTGGTCAGTTCCTCCGAGTTCTATGTCAGCCCTCAACGCAACCGAGTCATACCCCTGGACGAGCGGATAGAGGAACTCATGGATGGCTATCGGCTGGTTCGTGGAGTAGCGCTTACTGAAGTCATCACGCTCAAGCATGCGAGCGACAGTATATTGAGAAGCTAGACGGATAAAGTCGGCTGGAGTCAGCTTGTCCATCCAGGCTGAATTAAACGCCACCTCGGTCTTTGCGGGATCGAGTATCTTAAAAACCTGAGACTTGTAAGTTTCGGCGTTCTCGAGGACCTGCTCCCTGGTCAAAGGGGGCCGTGTGGCGCTTTTGCCACTTGGATCACCAATCATTCCGGTGAAATCCCCTATAAGGAAGATCACCTGATGCCCCAAGTCCTGAAGCTGGCGCATCTTATTAATGAGCACGGTATGCCCGAGATGAAGATCGGGAGCGGTAGGGTCGAATCCCGCTTTGACGCGCAACGGTTCGCCTCGCTCAAGCTTAGCGACCAGCTCCGATTCGACGAGCACCTCATCAGCGCCCCGTTTGATCACCGACAGTTGCTCTTCAACCGACTTCATGGCAAGCCCCGTACCATTATTAAAGGGCGACAACCTTACAAGATCGACGGCCGATTACAAGCCGCGCGCTTGTACCGACCAGCAGCTCAGCAGCCACAAGGGTTGCCTCCGATGCGCTTTGCTTATATTTTAGACAGTTATTTCCCGTGCAAAAATATGCCAGAAGCCCAATGATGCCTTCCAAATCAAAAGCTCCGAACTACCCCAAGAGCCATCTTCTGGCTGCCAGTGGTGTAGCTGCGCTGCTGAGCCTGGCGCTGCTTGTATTCCCATCACGTGAAGTCGAGGCGAAGAAGACCTTCATTGACTTGAAGCTCGAGTCCTCCTCGGGACAAATTGTCGTCGAGCCCGGCGACAGCCAACCAGGCCTGGTCGAGTCTCCCTTCGCTGTAACTGCCACGCTGGGCACATCATCCGAGGCCAAGAATGCTGAGCTACCGGAAGAAGAGGAGCTCACCCAGGCCCCCGCTCCAGAGTCAGACTCTCTGACGAAGACCGTGGTCGTGGCCAATGGGGATACGCTATCGACAGTATTTTCCAAAGTGGGCCTTTCCCCATCCGTCATGCATGCCGTTCTGTCGAGCAGCAAGGATGCCAAACAGTTTTCCCGTTTGAAGATCGGCCAGTCCCTTGAGTTTCAACTGACCGAGCAAGGCGGGCTAGCCGGCCTACGCAGCAAACTCAATAGTCTGGAAACGCTGGCGTTAGAGAAGACGCCTGACGGTTATTCATTCAAAAAAGAACAGATCAAGCCCGAAATCAGCTCCGTATACGCTCGCGGTGAGATTGATAGCAGTCTGTTTCTAGCCGCGAAGCGCGCGGGCCTCAGCCATAATCTGACTATGGATCTGGCCAACGTATTTGGCTACGACATCGACTTTGCACTCGACATTCGCAAAGGCGACAGCTTCGAAGTTATTTATGAAGAGAAGACCGTAGAGGGGCAACGCGTCGGTACCGGCAATATCCTCGCGGCGCGCTTTACCAATCGGGGCAAAACCTATTCTGCCGTTCGCTACACCAATAAGGATGGGGCCACTAGCTATTACAATGCTGACGGTACCAGCATGCGCAAAGCATTCATCCGAACGCCAGTAGACTTTGCACGCATCAGCTCTCGCTTTTCCAACGGTCGCAAACATCCGATCCTGAACAAGATCCGAGCGCACAAAGGGGTTGATTATGCAGCCCCGCACGGGACGCCTATCAAAAGCGCCGGTGACGGCAAAGTACTGCTTGCCGGGCGCAAGGGTGGCTATGGCAACACGGTGATCATCCAGCACGGCCAGCGCTACCGCACCCTGTATGCGCACATGCAAGGTTTTGCCAAAGGTGTGCGTAATGGATCCGCTGTAAAGCAAGGTCAGATCATTGGCTACATCGGCACAACCGGCCTTTCCACCGGCCCGCATCTGCATTATGAGTTCCAGGTCGACGGCGTTCATGTCGATCCGCTAGGCCTGAAACTACCGATGGCAGATCCGATCGCTCGCAACGAAAAGCAGCGCTTCATGCAACTGAGCCAGCCTCTGATGGCACGGATGGACGAAGAGAAGGCCACCGTATTGGCCCTCAACCAGCAGTAATCGTGGCTCTTTATCTGGGGGTGATGTCCGGTACCAGTCTTGATGGCCTGGACATCGCGCTCATCGAGCAGACAACCCGCACTCGGCTGATAGCCACCCGCTTCCAGGAAATGCCTGCCAAGCTAAAGCAAGATCTACTCGCCTTGTGCTCGTCTGGGCCGGACGAGCTGAAGCGCGCAGCTATTGCTGAGAACCAGTGGGCTACGCTCGCAGCAGAAACGGTTGATCAGCTGCTCATCGAACAGCAGCTTGCCCCGCAGTCGATACGCGCTATTGGCAGCCACGGTCAAACTATCAGGCATGAACCCCATCTCGGGTTCACGATTCAAATCGGCAACCCCGCTCTATTGGCGGAATTGACCGGCATAACCGTGGTTGGGGACTTTCGCCGACGCGACGTTGCTGCCGGCGGACATGGCGCACCGCTCGTGCCCGCTTTCCACGAATCCATCTTTGGCAATTCCCAGCGAGTCCGCGCGATTCTGAACATCGGGGGATTCAGCAATCTCAGCATTCTGTATCCAGGCAACCCTACCCATGGCTTCGATTGTGGGCCCGGCAACGTCCTGATGGACGCCTGGATTCAACGCCACAAGTGCTTGGCATACGACCGCAACGGCGATTGGGCGACGACCGGCATCGTGGATGAGGACCTACTCACCTTGATGCTCAACGAAGAGTTTTTCAAAACTCAAGGACCCAAAAGCACCGGACGCGAGCTTTTCAACCTGGCCTGGCTGGATAGACGTCTCGCCGACCGGAAAGATCTGCAGCCTGCAGATGTCCAGGCGACGCTGCTCGAACTTACTGCGAGGAGCATAGCCGAGTCACTCATCGCCACTCAGCTGAACGTTGAGGAGCTGCTTGTCTGCGGTGGTGGGGCGCATAACGCTGCGCTGATGCGAAGGTTACAGGCGCTGGCCCCGACTTGTGAGGTCAAAAGCACAGACAGCGAGGGGGTGCCGGCAGACTGGGTGGAGGCGATGGCATTTGCATGGCTGGCCCACTGCTGCCTGGAAGGCATCCCGGCAAATCGTCCCGCGGTCACTGGCGCACGGGGCTCTCGAATCCTTGGCGCAATCTATCCCGTTTGATGCCAGAAACGGAAACGCCGTGCAGTGCACGGCGCTTCGAGGCCACAGACATCAGATAGAAAACGACTGACCGCAACCACAGGTAGTCGTAGCGTTTGGATTCTTGATCACGAAACGAGAGCCTTCCAGCCCTTCCTGGTAGTCCACTTCTGCACCAGCCAGGTACTGGTAGCTCATGGGGTCGACCACGAGACTTACGCCCTCTCGCTCAATGAGCGTATCGTCGTCGGCCACATCTTCATCGAAAGTAAAGCCGTACTGGAAACCCGAGCAGCCGCCTCCAGTGACGAAGACCCGCAGCTTCAAGCGCGGATTGCCTTCCTCATCGACCAAGCTCTTCACCTTGCTTGCCGCCCCCTGACTGAACTGGATGGCGGTGGGCGTGAAGGATTCGACACTCATTGGTTTCTCCTGGCGTGAAACGCCCTACTGCATTGACGGTGCATTATCGGCTTTCCTGACAAAACCGGTCAACTATTCGACCTGCTTCAGCGCCCCAATGTGAAAACCGGTTTATGGCAGGAGCGCCACATTTCCAAGCCCCAGTTTTTCGTTCAGATCGAACAGGATATTCATATTCTGGATCGCCTGGCCGGATGCGCCTTTCACCAGGTTGTCGATCACGGACAGCACGACCACCAGGTCACCGTTCTGCGGACGATGTACGGCAATGCGGCAAACGTTAGCGCCACGCACGCTACGTGTCTCCGGATGACTGCCGGCCGGCATCACATCGACGAACGGCTCGTTGGCATAACGGCGCTCATAAAGGCGCTGCAGATCCACGGAAGTATCGGCAACGGTGGCGTACAGCGTCGCGTGGATACCACGGATCATCGGAGTCAGGTGCGGAACAAAAGTCAGCCCGACGTCACCTTGCGCGGCTCGGCGCAGACCTTGGCTGATCTCCGGCAGGTGCCGGTGCCCTTTGACCGCATACGCCATCATGCTTTCGCCAGCCTCGGTGAACAGGGAACCGATCTTCGCTGCGCGCCCGGCACCGCTGACGCCCGACTTGCAATCCGCAATCAAGCGCGAGGCATCTGCAAGACCATTTTCAAGCAGCGGTAGAAAGCCCAGCTGGGTAGCGGTCGGGTAACAGCCAGGAACGGCAATCAGGCGTGCCTTTCTGATCTGCTCGCGATTGACTTCAGGCAGTCCGTACACGGCCTCAGCGAGCAGTTCAGGCGCACCGTGAGCCTGCCCGTACCATTTCGCCCACTCTTCGGCATCCTGCAGGCGGAAATCAGCGGACAAATCAATGACTCGGGTTCCGGCTGCCAGCAACTCGCCAGCAAGTGCGTGGGCGACGCCATGAGGGGTCGCGAAGAACACCACGTCGCATCCACCCAATGTTGCTGCGTCCGGAACACTGAAAGCGAGGTCGTCGTAGTGGCCTCGCAGATTGGGGTACATGTCGGTGACCTTCACCCCATCCTCAGAGCGGGAGGTGATGACAGCCACTTCGGCCTGCGGATGCTGAGCAAGCAGGCGCAGCAATTCGACGCCCGTATAGCCTGTGCCGCCAACGATACCGACCTTGATCATGACCTGCCCTCAACTGGAAACGTAAAAGCGCGATGATAAAGCTGCTTTGATCGCGGGCCAACCGCCGGGATGACGGGGGCGAACGCAGCCACTACTATCGACGCATTCGCCCCCGCAGGATTCCATAGATGCTCTACCTTTGGCTCAAAGCACTGCACATCATCGCCGTCGTCTGCTGGTTCGCCGGACTTTTCTATCTTCCTCGCCTGTTCGTTTATCACGCGATGAGTGAGGATGAGCCCAGTCGAGAGCGCTTCAAGATCATGGAGCGTAAGCTTTACCGCGGCATCATGCTTCCTTCCATGATCGCCACGCTGGTGTTTGGCATATGGATGGTCATTCTGAACCCCGGTTTGTTCGGTACAGGCGGCTGGCTTCACGCCAAGTTGGCGCTGGTCCTTGTATTGGTCGGCTATCACCACGTATGCGGCGCACAACTGAAGCGGTTTGCTCGTGACGAGAACATTCGCGGGCACGTGTTCTATCGCTGGTTCAATGAGGTCCCGGTCCTGTTTCTCCTGGCCATCGTGATCCTTGTTGTCGTCAGGCCCTTCTGAGCTGGCCGACAGCTGATCAGTTGAGTTCGCGAGCATTGTGTTACCTGACTCGGAAACCGGAGCATACGTTGTTGTATCCGCTGTTCCTCACCTCTAATCTGCCGCAACCATCCCTGTGACACGGACGCCACATGCAACAAGCTCAATTCAAAATCGTCTTCACCGGCGAACTTATGCCCGACATGCCGCTCGAGGCGGTAAAGGCAAACCTGGCCGTCCTGTTCAAGACCGACCCAAGCAAGATCGAGCGATTGTTCAGTGGCCAGGCGGCCGTGATCAAAAGCAAACTGAGCAGCCAGGAAGCCGACAAGTACATCGGCGCACTGCACCGCGCTGGCGCCAGGGCATACAAAGAGCCTGAGCACACCAGCCCCACCCTGAGCCTAGTGCAGACGGATGAAGAACTGGCGGCGGCCCAAGGCGACAACCCACCTGCCGCGCTCATGACATGTCCTAAATGCGGGCACGCACAAAGCCAGGCCAATGAGTGCAGTACGTGCGGCATCATCATCGAGAAGTATCTGGCGCGTCAGGCGCAGCTTCATGAGAGTGCTGCGCCTCAGGGCGCCAGCACAACGGTGTCACCTTACGCCCCGCCTTCTGCAAACGTCAGCGAAGCAATGCCTCGACATGGCGACCTCAAGCCTTTTTCCGTCACAGGCCGGATTGGCCGTCTGCGTTATCTAGCGTGGTCACTGGTGATCATGGTCGCGGCCACGGGCTTGTTCGGTGTCGCCGCGATCATGATGGCAATCTCCAGCACGATGGGGCTCATCTGCATGGGCTTGATCGGCATCGGCATGCTCGTGGTCAGCGTGCAGATCGGCGTTCAGCGCCTGCATGACTTCGGCTGGTCCGGCTGGCTGATCCTGCTCAATCTGGTCCCGGTGCTGGGCAGCCTGTTTCCCTTCGTCATGCTGCTGATGCCGGGGAGTCGGGAAGTCAATCGCTATGGTTCGCCACCACCGCCCAACAGCCGGTCGGTGAAGATCCTCGCCGCGCTGTGGCTGCTGTTGATCATCTCCGGCCTAGTGGCGGCGCTGACCATCCCCGCGCTGGTGGAAATGCGTCAGGGAGCCGGCTTCTAGCTGCTGAAGCAGCCCCTCAATCGGCTTGTACCGTGCGCCCCCTTGCCCACTCCCGCAGTGCATCGAGGCGCTCGGCCATGACAACCGACAACGGCGATGTTGCACGAATGCAGTCGAGCAGCATCGCTTGATCGACATCCCGTTGCTGGGCCTGGCCGGCATAAACCGCGCTGACCACCACCTGCTCGATCTCGGCGCCGGAGAAACCATCACTCGCCCCGGCCAGTACCATCAGCCCCATATCATCAGGTTGCAGTTCGCGTCGCGTGAGATGGATGCGGAAGATCTCCGCACGCGTCGCGAGATCTGGCAAATCCACGAAGAAGAGTTCGTCGAATCGCCCCTTTCGCAGCAGCTCTGCAGGCAGCCGATCGATGGCGTTTGCCGTAGCCACCATGAATACCGGCGCGGTACGCTCGGCCATCCACGTCAGCAGTGTGCCCAGTACCCGCTGGCTTACGCCGCCATCCATATCGCCGGTCGCCAAACCTTTTTCGATCTCGTCCATCCACAAAACGCAAGGCGCCATCTGTTCCGCGAGGGTCAGCGCTTCACGCAGGTTACGCTCGGTTTCACCGAAATACTTGTTGTACAAGCAGGCGAAATCCAACCGCAGCAACGGCAGCCCCCACAGACCGGCGACCGCCTTAGCGGCGAGGCTCTTGCCGCCACCTTGCACCCCGACCAGCATCACGCCGCGCGGTAGATCATCGCCCTGACCATCCAGAAACGCGCCCTGCCGCTCCGCCAGCCAACGTTTGAAATTGGCCAGACCACCCACCTCCGCGAAGCGGGCCGTCTCGTATTCGAACCCCAGCACCCCATCGAGATCCAGCAGCTGAAACTTGCTGCGATTGAGCTCGGGAAGATCCTCCTGGGTGATCGCACCGTCATCACAAATGACATTGCGTGCCAGCGCCCGCGCCTCTGCATGGCTCAGGCCGCGCAGATTCTTCACCACCTGCTGCAACGTGCGATTGTCGGTGCGAACGCGAGCACCGCGATTACGCTCGCTCCAGCGGGTGGCTTCCTCGCGGACGATGGCAAGCAGCTCTTCCTCGGCCGGCAGCGAAAGGCTGAAGCGTGCTGCGTAGCGTTGCACTTCAGGCGGCAGCTTGAGCGCATGCGACACCAGCACGAGGGTCGGCGCCACAGGCGCTTCACTCATCGCAATGTCCTTCAGCAGCCGCACCAACTTCGGCTCATCGAGAAACGGATGCAGATCGCAGAAGACGTACAGGTTCGCCTGGGGATCGTGCTTCACCAGTTTCAGCGCCACGTCCGGCGCGCAGCTTTCCTCGCCGCCCTGCAGCTCGCCGCCAAAGGACAGATGGCGCACCCCCTCGGTCGCCGACCACAGGTAGAAGCCCAAGCCTTGGCGCATGGCAAGCCCCGTCAGCGTCTCGAGCACTCTGCGCTCGTCCCAGGACTCAACCAGCACCAGTCTGACTCTCGAATCCAGAACCAAACCCAGATCATGAATATCGTTCTTCACATCACCTCCCTGTACAGCCTCACCACGGCTCATATGCCCTGATACACTGTTTGACCGACGCTCTCCCGGAGAACCGCCATGGATTGTCTGTTTTGCAAGATCGTGGACGGGGAAATTCCCGCACGCAAGCTTTACGAGGACGATCAGGTTATCGCCTTCCACGACATCGCGGCTCAGGCCCCGGTGCACTTTCTGGTGATTCCGAAGAAACATATCGCCACCTTGCACGACCTGAACGAGGAGCACGACAAGGCGCTCGCCGGGCATATCCTCTTGACTGCGCAACGCCTGGCCACAGAGCAAGGGTGTCAGGACGGTTTTCGCGTGGTGATGAACTGCAATGACCTAGGCGGGCAGACGGTCAACCATATTCACATGCACGTACTCGGTCAGCGGCAGATGCATTGGCCGCCAGGCTGACAGCCAAGCGCCCAACCTGCAGCCTCATCCACTGCCCGTGGCTCCAACCTGTTCCGGAGGACATATGACCAGCCAACGCCACTACTCCCCAGCTGACCGCTTGCTGATGCAGGCCGATTCGGCCCTGCGCACGCTGTTGCCTTTCAGTGGCCAGCCAGCACGCCCGTCGCCGGCGGTATTGAAGAACGAGGCCGAACTCAGCGAGAGCGAGACCCGCCACGTTGCCGGCCTGATGCGCATCAACCACACCGGCGAAGTCTGCGCTCAGGCGCTGTACCAGGGCCAGGCCCTGACGGCTCGCCTCCCGCAGGTACGTCGGGCGATGGAACAAGCGGCGGATGAGGAAATCGACCATCTGGCCTGGTGTGAACAACGCATCCGCCAGCTGGGCAGCCACACCAGCGTGCTCAATCCGCTTTTCTACGGGCTGTCGTTCGGGATTGGCGCCACGGCCGGTCTGATCAGCGATCGCATCAGCCTGGGCTTCGTCGCTGCTACTGAAGATCAGGTCTGCAAGCACCTGGACGAGCATCTTGGCCAACTGCCGGCAAGCGACGACAAATCCCGCGCCATTCTCGAGCAGATGCGCGAGGACGAGCAGCAGCACTCCACCGCCGCCATCGAGGCCGGCGGCCTGCGATTTCCAGCCCCGGTCAAATTCGGCATGAGCCTGGTATCCAAGGTCATGACCAAGGCGACTTATCGCATCTGACGTTTGCCACGAAAAAGGGCGCCGAAGCGCCCTCATCAATGACAATGCTGCTGAAGCCTACGCATGACGCGGCATGTTGCGCGCGTAGAAAATTTCCAGCATCTCGTGACGCAACCGCTTCTCGACCTGCTTGCGCTGCTCCGGAGAAAGATTGCTGGTCGCATCGCCGAACAGATAATTCTCCAGCTCGAAGTCCTTGAGCAGCATCTTGGTGTGGAACAGATTCTCCTGGTACACATTCACATCGGTCATCTGATAGACCGAGCGCGTGTCATCAGACAGGTAGTTCTGGATCGAGTTGATCTCGTGATCAATGAAGTGCTTCTTGCCCTCGACATCGCGGGTAAAACCGCGCACGCGATAATCCACGGTGACGATATCCGAATCGAACTGGTGGATCAGATAGTTGAGCGCCTTCAGCGGCGAGATAACGCCGCAGGTTGAAACATCGATATCGACGCGGAACGTGGCAATGCCGTCCACCGGATGTATTTCCGGGTAGGTATGCACGGTGATGTGGCTCTTGTCGAGGTGCGCAAGGATGGTTTCGGGCAGCGGGCCAGGCGACTCCTCGATCTGACTGTCAGTTGGCGTCACCGGTTGTTCGGAGATCAGAATCGTCACGCTGGCGCCCTGCGGCTCGTAATCCTGGCGGGCAATGTTGAGTATGTTGGCGCCAATGATGTCTACAACATCGGTCAGAATCTGTGTAAGTCGCTCGGCGTCGTATTCTTCATCGATGTACTGCACATATGCCTGCTGGTCTTCGGAGGTCTCGGCATAGCAGATGTCGTAGATGTTGAAGCTCAAGGTCTTGGTCAGATTGTTGAACCCGTGAAGCTTGAGTTTGCTTTTCACCATTGGAAACATTCTCTTGTCGGGGCTCATGCCCGTCGGACACCGAAGCATCTGAGCAGGACGGTAAACACCTCTTCGCGCCGGTGACGGCCGTTATTGCAATGGAATGAATGACACCCGAATCAATTGGGGCTGCGCATGATGCAGAGCGGGAGGCTTGTCTAAAGCGTCACCAGACCCACTCCTATCGATTGAGATAGCCAATAGCCGATTCTGTTGAAAAAGTAGCGGCCTCCCCATGCCGTTGGCAAA
>NZ_JXXD01000396.1 GCF_000935215.1 Stutzerimonas stutzeri
CCGTCAACGCCCTCTCGCACTACACCGACTGGACCATCGGCCACGTTCACGCCGGCGCCCTCGGCTGGGTTGCGATGATCACCATCGGCTCCATGTACCACCTGATCCCGAAAGTGTTCGGTCGCGAGCAGATGCACAGCATCGGCCTGATCAATGCGCACTTCTGGCTGGCCACCATCGGCACCGTGCTCTACATCGCCTCGA
>NZ_JXXD01000055.1 GCF_000935215.1 Stutzerimonas stutzeri
CGCCCATGTCGCGGCGCGTGACCATCAAGACGCTGCTGGTCAATCAGCGCAACGCCAGCCCGCAATCGCTCGCCAAGCACCTGCGCTACATCGAGCGCGACGGCGCCGGCCGCGATGGCGAGCCGGGCCGGGCCTACGGGCCGCGGGCCGACGACGCCGACCTCGACGCTTTCAAGGAACGCTGCGCCGACGACAGGCACCATTTCCGCTTCATCGTCTCGCCCGAGGACGGCGCCGAACTGGACGACCTGCGCACCTACACCCGGCATCTGGTGAGCCGCATGGAAGCCGACCTGGGCACGCGGCTGGATTGGGTGGCAGTGGATCACTGGAGCACCGACAACCCGCACACTCACCTGATCGTGCGCGGGCGTGACGACACCGGCAAAGACCTCATCATCGCGGGCGACTACATCGCGCACGGCTTCCGCCATCGCGCCGCCGAGCTGGCGACCGAATGGTTGGGGCCACGCACCGAGCTGGAGATCCAGCAGACCTTGCAGCGCGAGGTGGAGCAGGAGCGGTGGACGAGCCTGGATCGCTCGCTCAAGCGCGAGCTGGGCGACGATGGCCTGGTGCATGTCGAACGGCTCAACGAGCCGAGGCTGCAACGCCAGCGCCTGTTGCTGATCGGCCGGCTGCAACGCTTGCAGCGCCTGGGCCTGGCCGACGAAATGCAGCCCGGCACCTGGGCCGTCCATGCCGACGCGGAAAAGACCCTGCGCGCCCTGGGCGAGCGTGGCGACATCATCCGCACCATGCAGCGGGCCATGCGCGGCGAGCCGCGCGAGCTGGCGGTGTTCGAGCCGGGCCAGGATGCCGACGGAAGCGGCCGAACCATTCTCGGCCGCGTGGCCGCGAAGGGGCTGGCCGACGAGCTGCGCGACCGGGGCTATCTGGTCATCGACGGCGTGGACGGCAAGGCCCACTACGTCGAGCTGAACGCCCGCGACGAGCTGGCGAACTACCCGACTGGCGCCGTGGTGGAGGTGAAGGGGTCGGCCGACGTGCGCGCGGCCGACAGGAACATCACCGCACTGGCGAGCGATGGCCTGTACCGCACCGATCACCACCTCGCCATCGCGCAAGGCCATGCCGTGCCCGGCCGCGATCCGCAGGAAGTCGTCGCGGCCCACATCCGCCGGCTCGAAACCCTGCGCCGGGCCGGCATCGTGGAGCGCGTGGCCGAGGGGCTATGGAAGGTGCCGGGCGACCTGGCCGAGCGCGGTCGCCAGTACGACGCGCAGCGCCTGGGCGGCGTGGCGGTGGAACTGAAATCGCACCTGCCCATCGAGCGGCAGGCCCGCGTGATCGGGGCCACCTGGCTCGACCAGCAGTTGATCGGCGGCGGCTCGGGCCTGGGCGACCTGGGCTTTGGCGGCGAGGCCAAACAGGCGATGCAGCAGCGCGCCGACTTCCTGGCCGAACAGGGGCTAGCCGAGCGGCGCGGGCAGCGCGTGATCCTTGCCCGCAACCTGCTGGGCACGCTGCGCAACCGGGAACTGACGCAGGCCGCCAAAGACATTGCCTCCGAAACCGGCCTGGAGCATCACCCGGTGGCCGACGGCCAGCGTGTAGCAGGCATCTACCGTCGCAGCATCATGCTCGCCAGCGGACGCTACGCCATGCTCGATGACGGCATGGGGTTCAGCCTAGTGCCATGGCGGCCAGTGATCGAGCAGCGCCTAGGCCAGCAGCTTGCCGCCACGATGCGCGGCGGCGGAGTGTCCTGGGAGATTGGGCGACACAGGGGGCCTTCGGTTACTTAATCGCTATTGCGTGATCGGCGCCACTGCGGCATCGCCTTGAACACGTAACATCGACACTCAGATCGCCGACGCTAGCGCGAAGGAGGCACCGCGATGACGTTGCCGACCGCCTACTTCTTCCGACGGCTACGGATGCGCTGTTCGTGGTCGTGACCGATTGCCTCCAACCCTGCTATCGCGAAGCGGTGCAGGTGCTCCACGACCACTTCGCGCGGCGTTCGCAGAATCGTTTGCACGGGGCCGGGGATGCCGCGCCGACCGATCTGCAACAGCAAGCAAGGTGCCGCGACACTGAGCAGGCATCGCAGCAGTGCTGGATCATCGGCGGGTATGCCGGTGATCTCACTGAGGATGCCCACGACCAGCGATGCTTTCATCGGCACTTCGGACTGGAACAGCACCTGGATATGGGAAGACGGCGCAAGAACCTCGGCCGCCAGGACGGTCAAGTGCCAGCCCTCCGAACCGACCGCCGCCTTTTGCACCAAATGGTCGATCAGCACCTTGAGCTTGTCTGTCGCAGGCAGGGGGCTTAGGGCGAGCTGCTGTAGGTCGGCCAGATCCATTAACCGGCGGTGCGCCTCGGCCAGTACCGCTTGGTAGAGACCATTACGGCTGCCGAAGTGGTAGTTGATCGAGGCCAGATCCACGCCGGCTTTCGCCGCGACGGCCTTGTTGGTGGTCTCGGCGAAGCCAGCAGCGGCGAACAGTTCGCCCGCCGCCTCCAGGATTCGGGCGCGGGTCGCTTCGCCATCCGTGCGAACTCCGCGAACGACTTTACTCATCTATCAACATCCTACGAATGACGGGGGCAGGTCGATTTTGCTTGAATTTCATATTAAATTCAATTTAAATTTAGGTTATGCTCGCACTTCAGGCGGGTATGTACCCCCTTGTACGCCCCCTTTCAGAGACGCCATGTATACGAAACCTCTAGTTCCACTGGACGGTAGCGCCACCGCTCGCCTGGCCTTGGAGCACGCTGCCGCCCTGGCACGCCTGAGTGGTGCCACCATCATCCTCCTGCACATTGTCGAGGAGACGAAGCACAGCAACGGCTTTGAACCCCCCAGCGGTCTATATCCATGAGGTACGCCCACGCTTCTTGGCTGCTGGCCAGACGCTGCTGGACGAAGCCGCCGGCCAGTTGCGGCAGGATGGCTTGGCAGTGCAGACCGTGTTGCTGGAAAGCAAGGGCGAACGGGTATCGGAACTCATCGCACAGCAAGCCGAGGCCCTCCGCTGCGATCTGGTCGTCCTGGGCACGCACGGTCGCCGCGGCGTGGATCGGCTGTTGCTCGGCAGCGACGCCGAGCAGGTCGCCCGCATCGCCCCGGCCCCCGTCATGCTCGTTCGCCATCCGCAGCCTGCCGCTGCGGGCGCAACGACCTAGCAAGCCGCACAGGCCGCGAACCTGCGTGACTAAGATGCGCAACAGCTCTCGACGCCTCGTGCAATACACCGCCGCAATCACCTCGGCGTTTGGTCTGCTGTGTGTGGTGTCCAACGCATCAGCACAGGCGCAGTCCTGCCCCGACGGGAAGACGCCGCTGTTGTCGTCCGGCACGATCAACCTGCGCATCGACAACGATATGTTCGGGGGGGCTAAGCCAGGATCAGGGCTACTCGAACGGCTTTTTGGCCAGTTGGGTATCGCCCAACCTAGTCGATTACGCCAACGATCCATGTCTGCCGCACCTTGCCCGCTGGCTGAACCGGCGGCTGGCCTGGCTGCAACCGGACGGATTCGACGAGCAGAACATGACGATCGGGATCGGACAGATGATGTATACCCCGACCGACAAGGCACCTTCCCATCTCATCGCGGACGACCGTCCGTTTGCCGGCGCGCTGATGCTGAGTTTCGGCTACAACGCCCGTCGCGGCGACTCCCTTCGCACGTCGCAGATCCGCGTCGGCGTGGTCGGGCCGTCTTCGCGGGCCGAGGAAGTGCAGGACTGGTGGCATGGCGTCATCGACGTGGATCGCTTCAATGGCTGGAACCACCAGTTGCGCGACGAGCCGGTCGTGCAGTTGATTCATGAGCGACGCCAGCGGCTCGCGCGCAACGTAAGCGCGAGTGGCTGGGGCTGGGACTTCACGCGCCATTGGGGCGCGAGCCTGGGCAATTTCGCAACCTATGCCAATGTCGGTGGCGAGTGGCGTTTCGGTCTGCGCCTGCCGGACGACTTCGGCACCGCCCCGCTGCGGCCCGCCGGCGAGAACACCGCGCCGGTGAAGGTCGCTGCCGGTAGTGCCTGGAACGGACACCTGTTCGTTGCCGCCGATGCCCGCTGGGTGCTGCACGACATCACCCTCGACGGCAACACCTTCTAGTCCAGCCATAGCGTCGATAAGCGTCCGTTCGTGGCCGACATTGGCTATGGCGTCGCGATCTACCGCGGTCACTGGCGGCTTGCGTTCGCGCGCTACTACCGTACGCGCGAGTTCCGGGGCCAGAAGGAAATCCCGGTCTACGGCACCTTGACCCTCGGCCGGCGGTTCTGACCGCTGGAAGCGGGTGAGTGCGAATGTGCTTGCAATCAAACATTAAACTTAATTTAATGTTAGGGTATGCTGATGACCCGAAGCGCCCTTGAAACCACGGAACACCGCCCATGAAGAAGCCTCTCATCCTCCTTACCGCCGTTGCCGCCGTGGTTCTCGCGGCCTGGGCCTGGTGGCAATTCAGCCACCGTGACGACGGTGGCGCGCTGGTGCTGTACGGCAACGTGGACATCCGGCAGGTGTCGCTGGCTTTCGATGGCAGTGGCCGCGTGGCCGAATTGAAGGTCGATGAAGGCGATGCGGTGAAGGCGGGTCAACTGTTGGCCACGCTGGACACGCAAACGCTGGCCTTGCAGGCCGAACAGGCGCAGGCACAGATCGGCGTGCAGCAGCAGAACCTGTTGCGCCTGAAGAACGGCTCGCGCCCCGAAGAACTGGCGCAGGCGAGAAGTAGCTACGCCGCTGCACAGGCCGATGCCGAGCGTGCGCGCAAGGACTTGGCGCGATTGCAGGGGATTGCCGCCAATACCGACAACCGTGGGGTCAGCGCACAGGAACTGGATCGCGCCCGTGCCGCCGTGCAGGTCGCCGACGCGCAGGCGGCGCAACAGCGCGACGCGCTGCGCCTGACAGAAATCGGCCCGCGCAAGGAAGACATCGCCGCCGCCGAGGCGCAACTGAAGTCCTCCGAGGCGCAATTGGCACTGTTGCAGCATCAGATTTCTCAGGGCCAGTTGATCGCGCCATCCGATGCCGTGGTGCGCTCGCGCCTGCTGGAACCGGGTGACATGGCCACCCCGCAGAAGCCGGTGTACGCATTGGCGATCACCCAGCCGAAGTGGGTGCGCGTGTATGTGAATGAACCGGATTTGGGCAAGGTCAAGCCCGGCCAGTCCGCGCGCGTCACCACCGACAGCGCACCGGACAGGCCCATCACCGGCAAGGTCGGCTATATCTCCTCGGTCGCCGAGTTCACCCCGAAAGCGATACAGACCGAGGAACTGCGCACCAGCCTGGTCTATGAGGTGCGGGTGGTCGTCGAGGACGAGGACGATGCGCTGCGCCTGGGCCAGCCTGCCACTGTCGTATTGGGCGGCGACACGCAATGAGCCGAGCCGAGCCAGCCGGCGCCAGCGTCGTCGCCGACAGCCTGCGCAAGACCTTCGAGGCGCCGGGCGGCGGGCCGCTGCACGCGGTCGATGGCGTGTCGCTACAGGTGCGCCAAGGCGAGCTGACAGCATTGGTTGGCCCGGATGGCGCCGGCAAGACCACGTTGCTGCGAATGATGGCCGGCCTGTTGAAGCCCGACGCCGGCAGCCTGCGGGTGCTCGGGATCGACGTGGCGCAAGACCCGCAGGCTGTACAGGATCGCATCAGCTACATGCCGCAGCGCTTCGGCCTGTACGAAGACCTGAGCGTGCAGGAGAACCTCGACCTCTACGCCGACCTGCATGGCGTGCCGCAGCAGCAGCGCCGCGAACGCTTCGCCCGACTGCTGGACATGACCGACCTGGCGCGCTTCACCGACCGGCCCGCCGGCAAGCTCTCCGGCGGCATGAAGCAGAAGCTCGGCCTGGCCTGCACCCTGGTGCGTTCGCCTGACTTGCTGCTGCTGGACGAACCCAGCGTCGGCGTCGATCCGCTGTCGCGGCGCGAACTGTGGAAGATCGTGCAGCAACTGGTCGAGGACGAACAGCTCAGCGTGATCGTCAGCACCGCCTACATGGACGAGGCCGAGCGCTGCGCGCAAGTGTTCGTGATGAACCTGGGCAAAGTATTGGCCGAAGGCACGCCGCAGACGCTGGCCGAACGCGCACGCGGGCTGGCCTTCGTTGCGCCGCCGGCCGCAGGCACGCCAGCCCGCGACTTGCAGGCCAGGCTGATCGACGCCAGCGAGTTGATTGTCGATGCCGTTCCCAGCGGCGGCGCAGTGCGTTTCATCCGCCAGCCGAATGCGGACGAAGCAAAGATCGCCGCGTTGCTCGATGGTTCGCCCCCGCAATCGCGCACGGAAGAACTGGAAGACGCCTTCATGATGTTGTTGCGCCAGCATCAGGACGGCGACGAAGCGGCTTCGCCACAAGCCACGACACCGCAGGAAGCGAACGTCGATGCGCCGCGCGATGACGGAAAACCCGTGATCGTGGTGCGCGACCTGGTGCGCAAGTTCGGCGATTTCACCGCCGTGGCCAGCACCTCGTTCGAGGTCGCACGCGGAGAAATCTTCGGCCTGCTCGGCCCCAACGGGGCCGGCAAGACCACGACCTTCCGCATGTTGTGCGGCCTGCTGCCGGCGACCAGCGGCCATCTGGAAGTGGCCGGCCTGAACTTGCGCCATGCCCGCGCCAAGGCACGCGCGCGCATCGGCTACGTGTCGCAGAAGTTCGCGCTGTACGGCAACCTGAGCGTGCGCGAGAACCTGGAGTTCTTCGGCGGCGCCTACGGCCTGCGCGGCAAGGCCCGAGACGCGCGGGTGGACGCGATCATCGAGCAGTTCGCGCTGGAACCGAAGGCGCTCAGCGGCCAGTTGCCCGGCGGCTACAAGCAGCGCCTGGCGATGGCCGCCGGCCTGCTGCACCAACCGGAGATCCTGTTCCTCGATGAGCCGACCAGCGGCATCGACCCGCTGGCGCGGCGCGCGTTCTGGCGCACCATCACCGCCCTGGCGCAGGGCGGCACCACCATCATCATCACCACCCACTTCATGGAGGAGGCCGAATACTGCGACCGCATCGCGATCCAGGACGCGGGCAGGATGCTGGCGCTGGGCACGCCGATACAGGTACGCGAGCAAGCCGGCGACGCCGGCGGCGACATGAACAGCGCGTTCATCGCCATCGTCGAGCAAGGCCGAGCGAAGGCGGCCGAAGGAGTGGCGGCGTGAGCACGCACGACACACAAAGCGGGTTTCTGCGCCGCTTCACCGCCCTGCTGCGCAAGGAAGTGCGGCAGATGCTGCGAGACAAGAGCAACCTTGCGGTCGGCCTGCTGTTGCCGGTCGCGTTGATCCTGCTGTTTGGCTATGGTTTGTCGTTCGACGTGAAGAACGCGCCGGTTGCAGTGGTGATGGAAGACCGCTCGCCGACCGCGCGCGAACTGGTCGATGGCCTGCAAGGCTCGCCGTATATCGCGTCGGTTTTTGCCGCCGACATGGCCGAGGCCGAACGCTTGATGATGGTCGGCACGGTGGATGGCATCGTCCGAGTGCCGATGGATTTCTCGCGCCGCTTGAACGCCGGCGATGCGCGCATCCAGTTGCTGCTCAACGGCGTGGATTCCAGCTCGGCGCAGACCATCGAAGGCTATGTGAGCGGCGCGATAGGTTCATGGGCGCAGCAACAGGCGGATCGCGCCGGCAACAAGCCCGCCGGCATCGGCAACGTTGAGGTCGTGCAGCGGATGTGGTTCAACGAGGCCGGCGAAAGCCGCTGGTTCCTGATCCCCGGCCTGATCGTGCTGGTGCTGACCCTGATCGGCGGCTTCCTGACCTCGCTGCTGATCGCGCGCGAATGGGAGCGCGGCACGCTGGAATCGCTGTTCGTCACCCCGGTGCGGCCGATGGAGATCGTGCTGTCGAAGATCGCGCCGTACATGGTGGTCGGAGTGATCGACTTGGGTCTGTGCCTGCTGGCCGCGCACTTCCTGTTCCACGTGCCGATGCGCGGCTCGCTGGTCGTCATCGTCATCGCTGGCCTGCTGTACCTGATGGTGTCGCTGCTGCTCGGGCTGTGGATCTCCGGGGTCACCCGCAACCAGTTCCAGGCCAGCCAGATGGCACTGCTGGCCAGCTTCATGCCGGCGATGATGCTCTCCGGCTTCGTGTTCGACCTGCGCAACGTGCCGGTGGTGATCCAGGTCATCAGCCAACTGCTGCCGGCCACGCACTTCATGGCGTTGATCAAGACCCTGTTCATGGCCGGCAACAACTGGCCGGTGATCTTCCTGAATTGCGGCATTCTCGCTCTGTATGCGTTGGTGTTGATGTTCGCCACGCAGCGCACGTTGCGCAAGACCTTGAGGTGACTGCGATGCATGCCTTTTTCGCCACCCTGGCCCAGATCGGCGCGCTGATCCGCAAGGAAATCCTCGCCTTGGTCAAAGACCCTGCCAACCGCGCCATGCTGTTTGCTCCAGCACTGATGCAGGCGCTCCTGTTCGGCTATGGCGCCACCTACGACCTCACCAACGTGCCCTACGCGGTGCTTGACCAGAGCCGTGGCCAAGCGTCAGCTGAATTACTGGCACGGCTGGACGGAACCGGCGTGTTCCACCGCGCCGCCACCCTGACCAACTCCTCGCAGATCGCAGGAATGATCGACGGCAACGATGCGCTGATGGTGTTGAGCATCCCCGCCGATTTTCAGCAGCGCCTGAATGCCGGGCAGAGCGCGCCCTTGCAGGTGATCCTGGACGGGCGCAATTCCTCCACCGCCGGTTCGGCGTCTGCTTACGTCGGCTCTATCGTCGCCAGCTACAACGCCTCGCTGGGCGGCGGCGCATCCGGCGTCCGTATCGAGCGCCGCGCCTGGTTCAACCCCAACCTGGAATCGCGCTGGAACATGATGCCGGGGCTGATCGGCACGCTGAGCATGTTGCAGACCTTGCTGATCGCGGCGCTGTCGGTGGCGCGCGAACGCGAGCAAGGCACCTTCGACCAGTTGCTGGTCACGCCGCTGACGCCCTTCCAGATCCTGATCGGCAAGGCGATCCCAGCGATTCTGGTCGGCCTGCTGCAATCGACCATCATCTTCCTGGTCATCCTGTTCTGGTTCCAGATCCCAATGAACGGCTCGGTGTGGCTGCTGTACGCAGGGCTGCTCACCTTCAACATCGCCGCAGTCGGCGTCGGCCTGTCGGTGTCGGCGGTGTCGCTGAGCATGCAGCAGGCGATGCTCTACACCTTCCTGCTAATCATGCCGCTGATGCTGCTCTCCGGCCTGCTCACGCCGGTGAAGAACATGCCGGAAGTTCTACAGATCGCCACCTACGTCAACCCGCTGCGCTTCGGCATGAGCATCGTGCGCCGGGTGTATCTGGAAGGCGCCGGTTTCCTCGATATCTGGCGCGACTTCATTCCCTTGCTGGTGATGGGCGCCATCTCGCTGCCGTTGGCGGCGTGGCTGTTCCGCAATCGCCTTTCCTGATCGAGTATCGTCATGCACGCACCGCGCTGTTCCAATCGTCTCGTCCCCCGCCTGCTCGCCGGTGCACTTGCCGCCGCACTCGCCGGTTGCGCCGTTCGCCCGGATTTCGTCAAGCCCACGCCCGCCGCACCGGACGATTGGACGAGTTGGCGCAGCGGTGATGCGTCGCTACGCATTCCGACCGAAGCCACTCAGGCATTGCCGGCCCAGTGGTGGCAGGCATTCAACGACGCAACGCTCGATGCGTTGCAGCGGCGCGCTTCCGATGCCAGCCCCGACCTGCACACCGCCGCGCTGCGCTTC
>NZ_JXXD01000397.1 GCF_000935215.1 Stutzerimonas stutzeri
CCCAGATTGATCACGCTGACCGACCGCCAACCTACTCCTGAGCCACCACTGACGATACGCACCGGGCTGTCACTGGCGCCGTAGCGCAGCGCATTGGCCAGCAGGTTCGCCAGCGCCCGGCGGATCATCTCAGGGTCACCGAAAAGCTCACCCTCGGTTTCATCGAGCAGCTGAATGCCGCGCTCTTCGGCGACGCCTTCGAAGTAGTCGCACAGCTGCTCGACCAGTGCCGGCAATGCAAAGCGCTGCCGCTCGATGGCCGCAGCCGGCTGCTCGGCACGGGCGAGAAACAACATGCTGTCGATCATCCGCGCCAGGCGTTCATACTCCTCCT
>NZ_JXXD01000056.1 GCF_000935215.1 Stutzerimonas stutzeri
TTTTTGTCGGTGCGGTCGCGCTTACAACCCGGCAGCGGCGCGCAAAGCGTCGGCCTTGTCGGTCTTTTCCCAAGTGAAGGCGGTGAAGGTGTCGGCCCCCACCGTCATCTCGTAGGGATTGCGGCCGAAGTGGCCGTAGGCCGCGGTGGCGCGGTACATCGGGTGCAGCAGGTCGAGCATGCGGGTGATCGCGTAAGGGCGCAGATCGAAATGCTCACGGACCAAAGCGATGATCTTGTCGTCGCTGAGCTTGCCGGTGCCGAAGGTGTTCAGCGAGATGGATGTCGGCTGCGCTACGCCGATGGCGTAGGACACCTGAATCTCGCAACGATCGGCGAGGCCGGCGGCGACGATGTTCTTCGCCACGTAGCGGCCGGCGTAGGCGGCCGAGCGATCTACCTTGGACGGGTCCTTGCCGGAGAAGGCACCGCCGCCATGGCGGGCCATGCCGCCGTAGGTGTCGACGATGATCTTGCGGCCGGTAAGGCCGCAGTCGCCAACCGGGCCGCCGATGACGAACTGGCCGGTCGGGTTGATGTGGTACTGGGTGTCCTTGTGCAGCAGCTCCGCGGGCAGGCTGTGCTTGATGATCAGCTCCATCACCGCTTCGCGCAGGTCGCTCTGCTTGACCTCGGGGTTGTGCTGGGTGGACAGCACGATGGCGTCGATGCCGGCGACCTTGCCGTTCTCGTAGCGGCAGGTGACCTGGCTCTTGGCGTCCGGGCGCAGCCATGGCAGCAGGCCGTTCTTGCGTGCTTCAGCCTGGCGTTCGACCAGGGCGTGGGAGAAGCGGATCGGCGCCGGCATCAGCACGTCGGTCTCGTTGCTGGCGTAGCCGAACATCAGGCCCTGATCACCGGCACCCTGGTCTTCCGGCTTGGTGCGGTCGACGCCCTGGGCGATGTCCACCGACTGCTTGCCGATGATGTTGATGATGCCGCAGGTGGCGCCGTCGAAACCGACTTCCGAGCTGTTGTAGCCGATGTCGACGATGACGTCGCGCACCAGTTGCTCCAGATCGACCCAGGCCGAAGTGGTGACTTCACCGGCAACGATCGCCACACCGGTCTTGACCATGGTTTCGCAGGCCACGCGGGCATGCTTGTCCTCGGCGATGATGGCGTCGAGCACCGCATCGGAGATCTGGTCGGCGATCTTGTCCGGATGCCCTTCGGACACGGACTCGGAGGTAAAAATCGAGTATTCGCTCATCTATCGGTTTCCTATTACCGGTGGGTGAGTCGGTCGTCAGGGACGGACCGGGAAAAGTACCGGGCCTGGATCTGAAAACCGTTCTTCAAGCCAATGTAGAGGCTCTCGCCGGGCGTGAGCCCCGCGGCATCGGCCCAACGGGCCAGATCGTCCTGTTCGAAGCCGAGCCAGAGATCGCCGCAGGCCTCCCTGGCCCAACTCTGGTTGTGGCTGCACAGCTCCGTGACCAGCAGGCTGCCGCCCGCGTTCACCAGCCGTGCCAGTTGTTTGATCGCCTCGCCGGGCGCCGCCAGGTGATGCAGCACCATGTTCAGCACCACGCAGTCGGCCGGCGGGCAGTCGTCGTGCAGTGCGTCGGCGAGCTTCAGCTCGACATTTGTCAGCCCCGCTTCCTGACAGCGCGCACGCGCCAGGTCGAGCATGGCGGGGCTGTTGTCCAGCGCCACTACGCGTGCGAAGCGCCGCGCCAACTCCGGCAGGAAACTGCCATCCCCGGGACCGACTTCCAGCGCCGTGGCGCTGGCATTGAAGTTCAGCGCGTCGAGCAGGGCCACCACGCTGTCGCGGTACTGCGGCAGGCCGGCGATAAGGTCCTGACGGGCCTGAAAGCTGTCGGCCATGCGCGCGAAGAAATCCTCGCTGGCGGCGCTGCGCTGGGCATGGACCGCCGCGATACGCGCTTCGATTTCGCGTGGCAGTTCCAGTCGATCAGCCTCTTCGAGCAGCGCCCCATGCAGCTTGCCGCCTGGGCTATCCGCTTGCGGCAGGCTGCGTCGATAGAACACCGCGTTACCTTCGCGGCGGGTCGCCAGCAGACCGGCCTGCGTCAGCACCTTGAGGTGATGGCTCATGCCGGACTGGCCGATGGCGAAGATCTGCGCCAGCTCGAGCACGCCGAACGAATCGCTGGCCAACGCCCGCAATATGTTCAGCCGCAGCGCATCGCCACCGGCCTTGCACAAGGCGGCGAGCGAATCACTGGCGTCGAAACGGATCTGGGGTATGCGCAGGCTCATAGGTCGCGCAGTTTAGTCGGTCACTTTTCGTACAGCAAGGGCAATATCAAAAAGTTTTGATATTGCCCTTGTGGGCGCAGGGTTAATGCAGCAGGCGGGACAACCCAAGGGTGCAGGACACCAGGCCCAGCCCGATGAGGAAATAGTTCGGCAGGATATCCAGCAGGCGCTGGATCAGTCCTTCGCCGGCCAGACGGCGCGAGAGCAGGCTGTAGGCGAGCAGGATGCTCAGATCGATCACCGCCCAGATCACGATGAGCACCGTCGCCTGTGGCGCGAACGGCTGCGCGGGCAGGATGAAGCCGGGGAGGAAGGCGAGAAAGAACAGGATGTCCTTGGGGTTGGACAGGCCCACCGCCATGGCCCGCCAAAAATAGTGCGCCTCGCTGCGTTTGGGCATGGCGGCCTCGCTGCGTCCGCCGCACAGGCTGTCGCAGCCCAGCCAGATCAGGTACAGGCCGCCGAGGATCTGCCCGGCTTCGAGCACCAGCGGGTCGAGGTCCAGCGCCAGGTAGATCATCACCAGTGCGGCGATCATCAGGATCTGCGCAGACAGCGCACCGCCGAGAATCGTCCACAGTGGCCAGCGCCGGCGCGCGTCGGATACCACCAGTGCGACCACCGGTCCGGGAGAGGCGATCAGCAGGGCGACCGCCGCGGCGAAGGCGAGATAGGTAGCGTTCATAGTTCGGTCACCAGGCCGAATACCCGGCTGCGTTTGCCCAGGCGCTCGGCATAGAAGTTCGGATTGGTGATGGCGAAGGCGCGCTGGATCCAGCGATCGCTGCCGTCGAAGCGTGCACTGAAGGGGCTGCGCGCGTGAGCGGTGCGGCGATTGTCGATGATCAGCATGTCGCCACGATTCAGCCGCACCGGCTCGACCACCTCCCAGGCGATGGCGCGCAGCTTGTCCATCAGTTGTTGGGCGCGGCTGCTGAAGGCCAGCATGAAGTGCGGGTCGAAACGGAAGAAAGGTGCATCCGGGTCGCCGTAGAGGATGGTCTGGTGGCGATTGATGTCGATGCGCTGGTTCTTTTCGGTGGGACCGTAATCGGACAGGAAGTTGTACGGCTCGGTGAGGAAGAACGCCTGCTCTTCGAAGGTCAGTCGCTCGAGGATGCGCTCGATCGAGGCGATATAGGTGACCGCCTCCGCGTCGGGGTCCTGGCGCAGGCAGAGCAGCACCAGATAGTCGGGCAGTACGGCGTGGAAGGCGTTTTCCGTGTGCAGGTCCAGTTCGGTATCGAAACTGTCCGACGTTGCACCGCGGGAATGTGCCTGCTGCGGGAAGAAGTTGTTGACGATGCAGCCCTCGGATTCCTGCAGATAGCCGATCGGTTCGCCGAGCAGGGCGGTGGCCTGCAGCAGAAGGCGCTCGCTGCTGTCGTCGGGTTTGCAAAGCAGGTCGCGGCTCAGCGGTGTTGGCGGGGTGTCGCCGATGGGCAGACTTTCGAGGGTCATGAAGCCTTTCTTGTTACCGAACAGCCTGAAATTGATGATCTGGCCGATCTGCTCATGCTGCAGTGCGCTCTTCTCTACCGTATTGGCCAGGAGCGTCTCGTAGTATTTGTTCTGCATGGCATCCTTTCCTGAGTTTTTATTGGTGCGCGTGCGCGTTAAGTGAATACCGAAGCTGGCCCGGAACCCCATTGCTGGCGCAGTATTGGGACGCTGGAAAAGATTGGAAAATGGAAAAAATGACCCCTAAGGATGAGTTTTAGTCATGCCGGATTCGGTTGTCGCAGCGCCGCGCATGCCGCCGCTCTATGCCTTGCGCGCCTTCGAGGTGGCGGCGCGTTTCGGCTCGTTCACCCAGGCCGCGCAGAGCCTGTTCATCACCCAGAGTGCGGTCAGCCGGCACGTGAAGACGCTGGAAGAGCATCTCGGCTGCCAGCTGTTCGAGCGGCACGGCTCGCGTCTGACGCTGACCGATGCCGGGCGACTGCTGGCGCAGGAGTTGAAGATCGGTTTTCGCACCATCGAAAACGCCTGCGTTGCGGTGACCCGCCAGCGCGGTGCGTTGCGCCTGAAGGCGCCGTCGACGCTGACCATGCGTTGGTTGCTGGGCACGCTGGAGGGCTTTCATATGGCCAATCCGCAGAGCCGCGTGCAGTTGACCAGTGCCTGGATGGATCTGGACGCAGTGGATTTAAGTAGCGAGCCGTTCGACTGTGCAATTCTGCTCGGCAACGGCGGTTTTCCCGCTGATTGGCGACGGGTGAAGCTGTTCGATGAGTGGCTGGTGCCGGTCTGTGCCCCCGAACTGCTTGGCACCACGGCTTGGACCACGCAGCGGCTGGGCGAGGCGGAGCTGATCCATCCCTCGCGGGATTGCCGTGACTGGCGGCGCTGGCTGCAGCGTACCGGGCGCGCGGATCAGATCGCCTGGCAGCAGGGCAAGCTGTTCGACACCCTCGAGCTGGGCATCTCCGCCGCGGCGCAGGGGCATGGTGTCTCGATCGGCGATCTGGCGCTGGTCGGCGCCGAGCTGCAGCGCGGCAGCCTAGCGCTGCCGTTCCATCAGGCAGTGAAGTCCGGTGACAGCTATTACCTGGTCTGGCCTGGCGGCGGCGATGAGTCGGCGACCCTGATGCGCATGCGCGATTACCTGCTCGAACACCTGCCGGACGTGACCAGTCAGGGCGTCGAGCTGTTGGATTGAGCTTGCGGGGCTGCCATTCAGTCATTGCCGGGGCCACCCTCGGTAGGGGAAAATGGCCGCCTTTTTCTACGTACACCCGCAGGAGATTCAGCGATGCCCAGCCGTCGTGAGCGAGCCAATGCCATCCGCGCCCTCAGCATGGATGCTGTGCAGAAAGCCAACAGCGGCCACCCGGGTGCCCCCATGGGCATGGCGGACATCGCCGAAGTCCTCTGGCGCGATCATCTGAAGCACAGCCCGACCAATCCGCAGTGGGCCGACCGCGACCGCTTCGTGCTGTCCAACGGCCATGGCTCGATGCTGATCTACTCGCTGCTGCACCTGACCGGTTACGACCTGACCATCGATGACCTGAAGAACTTCCGCCAGCTGCACAGCAAAACCCCGGGCCACCCGGAGTTCGGCTACACCGCCGGCGTCGAGACCACCACCGGTCCGCTCGGTCAGGGCCTGGCCAACGCTGTCGGTTTCGCCGTGGCGGAGAAGGTCATGGCGGCGCAGTTCAACCGCCCCGGCCACAACATCGTCGACCACAACACCTATGTGTTCCTCGGCGACGGCTGCATGATGGAAGGCATCAGCCACGAAGTCTGCTCGCTGGCCGGGACCCTTGGCCTGAACAAGCTGATCGCCTTCTACGACGACAACGGCATCTCCATCGACGGCGAAGTGCACGGCTGGTTCACCGATGACACCCCGCGTCGCTTCGAAGCCTATGGCTGGCAGGTGATCCGCAACGTCGACGGCCATGACGCCGACGAGATCCAGATGGCCATCGAGACCGCGCGCAAGAGCGACCGTCCGACGCTGATCTGCTGCAAGACCATCATCGGCTTCGGCTCGCCGAACAAGCAGGGCAAGGAAGAATCCCACGGCGCTGCGCTGGGTGATGCCGAAATCGCGCTGACCCGCGAGGCGCTGGGCTGGAAACACGGCCCGTTCGAAATCCCGGCCGAGATCTACGCCGAATGGGACGCCAAGCAGAAGGGCGCCGACGCGGAAAACGAGTGGAACAAGCGTTTCGCCGCCTATGAGACCGAATTCCCGGCGCTGGCGTCCGAGTTCAAGCGGCGCATGGCTGGTGAACTGCCGGCCGACTTCGCCGAGAAGGCCAGCGAGTTCATCCGTGAAGTCGCCAACAAGGGCGAGACCATCGCCAGCCGCAAGGCCAGCCAGAACTGTCTGAATGCCTTCGGCCCGCTGCTGCCGGAGCTGCTCGGCGGTTCGGCGGACCTCGCCGGCTCCAACCTGACCCTGTGGAAGGGCTGCAAGCCGGTAGTTGCCGAGGACGCTTCGGGCAACTACATGTACTACGGCGTGCGCGAGTTCGGCATGGCCGCGATCATGAACGGCATCGCCCTGCACGGCGGCCTGATTCCGTACGGCGCGACCTTCCTGATGTTCATGGAATACGCCCGCAATGCCGTGCGCATGTCCGCCCTGATGAAGCAGCGCGTGCTCTACGTCTTCACCCACGACTCCATCGGTCTTGGCGAAGATGGCCCGACTCACCAGCCGATCGAGCAGCTGACCAGCCTGCGCACCACGCCGAACCTGGACACCTGGCGCCCGGCCGATACCGTCGAATCCGCGGTGGCCTGGAAGCATGCGGTCGAACGCAAGGACGGCCCGAGCGCGCTGATCTTCTCGCGGCAGAACCTGCCGTTCCACGTGCGCGACAACGAGACCGAGGCGGCCATCGCCCGCGGCGGGTACATCCTGAAGAACTGCGCCGGCGAGCCGGAGCTGATCCTCATCGCCACCGGTTCGGAAGTCAGTCTGGCGGTGCAGGCCGCCGACAAGCTGACCGAGCAGGGCCGCAAGGTGCGTGTCGTCTCGATGCCTTGCACCAGCGTGTTCGATGCCCAGGACGCCGCCTACAAGCAGCAGGTGCTGCCGGTGGAAGTCGGTGCACGTATCGCCGTCGAGGCGGCGCACGCGGACTACTGGTACAAATACGTCGGCCTTGACGGTCGCATCATCGGCATGACCACCTACGGGGAATCGGCTCCGGCCAATCAGCTGTTCGAGGAATTCGGCTTCACCGTCGACAACATCCTCGCCGTCGCCGAAGAGCTGCTGGAGGACTGACCGCAAAGATGGGGTGGATGGCTGCGGCCATCCACCCATCGAGCCCCATCCGCGTAGGGTGGAGAACATCGGTTTTCCACCTGCAGGACCGACGAAGAACCCATGGCCAACGCCCGTCCCTATCGCGTCGCCCTCAACGGCTACGGCCGCATCGGCCGTTGCGTGCTGCGTGCATTCTATGAGCGCGGCGCCGCCTTCGATTTTCAGTTCGTTGCCCTCAACGATCTGGCCGACATGGCCAGCCTGGAATACCTCACCCGCTTCGACTCTACCCATGGCCGCTTCCCCGGCGAAGTGAGCGTGGACGGCGATTGCCTGCACCTCAATGGGCACTGCGTGAAGGTGCTGCGCGAGTCGACGCCCGAGGCGGTCGACTGGCGGGCGCTGGACGTCGACCTGGTGCTGGAGTGCTCCGGCGCCTACACCAGTCGCGCCGATGGCGAGCGCTTTCTCGCCGCGGGTGTGCCGCGGGTGCTGTTCTCGCAGCCGATGGCCAGCGCGGCGGATGTCGATGCCACGGTGGTCATGGGCATCAACCAGCAGCAGCTGACGGGCTCCGAGCGGCTGGTGTCCAACGCTTCCTGCACTACCAACTGCGGCGTGCCATTGCTCAAGCTGCTCAACGACGCGGTGGGCATCGAGTACGCCTCGATCACCACGATTCACTCGGCGATGAACGATCAGCCGGTGATCGACGCCTACCATCATGAAGACTTGCGCCGCACCCGTTCGGCCTTCCAGTCGGTAATTCCGGTGTCCACCGGCCTGGCGCGGGGTATCGAACGCCTGCTGCCGGAACTCTCGGGGCGGATTCAGGCCAAAGCGGTGCGGGTGCCCACGGTGAACGTGTCCTGTCTGGACATCACGCTGCAAACCGCCTGCGATACCGATGCGCGAACGATCAACCGGGTGCTGCGCGAGGCCGCCGAAGGCGGGCCCTTGCAGGGCTTGCTGGCGTATACCGAGCTTCCCCACGCCAGCTGCGATTTCAATCACGATCCGCATTCGGCGATCGTCGACGGCAGCCTGACGCGCGCGTCCGGCCCGCGCCTGGTGAACCTGCTGGCCTGGTTCGACAACGAATGGGGGTTCGCCAACCGCATGCTCGACGTCACCGACCACTATCTGCGCGTGGCCAATCGCACCTAGCCCCCGCGCCTGGAACATCGCTGCTTCTCGACCTTAAGGAAGACCAACATGACCGTTTTGAAGATGACCGATCTCGACCTCCAGGGTAAGCGCGTGCTGATCCGCGAGGACCTCAACGTGCCGGTGAAGGATGGCGCGGTGAAGAGCGATGCACGCATCCTGGCCTCGTTGCCGACCATCAAGCTGGCGCTGGAGAAGGGCGCGGCGGTGCTGGTCTGCTCGCACCTGGGACGACCGGAAGAGGGCGTCTACAGCGAGGAAGACAGCCTCAAGCCGGTCGCCGACTACCTATCCAAGGCCCTCGGCCGCGAAGTGCCGCTGATCAAGGACTATCTGGAAGGCGTCGAGGTGCAGCCGGGTGAGCTGGTGCTGCTGGAGAACGTGCGCTTCAACAAGGGCGAGAAGAAGAACACCGACGAGCTGGCGCAGAAGTACGCTGCGCTGTGCGACGTTTTCGTCATGGACGCCTTCGGCACCGCGCACCGCGCTCAGGGCTCGACCCATGGTGTGGCCAAGTTTGCCAAGGTGGCCTGCGCCGGCCCGCTGCTGGCGGCAGAGCTGGATGCCCTGGGTAAAGCGTTGAAAACCCCGGCCAAGCCAATGGTCGCCATCGTCGCCGGTTCCAAGGTGTCGACCAAGCTCGACGTGCTGACCTCGCTGGCCGACATCTGCGACCAGCTGATCGTCGGTGGCGGCATCGCCAACACCTTCCTCGCCGCGGCGGGTTACAACGTTGGCAAGTCGCTGCATGAAGCGGATCTGCTCGACACCGCCAAGGCCATCGCGGCCAAGGTTGCCGTGCCGCTGCCGGTGGACGTGGTGGTTGCCAAGGAGTTCGCCGAGAGTGCCGAGGCCACGGTCAAGGCTGTCGCCGACGTCGCCGATGACGACATGATCCTGGACATCGGGCCGAAGACGGCGGCCATGTTCGGCGAAATGCTCAAGTCCTCGCAGACCATCCTCTGGAACGGTCCGGTCGGCGTGTTCGAATTCGACCAGTTCGGCAACGGCACTAAGGTGCTGGCTCAGGCCATCGCCCAGAGCCCGGCGTTCTCCATCGCCGGAGGCGGCGACACCCTGGCAGCCATCGACAAGTACGGCGTGGCCGAGCAGATCTCCTACATCTCCACCGGTGGTGGCGCCTTCCTCGAGTTCGTCGAGGGCAAGGTGCTGCCGGCGGTCGAAGTGCTGGAACAGCGCGCCGACTGAAACTTCGCGCGCGAGGTGAACGCCTTGTGCCGCTCGCCTGCCGGCCCAGGAGATGCTGGGCCGGCAGCGCATGGGGCAACCCCGGCGGCTTGCCGTGGTCTTTGTTCTATCTGGAACAAGGAAAGGGGATGCACCATGCGATATGCCGTTGTTGCTGTTTGCTGCCTGGGGTTGGCCGGTTGCGCCGGGAATTCACCGGATAGCGCTTGCCAGGTACTCGACCCACCGCCTGTCCTCAGCCCGACTGCCGAGCATGACCAGCGCGTCGAAATGCAGGCCACGGGCGACCCGACCATCACTACGCAAGACGGCCTGCAGGATTGCCCGTGATCACCGTTTGCCAAGGAGAAGGAATGAACAAAGGCCTGTCCATGCTGATCGCAGCGTTGCTGCTCGGCGGTTGTGGCCACTGGCAATCCGGCCCGGATGCGCCATTCGTGCGCTGGAAATGCCAGAGTCAGCAGAACATCGCATGGCGATACGCTGACGACCAGCACTCGGCGATCGACCTGAAAGTGGGCAATGACGAACGTATTCATACCCTGCGAAAGGAACCAGCCACCCGCGGCAGTTTCTATAGCGATGGCGTACTCGCTTTCCACGACAAGGGTAACGAGGCGCTGGTGTACCGCGTCGCCGATGACAAGGTGCTGGCCCATGGCTGCAGTGCGTCGCTCATCAGCATCTAGCGGCTAATGATTCATACAGGCCTCGCCGATGCGGGGCTTTCGACTGAAAGCTGGCGGGACGCTGGCATTTGCCGCCCCCGCCACTACAATGCCGCGCCCAGCGTGCGGCGCTTGAACAGCGTCGGCCACTGCGGCAGGCTCTACACGATCAAACGACCCAGACCGGGAGAAAGGAAAACATGGCACTCATCAGCATGCGCCAGATGCTCGACCACGCCGCCGAGTTCGGCTACGGCGTGCCGGCCTTCAACGTCAACAACCTCGAGCAGATGCGCGCCATCATGGAAGCGGCTGACAAGACCGACTCCCCGGTGATCGTCCAGGCTTCCGCCGGTGCGCGCAAATACGCCGGCGCGCCGTTCCTGCGCCACCTGATCCTGGCGGCGATCGAAGAATTCCCGCACATCCCGGTGTGCATGCACCAGGACCACGGCACCAGCCCGGATGTCTGCCAGCGCTCGATCCAGCTGGGCTTCTCCTCGGTGATGATGGACGGTTCGCTGCAGGCCGACGGCAAGACACCGGCCGACTACGACTACAACGTGCGCGTGACCCAGCAGACCGTGGCCTTCGCTCACGCCTGCGGTGTCTCCGTGGAAGGTGAGCTGGGTTGCCTGGGCAGCCTGGAAACCGGCATGGCCGGCGAGGAAGACGGCGTCGGTGCTGAGGGCGTGCTCGATCACAGCCAGCTGCTGACCGATCCGGAAGAAGCCGCCGACTTCGTCGCCAAGACCAAGGTCGATGCCCTGGCGATCGCCATCGGCACCAGCCATGGCGCTTACAAGTTCACCAAGCCGCCGACCGGCGACACCCTTTCGATCCAGCGCATCAAGGAAATCCATGCGCGCATTCCGGACACCCATCTGGTGATGCATGGCTCCTCGTCGGTGCCGCAGGAGTGGCTGCAGATCATCAACCAGTACGGTGGTGAAATCGGCGAAACCTACGGCGTGCCGGTCGAAGAAATCGTCGAGGGCATCAAGTACGGCGTGCGCAAGGTCAACATCGACACCGACCTGCGTCTGGCCTCCACCGGCGCGATTCGCGAGTTCATGGCGAAGAACCCCAGCGAATTCGACCCGCGCAAGTACTTCGCCAAGACCGTCTCGGCCATGCGCGACATCTGTATCGCCCGCTACGAGGCCTTCGGTACCGCCGGTAACGCCAGCAAGATCAAGCCGATCTCCCTGGAAGGCATGTTCCAGCGCTACGCCAGCGGCGAACTGGACCCGAAGATCAACTGATCCGTCCAGACGTGAAAAAGCCCGCGCTATGCGGGCTTTTTCGTTTCGGCGCAGTGTCGGTCAGCTGGCGAGTAATGCCTGAATCTGGCTGTGCAGCGTGTCCAGGGCGAAGGGCTTGGCCAGCACCGGGGCCGAGCGCGCGATGGGGCTGCCCGATTCATAGATTTCGATCGGATAGCCGCTGATGAAGATCACCTTGAGGTCGGGCCGCAGCTTGAGTGCCGGCTCGGCGATCATCACGCCGGATACGTTGCCGGGCAGGCGGAAGTCGGTTACCAACAGATCCAGCTGCGGTTTGGTCGCCAGGATTTCGAATGCCTTGGGCGCGCTGTCCGCTTCCAGTACCTGGTAGCCCTCGCTGGCCAGATAGTCCGAGAGCAGGCTGAGGATATGCGGCTCGTCTTCGACGAGCAGAACGATTTTCGGCAGTGCGTGGTTCATGGTGGTCTCGATGTTGCGTTTCGCTGCATTCCAGCCGTTGTAGAGCCGGACAGGATTTCGACAGGTTACGCGCTGCAAGTTTCAGTCCTGCAGCCGGACGGTCGTCGCTTTCCACCGGCGGCTGTGCGCTGGCGCACGTTGTGAGTGGCATCCTCGCCGTTCCAGGCGCAACGCTCAATGCCTACCTTAGCCGGGGGCGCCTAGCCGGGGGCGCCCAGCCGGGGGTGCCTGACCGGCAGTACAGGTCTGTCGCAGCACTGGCCCTAGGCTCGAGGCCGCGCTAGGGTTGCGCCATTCTCTTGCTGGAGTCGCCCATGAACAATACCGAGGCCGCCGCGCAGCGCACGCTCGATTACTACCGCCTCAATGCAGAGGCTTTCCGCGAGGGTACGCTCGACCACGACGTCAGCCAGAACATCGATGCCCTTCTGCGTCACATTCAGGCAGAACCGCCGCTGCGCATCCTCGACCTCGGCTGCGGCCCAGGTCGTGATCTGAAGACCCTGAGAACCCGTGGGCATGTGGCGATAGGTCTCGATGGAACAGAGGCGTTCGTCGAGATGGCTCGCGCCGACAGTGGCTGTGAAGTCTGGCATCAGGATCTGCTGCAACTGGAGCTTCCGGCCCAATCGTTCGATGGGATCTTCGCCAATGCGGTGCTGTTTCACGTGCCTAGTACCGAGTTGCCCAGGGTCCTTTTGCAGCTGAGCGATAGCTTGAAGCCGGGTGGGGTGTTGTTCTGCTCCAACCCGCGCGGTCAGGATCAGGAGGGCTGGAGTGGCGATCGCTACGGCGTCTGGTATGCCTGGCCGACCTGGCGCGAACGCGTGTTGGCCGCCGGTTTCGTCGAACTGGAGCACTACTACCGCCCCGCCGGGGTGCCACGGGAGGAACAACCTTGGCTAGCGAGTGTCTGGCGTAAGGGCTGAACGGCCAATGCAGACCGCAGAATGCAACCTGCATCACGCTTCGTATTGCGTTTTGCACGGCTTAATGCCTGGGCATAATTTCATAAGTTATTGTTTTTGCTAGATAAAAAATCATTGGTCAGGTTGGCACGAACGCTGCTCCGTTAGGTTCGCTGGAACTTATTGGAGTACAGAACAATGACCGCTGCACAACAATTCCTCACTGCCGCATTCCCTGAGTTCGAAGTGCTCACCGAGCCCCGCCCGGATGGCGGGCTGCTGCTGACCCTGCGCAACGACGACCGTGTTCTGGTCAAGCGAGCGCTTTCCAAGGGCCAGACCCAAACCCGGATGCAACTGGAATGGGTCGTCAGCTCGGTACGCCGGGACCTCGCGCTGGAGGCGGGGATGTCGCCTTCCATCGCACATCTGCAGAGCCAGAGCCGTACCGCACTGCCGACCTACGAGTACGCCTGAGCCGCCCGGCTGCGGGATGACCGCAGCCATATTTTTCGACACCGGGCCGTAGAGCCCGGTTCGTTTGCCGTGAAGCCGAAGAGGAGAGCCACATGAACGCCATCGACCTGTTGATTGAGGATCATGAGCGCGTGAAGGACCTGCTGACGCGCCTGACCGATTCCACCGAGCGTGCCGTGAAGACACGCACCGAGCTGCTGAGCAAGCTGGAAATGGAAGTGACCATCCATACCCAGCTGGAAGAGCAGATTCTCTATCCCGCCTACAAGGAAGCTGGCGGCAAGGAAGAAGCAAAGATGTTCCACGAGGCCAAGGAAGAACACCGTGCGGTGGATGCACTGGTACTGCCGGACCTGAAGGCAACCGATCCCGGCAGCCTCGAATTCTCCGGTCGCGCCAAGGTGTGCAAGGAGCTGCTCGAGCACCATATCGAGGAAGAGGAATCGGAAATGTTCCCGCAGGCACGCGAGCTTTTCGATGCCAAGCGCCTCGAGGAAATGGGGGAGCAGATGAGCGAACTGCGCGCCCGCCTCAAGAAGGAGCTCACCGCCAAGCTGGCGGCCTGAGTACCGGAAGGGCTGCCGGGGCGTCCTGCCTCGGTGCGCCCGACTATCGTCTGTCCCCGGACCCATCGCTTCGCTGACTTGCATCAATAATGCGACGAAGCGCCGCTGCGACCCTAGATGGCTTTATGGCATCAACTGGTACCACACCTGATCGTCGCCCCTGACTGGCAGAAAGCCAAGCGAAGGTGGGCGCGCCGGGCGGGCCATCGCATCGGGAAAGGCATGGAAGACGAGCTGAAGGCGCTGTTGCAACGAGTCGGGCTGGGCCTCGACCAGATCCTTACGCGCAAGCGTTTCCTGCAATGGCAAGCCAGCGATGCGCTGCGCCTTAACCGGGCGGCTGCTGAGCTCGAGCCGGCGCATCGGGTCTTCATCGAAAAACTCTACGAACACCTTGCCGACTTCGGCCAGCCGTCAGCGATGCGCAGCGATCGTGCCGGTCTGACACGCCTCAAGCAGCGCCAGCAGGAGTACTACCGCCGCCTCTGGAACGGGCCATATGAGCGCGACTATGTGCGTGATCGCCTGCTGGTCGGGCTGGTGCATCAGCGCGTCGGCGTCGACCTGGAGTGGTATCTCGGGGCTTACCGGCTGTATCTGTCGGAAATGCTGCGCGCCCTGGTAGGCGACGACGAGCAGCATGCGGTTTACGACAGCCTGCTGAAGATCGTTTTCTTCGACATGATTCTCGCCATCGACACCTACAGTGCGGCGCAGCGACATGCGCTGGAGGACAGTGAAGCGCGCCTGACGCGCGCGTTGCGCGGCTCCGAAGACGGCATCTGGGAGTGGGACGTCGAGCATGACCGGCTGCACCTTTCCGAGCGCTGGACCGCCATGCTGGCAATGCCAGCACAACCCAGTTATTGCAGCCGCAGCTGGTTCGAACGGGTGCACCCGGACGATCTGCCCGGGTTGCGCGAGGCCATCGCCGACCACCTGAACGGGCGCAGCCCTTCGCTGGTTCACGAGTACCGCGTCCGTACCGAGCGCGGTGAGTACCTCTGGGTGCTGGTGCGCGGTGTGGCCGAACGCTGCGAGCTGGGGACCTTGCGCATGGCCGGTTCGCAGACCGACATCAGCGCGCGCAAGGCCGCCGAAGACTGCTTGCGTCACGCGGCACGTCACGATGCGCTGACTGGCCTGGCCAACCGCCTGCACCTCGAGGAGCTGCTCAAGGAGGTGCAGCAGCGTCCCCATGGACGCGCTGCCGCGTTGCTGTTCGTGGACCTGGACCGCTTCAAGCTGATCAACGACAGTCTCGGGCATGGCGCCGGTGACCAGGTGCTGGTCGAGGTGGCGCAGCGCTTGCTGCGCTGCCTGCGCCCCGGCGATCACCTTGCACGCTTCGGCGGCGATGAGTTCGTCGCCCTGCTCGGCGATCTGGCCTGCGAGGCCGATGCCGAGCGTGTGGCGCAACGGATGCTGGTCGCGCTGCGTCAGCCGTTGCAGCTCGGCGAGCGAACGCTGTCGGTCAGCGCCAGCATCGGCATCGCGCCCTTGCAGCGTGACGGCCAGGCGCTGAACGCGCTGCAGGCGGCTGATCTGGCGCTGTACCGGGCCAAGAGCGCCGGCAAGGACCAATTCGCGCTGTTCTGCGATGGCCTGCATTCCAAGGCGGCGCGCCAGCTGGAGCTCGAGAGCGCACTGGCGCAGGCGCTGACGCGCCGCGAATTCACCTTGCACTATCAGCCGATCTGCCGTGTAGCAGGCGATCAACCCTATCTGGTCGGCGTTGAAGCGCTGCTGCGCTGGCGCTTCAATAACCAGCCGGTGGCGCCCAATGAATTCATTCCGGTGCTGGAAGAGTCGCGCGAGATCGTCCGGGTTGGTGAGTGGGTGCTGCGCGAGGCCTGCTGTCAGGTGCGCCGCTGGCAGCTGGCGGGTCAGAGCCAGCTGTACTGTGCGGTCAACCTGTCGATTCGTCAGCTGCAGCAGCCAGGTTTCGCCGCGCTGCTGGCCCGTGTGCTGCGTGAAACCGGACTGCCGCCCGCGAGCCTGCTGCTGGAGATCACCGAGACGCTTTTGATGCAGGACAGCGAGCTGATGATGGGCGCGCTGCACGAGATTGCCGCGCTGGGTGTTCGCCTGGCGCTGGACGACTTCGGTACTGGCTATTGTTCGCTCGGTTACCTCAAACGTTACCCGCTGCATGTGCTAAAGGTCGATCGCAGCTTCATTGCCGCCGCACCGGACGATGCCGACTCCGTGGCGATCAGTCGTGCCGTCATCGGCCTTGGCCAGAGCCTCGGCCTGGCCGTCGTCGCCGAAGGCGTGGAGCACCCCGAGCAGGTGGCGTTTCTCGTGGCCGAGGGCTGCCAGCTGGTGCAAGGCTATTGGTTCAGCCGGCCGCGGCCGGCTACGGAACTTCAGGCATTGTTCGACGGCGAACGCTGTGTCGACGGGCTCTGGCGGCTGCGTCCCGCGCAGCCGGCGGTCGCGTAACGATCACGACGGCCGTCGAGCCGATCGG